>CAYWZB010000011.1:0-20985 GCA_964462775.1 uncultured Oscillospiraceae bacterium
TCATACGGTTAATAACATTGTTGCCGGCGCCGCCGACACCGATCACTTTGATTTTGACAACGCGATCCTGCATAGCTTCGGACATAAAACTCTTCCTCCTATGTATCTTATCGCAGCGGCCAAAGACCGTCTGCCTGATTGGTTAGGGTATACGTTTCTATTTTAACGGCAAAAACCGGATTGGTCAATAGAAAATCCGCCGTTTCGGCAAAATATTTACAATTTGTCCACCGGAACTTCGCCGCCGTTACTCAAAGGGCGTGTACACCACCCGGTCGGGCCAGATGGTGAAGCTGATATCCAGCACGCCGGTCTGGTAATCGCTCAGCTGCAAGATAGCATCGTTCATCCAGTTGATCTTGGTTTCCAGCTGGGTGCTGTCTCCCAGATTCACCTGATACCGGGTACCGTACCACAAAATGATGTCCTCGGAGCTGCTGACATCCACGCTGGCGGCTTCGCCCACGATGTCGTTATCCTCCAGTGCGTTGAGGATCTTCAGCGCAGCGCTCAGCCGCAGGGCACCGGTGGTGGTCACAGGCAGCAGCTCACCATCCTCGCCGGTTTCGGTCTGCACGGCTTCCGTTGCCACCGCCCGCTCGTTGACCTTCGGCTCTTCCAGAGTCACGCCCAGAACCTGAGTTGTGGCAGCGGCCTTGGCATTGTTGGCCTGCTCAATGATCCGGCCATCGGAGTCCATCAGCCACCAGGTGCCGTCGTTGGCCTTGATGGCATAGACCACGCTGGCTTCTTTTACCATAATATTGACCGTATCGGGCAGTTTTATACCGATGCGAACCTTTTCCACATAGGGCAGCTTGGTGGTGATCTGGCTGGCCGCGCGGATCTTGCTGAAGGTCAGCAGATTGTCTCCCTCGGAAATGCCGGAGGCCTCCCGAACCGCCCAGGGGCTGTAGACCTCCGCGCCGGAGATGGTAATGGTCTCCACCTTGAAAAACACGGAAAGTCCCAGAATAAAGGCCAGCACAACCGCCGCCACCGTGGTCATCTGAATGATCAGCCGGTCCCGGTTAAAGGCCTTGGGCTGGGTATAGATGATGGCAGGCGCTTCCAGCTGCTTTTTCACCTGCTGGCGCTTTTTCTGCCGGGCAGCCTTCTTCGCCCTGGCCTTGGGATCGTTTTCGGAGCGGCTACGCAGGTTGGTCACCAGCTCCGCCGCCTGCTGCAGGGCAGTCTTTTTCCGGGGCTTGCTGTTGCCGTAAGCACGCTTCTTCTCCGGCACATCCTCCCGGCGGGGGGGCTGTCTTTTCTGAGGGGTGCGGCGCTGGGGGGACTGTCCCTCCCCTGTCCGCTCCCGGCGCTGCTGGGGCTGCTTGGCAGCCGCC
Organism: uncultured Oscillospiraceae bacterium; assembly: GCA_964462775.1. Classification (GTDB taxonomy): domain Bacteria; phylum Bacillota; class Clostridia; order Oscillospirales; family Oscillospiraceae; genus Faecousia. The sequence goes on from CAYWZB010000011.1 coordinate 1,347, forward strand.
TTCCGGGGCGCTTCCCCGGCGGGACGCTGCCGCTTCTGGCGGGGAGCCTCCTCCTGCTTCCGGGGCTGGCTGGGGCGCTGGGCGCTGGTCTGCCGCCGCTGACCCTCCGGCCGTTTCTTCTGAGTTGTATCCATATGGTTTCCTCCTGGGTAGGCAGATCAGTGTTTTGCCAGCTCCTCCACAATGCCGCAGATCTGCTCAGCACTGTCCAGCTTCACCTGAGCCTGGAGCTTCCGGGTCATATCCGCCCGTCTTTCCTCGTCCGCCAGCAGCTCTGTAACGATCTCATACAGCCGCTGGGGGGTGCATTCCTTCTCCAGCAGCACCACCGCACCGCCCCCGGCTTCCAGCACACGGGCGTTCTTTTCCTGGTGGTTGTTGGTCACATTGGGAGACGGAATCAGCACGCAGGGCGTGCCGGAGGCGGCGATCTCGTTGCAGGTTGCGCTGCCTGCCCGTCCGATGACCACATCCGCCGCCGCCATGACGGTGGGCATATTGTAAATATACTCCCGGATGTCCAGCGCCGGGCAATTTTCCCAGTCCACGCCGTTGTCCTTCACCCGCTGGGGCATCCAGTCCTTGCCGAAGCTGCCGGTGGCGTGGATGTGCTGGAAGGGGAAGTTGTCCTTCTGCTCCAGTGCCATCATATCCGCAACGGTTTCGTTCATCACCTTGGCACCCTGGCTTCCGAAGGCGGAAACCACCACATGGCCGGTCAGACCCAGCTCCTTCCGGGCGCTTTCCCGGGTGTCGAAAATAAATTCCTTCCGCACGGGCATACCCACCACTTCCACCTTCTCCGGGTGCTTGTAGTGTGCCACGCTCTCCTCGAAAGCCACCAACACCCGGCTGGCCTTGTTGGCAGCCAGCTTGGTGGTAACGCCGGGCACAGCGTTGCTTTCATGGACGCAGGTGGGGATCTTCATACTCTGGGCGGCATAGAGCGCCGGAAAGCTGGCATAGCCGCCGGTGCCGATGACCACATCCGGCTGGAACTGCCGGAAGATCTTCTTGCACTGTGCCACGGCGTCGAGCACGCACTTCACCGCATACAGGTTCTTCTTCACCGCCGCCAGGCTCTTGCCCCGGCTTAAGCCGGAGCCGGGCAGGCACTTCAGCTGGAAGCCGGCCTTGGGCACCAAAGTCTCCTCCATGTGCCCCGTGGCACCGATGAAGAGGATGTTGGCGTCCGGGTGCCGCTCCCGAATGGTATTGGCCACAGCGATAGCCGGGTTGATATGACCGGCAGTTCCGCCGCAGGTAAAGATCAGGTTCATAAGGATTGCCTCCTGTGTTTTTCTTTGGAAATGCTGAGCACGATGCCCATCTCCCCCAAATTCACCGCCAGAGCCGTGCCGCCGTAGGAGAAAAATGGCAGGGCGATGCCGGTGGAGGGGAGCATATTGGTGACCACCCCCAGGTTCAGCAGGGTCTGCACCGCAATAAGGGTCACCAGCCCAGCCGCCAGCACCGTGGAAAACCGATCCCGGGCGTTCAGGGCGATGCGATACCCCCGCAAAATGGCGGCGGCGAACAGCGCCATCACACACAGCGCCCCCACCAGCCCCAGTTCTTCACAAAGGATCGCGAAAATATAGTCATTGTACTGAAAAGGCAGATACAAGTATTTTTGACGGGATTTGCCGTAGCCCAGTCCGAAGATGCCCCCGGAGCCGATGGCGTACAGCGATTGCAGGATCTGATACCCGGTATCCCCCGGGTCCAGCTCGGGATGGAGCCAGGCGGTGACCCGGTCACCGGCATAGCCCATAAATTGGATATAAACAAGAACAAAGACAGCCGCCGCCCCGGCTCCGGCCAGGAGCCATTTCAGCCGGGTGCCGGCCACATACATCATCACCACCGCCACCATGCCCATGAGCATAATGGCGGAAAGGTGCTTTTCCAGCGCCAGGGGGATCAGAATCCCCAGCAGTGCCAGGCCAAAGCCCAGCACACCATAGCGGAAGGTTTTCGCCTCCTGACCGAAGGTGGTGGTCAGCCGGGCGAACAGCAGGATCAGGGTGAATTTTGCCACCTCGGAGGGCTGAAATTGCAGCCCCGCCAGACTGATCCAGCGTCTGGCACCGTTGACCTCCTCGCCAATGACCAGCACCGACAGCAACAGCACAATGCTGATGCCGTACAGCACCCAGGCGAAGCGGTACCATACCCCAGCCGGAATCCGGCTGAAGGCATACATGGCCACCAGACCAAGGGCGGCGCAAACCGCCTGCTTTTGCAGATATTTGGTAGAAATCGTGTAGCCGGTGTCATATTCGCTTTGGGCGTAGCTGGCGGAGTACAGCACAGCCAGCCCCACCGTCAGCAGCAGGAGCACCAGCAGCAAGAAGGGATAGTCCACACGTTCCGAAGCACTCAGGCTCCGGTCCTCTTTGGCAGGCCGGATCTCCTCCGCCGCCATAGAACGCTCCTTTCCGTTTTAGCCCACCAGAGGGGAAATGCCCAGCCAGGCGAGCACGCATAGCACCGCCGTCACAGCGGTGAAGATGAGGACAATCTTTTCCTCCTTCCAGCCGCACATTTCAAAATGGTGGTGGATGGGAGTCATTTTGAAGATCCGCTTTCCGTGGGTCAGCTTGAAATAGCTCACCTGCATAATCACGGAGAGAGTCTCACAGATATACACAAAACCCACGAGAATCAGGATCAGGGGCATCTCCAGGGCAAAGGCCATGGCGCAGACCACGCCGCCGAGGAACAGCGAGCCGGTATCGCCCATGAACACCTTGGCAGGATGCCAGTTGTAGAACAGATAGGCGATCAAACCGCCCACCAGGGACGCAGGCAGCAGAGCAAGATCCCACTTTCCCATTGCTACGCACACGGCGGTGAAGAAGATCATCACCGGGATGGTCACGGAGCCGCACAGACCGTCCACGCCATCGGTCAGGTTCACCGCGTTGTCGCAGCCGACCATGACGAACATGGCAAAGAAGATATACACAATGGGGTGCAGCTCCACGCTGATATTGACAAAGGGGATGTACACATGGGTATTCATGCTGCCGGTGCGGTACATGATGTACAGGAACAGCGCCGCAATGGCCATCTGCAGCAGCAGCTTCTGGATGGAGTTCAAGCCCAGATTCCGCTTGTAGCGGATTTTGGTGAAGTCATCCAGAAAACCAATCATGCCGAAAGCCAGAGACACCGCCAGCACATAGTATACGCTGGGATCCGAGACGAAAAACGCACTCAGCGCCAGCACCAGCACCGTGGCGAAAATAAACATCAAACCGCCCATCATGGGGGTGCCCATTTTGCTGTTATGCCAGGTCGGTCCGATCTCCCGAATGGACTGACCGGCCTTCAGGGCATGGAGCACAGGCAGCAGCAGCCGGCCGAACACAGCCGACAGCAGCAGGCTGATGGCTCCCGCCATAAAAACTCTACTCATTGGTATTATCCTCCGTTATTTTTCTTTGGTGATCTCCTTGACGAAGTCCTCCAGAATCCGTTCCAGGTGCATTCCGTGGCTGGCTTTGAACAGGATCACGTCCCCGGGCTTGGCCGCCCGAATCAGCGCCTGGGTCAGCGCCTTCTGATCCGTAAAGGCACGCCCCTTGCTCTCCGGCATACCGCCGGTGATGGTGCCGTTGAGGATGCGCCCGGAATTGGGGCCATAGGCAAAGACCAGATCCGCCTTCTCCGCGGCAATGCGGCCGATGCGGTAGTGCTCTGCCTGGGTGCAGTCACCCAGCTCCAGCATATCGCCCAGCACCGCAATCCGGCGGCCGGGCTTCTTCCCCAGCACCGCCAGCGCCGCCGCCATGGATTCAGGGCCTGCGTTGTAGCAGTCGTTGATCAGGGTATACCCCTGCTCCAGCTGCAGGATCTCCTGCCGGCCGGAAATGTTGTGGAACGCCGCCAGACCTGCCTGAATCTTCTCCGGGAGCATTCCCAGCTTCAGCGCCACGGCAATGGCGGCCAGAGCATCGTCGATGTAGTGCTCACCTTCCAGCGTCATTTCCACCGGGAAGGACAGCTTGCCTGCCTCTGCCCGGAAGCGGAGGGTCTCTCCGTCCTGCCAGGCATCCACTGCCCGGACGGCGCAGCCCTCGGCCTGACCGAAATAGGTGACCCGCTGCTTCGGCTCCCGATCCAGATTCCGCAGGAGGGTGTCGTCACCGTTGAGCAGCAGCATTCCGTTGGTCTGCATACCCTCGGTGATTTCCATTTTCGCCTGACGGATACCCTCCCGGGTGCCCAAAAATTCAATATGGGCGGTGCCGATGTTGATGATTACACCCACATCGGGGCAGCAAATCTTGGACAGGTAAGCAATCTCACCGAAGTGGTTCATGCCCATTTCCGTCACCGCCACCTGGGTATCCAGAGGCATGGACAGGATGGCCATGGGCATACCGATGTCGTTGTTGTGGTTGGCCGGGGTCTTGCTGGTGCGGAAAGCCTGGCTGAGCACCGTGGCGATCATTTCCTTGGTGGTACTTTTGCCCACGGAGCCGGTGACCGCCACCACCTTGGGGTGGATGCGCTTCATTTCCTCCCGGGCGATATCCCCCAGCGCCTTCCGGGGATCCTTGACGTAAATGGCGGGATAGTCCCCCACCCGGCGGCTGCACAGCACCGCCGCCGCGCCCTTCTCCATGGCCGCGGGGATGAAGTCATGCCCATCCCGGGCACCCTGGAGCACAATGAACAGCTGCCCCGGCTGCAGAACCCGGGTGTCGTTCCCGGCGCCCAGAAATTCCACATCTTCATATTTCTTATCTACGGTGCCGCCGCACCATGCGGCAGCCTGCCGCAGTGTGATGGTTGCCATATCAATTCCTCGATTCTGTCAGGTGGGCTGCGACCTCTTCCCGTTCATCCAGGTGGTGCTTCTGGCCGCCGATGTCCTGGTAGGTCTCATGACCCTTGCCTGCCAGTACAATTATATCATCTTTTTGGCCAATGTCCATAGCATATCTGATGGCTTTGCGCCGATCTTCCATAACAATATATTCCCCATCTTCCGGTTTTACCCCTGCCACGATGTCCCGGATGATGGCCATGGGGTCTTCCGTGCGGGGATTGTCGGAGGTGATCACCGCCAGATCCGACAGCGCCACGCCGATGTGACCCATAATGGGGCGCTTGATGGGATCCCGGTCGCCGCCGCAGCCAAACACCGCGATCAGCCGACCCTTGCAGAAATCCCGGACAGAGGACAGGACATTTTCCAGTCCGTCCGGGGTATGGGCATAGTCAATGAGGATGCTGTAGGGCTTGCCCGGGGTGGGAACCACCTCGATCCGTCCCTTGACGCCCTCTGCTTTTGCCAGCGCCGCGGCGCTGTCCGCCGGAGAGATCCCCAGCTGAGCGGCAATGCCCAGCACCGTCAGGGCGTTATACACGGTGAATTTGCCGGGAATGGGCAGAGAAACGGGATAACCTTCGCCGCCGGTCAGCGCCGTAAAGCGGATGCCCTCGGCCTGCAGCTCCAGATCCACCGCCTGCAAATCGCTCTTCTTCGCCACAGAGGTAGTCAGCACCGGGCAGGCAGCCGCCGCCAGCATCCGCTCAGCATAGGCATCGTCGGCATTGATCACCGCCTTGTCGCACCGGCGGAACAGCTCCGCTTTGGCATCGCAGTAGGCATCCATGGTCTTGTGGAAATCCAGATGATCCTCCGTCAGGTTGGTAAAGGCCGCCACATCGAAGTGTACGCCTCCCACCCGTTCCAGCGTCAGGGCGTGGCTGGATACCTCCATGACCACATGGGTGCAGTGGGCATCACGCATCTGAGCAAACAGCTTCTGCAGCTCCAGACTCTCCGGGGTGGTGCGCTCGGTGGGAATCACCAGGTCACCGATTCGGTTTTCCATGGTGCCGATCAGACCCACCTTGGCACCCAGGCAGGTTTCCAGCACCTGCTTGAGCAGCAGCGTGGTGGAGGTCTTGCCGTTGGTGCCGGTAACGCCGATCATGGTCATGCTCTGCGCCGGATGGTGATAGAAATTGCAGCCCAGCAGCGCCAGCGCCAGCCGGTCGGACTCCACCAGCACATAGGGCACATCTCCCTCCGGCTTTCGGGCGGTGACCACCGCCACGGCACCCTTTTCCAGCGCCATGGGGATGAACCGGTTGCCGTCGGCGGCGAAGCCGGACACCGCCACAAACAGGCTGCCCGGGGTTACCTTCCGGGAGTCATAGCAAATATCCAAAATATCCAGATTCCCGTCCGCTGTCATTTCCAGCACCGGGATATTTTTCAGCAGTTCCTGCAGTTTCATAAATAAGCCTCCTTAATCTCTGGCCGAGGTATCGGTAAAGGTCAGCGTCACCGTTGTCCCCACCGGGACGACGGTATCCGGCTGTCTGTCCTGTTGGGAGACAGTCACTGTCAGCGCCACCTCCGGGTTGCCGGACACCAGCACATACAGCCCAAGACTGCCTGCCAGATCCGCGGCCTGCTGACGGTTCAGCCCCCGGAAATCCGGGACGGTCACCATCTGCTCCGCCGGCTGCTGTCCCAGGTACAGCAGCACCTCGCTGCCGCCGGGCACAGCTTCTCCGGCTGCGGGAAGCTGTCCTGTGACAGTTTCCCCGTCTCCCGAAATTTTAGCAGACAGTCCCGCTTTTTGCAAGGCTGTTTCCGCTTCTTTCCGAGAAAATCCCGTAAAATCTTCTACCAAAACCGCTTTTCCCGCCGGATCATCGTCGCTGTAGTCCCGTTTGACCCCCAGATAAGGCAGGATGTCCCCCAGCACCGCCCCCACCGTAGGTGCCGCCATGACACCGCCGGAAATATAGATCCCGGTGGTTCGGGAGGGGGTATCCAGCGCCACCAGCACGATGTACTCCGGGTCATCCATGGGGGCGATGCCCACAAAGGAAACAATCTTATCCTGCACACGCTGCCCGTTTTCGTCGAACACATCGATCTTCTCGCTGGTGCCGGTTTTGCCGCCGATGGCAAAGCCCGCCACCCGGGCGTTTTTTGCCGTACCCTCTGTGACCACCGATTCAATCAGAGTACGCATGGTGTCCGAGGTCTCCCGGGAGATGGTTCGCCGGGTCACCGTGGGCTGCGCCTGCAGCACCGGGGTTCCATCGGCATCCAGAATCTCCGAGACGATATACGGCTCCAGCAGCTCGCCGCCGTTGACCACCGAAGCAATCGCCCGAACCAGTTGCAGAGGCGTCAGCTTGAAGGTCTGGCCGAAGGAGCCGGAGGTCAGGGAGGCGGTGCCCCACTTGTCGGTGTTGGTCACCAGCGCCTTGTCAAAGAAGATGCCCTTGCTCTCCCCTGCCAGATCAATGCCGGTCTTTTCCAGAATGCCGAAGCGCTGGATGTAGTCATAGAACCGCTCGCCTCCCAGTTTCAGGGCAATGTGGGCAAAGGCGATGTTGCAGGAATTTTGCAGTGCCTGGGGCGTTTGCTCCGCCCCGTGCCCCATGGAGCGCCAGCAGTGGAGCTTCTGGGCTCTTCCGGGAATCTGCTCTGAGCCGGAGCAGTGGAAGGAGGTGTTCAGATCAATAGCGCCGCAATCCAGCGCCGCCGCCATGGTCAGCACCTTGAAGGTGGAGCCGGGTTCATAGCCATCGGAGATTACCCGATTGCGCCATTGCTTCAGCCGGGCGGCAGCCAGTGCCTTGGAATAGGCATCGCTGTCCCCCTTCAGCTCTTCCAGCTCCGCCGCCACCTCCGGGTCGGCAATTTCCTGATAGTTGTTGGGATCATAGCTGCCCAACGTCGCCATGGCCAGAATTTCTCCGGTCTTGCAGTTCATCACCAGCCCGAAGGCACCGTTTTGCACATCATACCGGGCAATGGCGTTTTCCATTTGCTTTTCCAGACAGGCCTGCACCGTGGCATCCAGGGTCAGGATGACACTGCAGCCCTGACGGGATGCCAGATAATTTTCGTAAGAGAAGGGCATATCCATCTCGTTGTTGCCCTTGGTGGTGACCACACGCCCGGCGCTGCCCTTCAGATAGCTGTCATAGGCCGCCTCCACGCCCTCCGAGCCGTCGCCGGAGGTATTGGTAAAGCCGATGACCTGGGCCGCCAGCGTGCCGAAAGGATACACCCGCCGGCTGGCAGGCTCCAGATGGATGCCGGAGATGTCCTGCTGCCGGATATACGCCCGGATGGCTCCGGCAGTCTCCTGATCGATGTCTGCCCCCACCTGCTTGTACCGCCGTTTCAGATCCCCCGCCTGCTGGGCGATCCACTGGGGATCCTTTTCCAGCAGCTGACCCAAAAAGGCGGAAACCGCCTGAATATCCGCCCCTGACTGTTTCAGCTCATGGGGATCCAGGTAGACCGTTTCCACCCCCACGCTGGTAGCCAGCACATTGCCATTGCGGTCGAGGATATCCCCCCGGGTACCGGTCACGGGAGTGCTTCTGGTCTGGTTGCCCAGCGCCAGAGCGGAATAGCGGTGGTACTGGCTGACCATCAGGCTGTAAAGCCGAAGCCCCACCGGCACAAAGGCCAGCACCCCCAGCACCGCCGCCACCAGCAGGATCCTCCGGTGGTGACCGCTGTTCATCCGCACCCGGCGGTATTCCTTCTTTTCCGACTTTTTTCCCATAGGCCTCCGCCTTTCCAATGAAATGCCAGCAATGGGCAGCAAGGGAAACCCTCGCCGCCCATTGCAGCTGTCTGTTCATTGTATGGGAATGGGGCACGCTTATGCGAACAGCCCCTGAAAAAACCAGACCAGATCATCGATCCAGGTCTCCTCTGCCGCGACGGCAGGGGGTGTCAGGGTAATGGTCACCCTTTTGACCTGATCCTGGGGCACCATGCCCAGTGCCAGCGCCCGGATCTCGATTTCGCTCAGGCTGTAGCTTCCCCGGAAGTCCTCCAGCAGCGCCACGTGCTCCTGATTCAGCCGGTCAGCGTACTCCGCCATGGCATGGTAGCTTTCCAGCTCACCATAAAGCCCCACCGTGCCCACGATCATGGCCACCAGCAGTGCCGCTGCCAGCACGATGCTTACCACCGCCACGGGCTCCACCCGGATCTCGGTGATCTGCTCCAGCTTTGCCAGCGGGAGAACGGTTCTGGCCTTCTTCTGCTTTTCCTTCAGCGCAGCCGCCCGGGCTTCACTGCCGTGGACGTAAAACTGGCCGATGTATTGGATCTTGGGCTTTTGTGTCATGGGTGACATCCCCTTTGGGTTACTCAGATTTTTTCACAGACCCGCAATTTCGCACTGCGGGCTCTGGGGTTGCGTTCCAGCTCTTCCTCGCCGGAGACGATGGGCTTGCGGGAAATCAGCTTGACCTTAGGCTTCTTGCCGCAGACGCAAACCGGGAAATTGGGCGGGCAGGTGCAACCCTTGGCTGCTTCCGCCATGCCGTTTTTCACAATGCGGTCTTCCAGCGAATGGAAAGTGATAATTGCCAGCCGTCCGCCGGGATTCAGGCAGGGAATGGCGTCACGCATGACCTTCTCCACGCTGCCCAGCTCATCGTTGACAGCAATGCGGATGGCCTGGAAGCTGCGCTTGGCCGGATGCTGCTTTTCCCGCAGCGCCGCCGACGGCATGGCCGAGCGGATGATCTCCACCAGCTCCAGAGTGGTCTCGATGGGCTTTTCCTCCCGCCGGGCACAGATGGCGGCGGCGATTTTGGGAGCGTAGCGCTCCTCGCCGTAATCGTAGAGGATCCGCTTCAGCTCCTCATACGGCCAGGTATTGACCACCGTGTGGGCGGTCAGGGTATCTTCGTTGTTCATACGCATATCCAGCGGTGCGTCAGCCATGTAAGAAAAGCCTCTGGCTCCGTCATCCAGCTGGGGGGAGGAAACACCCAGATCCAGCAGAATGCCGTCCACGCCGGGAATGTTCAGCTCCTGCAGCACGGAAGCGATCTCACAGAAATTGGAATGCACCAGGGTCACCCGGTCCGCAAAGGGTGCCAGCCGCTCCCCTGCCGCCTTCAGCGCCACGGGATCCCGGTCAATGCCGATGAGCCGGCCGGTGGTCAGCCGTGCGGCAATCTGGCTGGAATGCCCGGCACCGCCCAGGGTGCCATCCACATAAATGCCATCGGGCTTAATGTTCAGCCCCTCAATGCACTCCTCCAGAAGCACGGATACATGATGAAATTCACTCATAGCCCAATCGCCTCCAAAGATGCCAGCAATTTTTCGGGAGTCAGATTCTCCCGCTCAAAGGCAGCGAACTCCTCGCTGTCCCAGATCTCCGCCTGACCTGCCCTGCCGACGATCATCACTTCCCGGGAGATCCCGGCGTAATCCAGCAAAAACTGAGTCAGACCGAAGCGGAACTGCTTGTCCGGGGTGCATTCGGCGGCGTTCATAAAAATCAGGCTGGTAGCACCGGAGCGCTGGGAAATGCTCAGAGCGTTGTAGTTGTCCGACAGGCGCTGCCACTCTTCGGCAGTGTACACCGTCAGGCAGCGGTGACCGCAGTTGACACCCAAGGTGACAAAAAAGGTCTCCCCCAGCTCCCCACGCAGCTTGGAAGGCACGAACAGACGGCTCTTTTCATCCAGTTTCGCACTGTATTTTCCGATCATGCTCGTTCCTCCTTTCCCTTTCACTCCACTTTACTACCATTTTGCTCCATTTACAGACAGTATACTACTTCCTCAGAAAAAAATCAATGTTTTTCTTGAGGATTTTTTAGCTTTTCCGGTAGAAAATCCCATTTTCGTACTTATGTTTTAATAAAAGCGCCATTCACCACAGCCATTTGACCGTCCAGGCAGCCATGCAAAACCCCACCAGATCCGCAATCAGCGCCGCCGGGATGGTGTAGCGGGTCTTGCGGATCCCCGCCGCGCCAAAATAGACGCTGATGGTGTAAAAGGTCGTTTCCGTGGAGCCTAGCATCACCGCCGCCGTCCGCCCTACCGGGCTGTCCACGCCGTATTCCTTCATCAGCTCCGCCCCCACCGCCAAAGCGGCGCTGCCGCTGATGGGACGGATCAGCACCAGAGGTGCCGTCTCCGGCGGGATCCCGAGTAGTCCAAAGGCCGGTGCCATCAGACGGCTGAGCACCCCCATGGCACCGGAAGATCGCAGCATATACACCGCCGTCAGCAGCAGGATTAGAGCCGGCACAATGCTCAGCAGAGTTGTCAGCCCCTCCCCGGCACCTTGCAGCAGCAGATCATAGGCGTTTTCCCGTTTCCACAGCGCAGCCGTCGCCGCAAGGAGCAGCAGCGCCGGGACGATATAATCCGTCACCGGCGCCACCACCTTCCCAGTACCCAGGCTGCGGCAACCCCCAGCCCGGCAGAGCAGAAACTTGTAATCCACACCGCCGGAAGGATATCAAAGGGTGACCGGTATCCCAATGCCGAACGCACCGCCGCCACGTTGGCAGGGATCAGCTGAATGGAGGCGGTATTCAGGACAATCAGGCGGCACAGCTCGTCCGTGGCGCTGTCCCCCCGCTTCATCCGCTTTGCCGCCCGGATGCCCATGGGTGTTGCCGCATTGCCCAGCCCCAGCACATTGGCGCAGATGTTGGCGCTGAGATCCCCTGCCAGCAGTTTGTCCTTCCGGGTAGAGGGAAATACCCGCTCCAAAACCGGGCGAAGCACTCCCGCCAGCACTGCCGTGATCCCGGCGTGTTCCATCACCTTCCCCACCCCGGACCAGAGGCACAAACTGCCTGCCATGGCGATGGCCAGTGTCACCCCTGCCTGCGCGCCTTCCAGCGAAGCCGCCGCCAGTGTCCCGCCTTTTCCCGTTATCACGGCGCAAAGCAGGCTCAGCCCCACCATGCCTGTCCAGATCCAGCTCATTACCATATCCTTCCCTCCTTCTCTGGTAGCCTATGCCCGAGCACCGAAAAAATGCCGGAATAAGAAACCCTCCGAAGGGCAAACTACCTTCGGAGGGATATCCATGACGGAAAAGGAATACAGCAAACTGGTTCAAGAATTGCAGCCCCGTTCCCCTGCCCTGCGTGACTGTCTGGGTGCCTTTGTCATCGGCGGTCTGATCTGCACCCTGGGGCAGGTTTTTCTCAATTGCTACAGCGCTCTGGGACTGGACACCCAGGCGGCAGGCACCGCCTGCTCCATGACCCTGGTGGCTCTGTCCGCCCTGCTGACCGGTCTGAGTCTCTACGACGACATCGCCAAACTCGCCGGTGCCGGCACCCTGGTTCCCATCACCGGCTTCGCCAACGCCATCGCCGCCCCGGCAGTAGAATTTAAGACCGAAGGCTTCGTCCTGGGCGTTGGCGCGAAAATGTTCACCATCGCCGGCCCGGTGATCGTGTATGGACTGGGGGCTAGTGTGGTGTATGGCTTTGGATACTGGCTGGCGTTCTGGGTTTTTAGGGCATGATGCACGGTTGAAATTCTGTTGCGATTCACAAAAAATCAAAGCCGCCTCTGAGGGTGTCCTCAGGGGCGGTTTTTTGAAATATTCAGGATTCCAAGCCGGTGGGTTTGTCGAATAACCTTTCTTACACCAACGGAACCAGTCGTCCGATCACCACATAGCGGGCTTCGTCGTATTCGTAGGAACAGGTGGACAGGGTCACAAAGCGGTCGCCCTGGCCTACGGAAATTCCGGCATCGAAGGTCGAGCCTGCGATTGCAGCCTTCACGGAGGCCAGCACCTCCTGCTCGGACTGATCCACCGCGTACACCTCGGATGTCGCAGAAACCACATACCCGGCCACCAACTCCACACGGTAGCTCTCCGTGGGGGTCAGCAGCCACATGACAGGGTGCTCCTCATAGTAGGACTGCTCCTTGTAATTGGCCAGGGTGCCGAACATCTCTTTGTTCTTCATATTATGGCCGTAAATCACGGTATTGGTATCTGCAAAGTCCCCGCTGTTGCGGTAATCGGCAAACAGCGTTCCGCCGCTGTTCCAGCTGCCGTCGATCAGGCGGCGCAGGTAATAGTCATTGTCGCCGCTTTGCGCCACAGGCAGGTTAATGGGCGTATCTTCGGAATACAGCCAGCCGATGATATCCGTGTTCGTATCTTTCAGTACATCGAAATCCACGGCAATGGGGGCAGTTTCGTGGGGAACCGTCTCCTCCTCTGCCTGAGATTCCTCCGGCGCTTCCTCCCGGGCAGCCGGTTCTGTCGGCTTCTGGGGATTCACGGCAACCGCCATTTCAATCAGGCTTTCCTTCACGCCAACGCTCTCCCGGCTCTCCCGAATGTATTCGGCCATTTTGCTGCCGGCAAACAGCAGCATACAGCAGGCAGTCAGCCCCAGCAAAAAACGGATCACTGTTCTCATAAATACATACTTTCCCTTCTATTTCATCCATGACAAAAGCCCCACCCCGGTACCCTGCGGTGCCACGGTTGGGGCTTTTCTGTCAGATGCTTTCCTCGTCGGCATGACGGGGCTTGCGGGTCACAAACAGACCCAGAATCACTGCCACGCTCACGGCGATCATTGCGCCATAGAGAACGGGAGAGGATTCGTCGCCGGTCTTGGGCGTATTGGTCGGCTTCTTGATGATCTTATACTTGTTCTTAAACTCAGCAATGGGCAGCTTCTCGTGCATACCCTCAAGCTGCAGAATCGCAGTAGCCTCCAGGCCGGTGCCGTCCTCGGAATTGGTGATCTGGACGGTCAGAATATACGCTCTGCTATCATAGGTGCAGTCCTTGTTCTTCCCAGCCACCTGAGTGATGGTATAGGTGTAAACACCAACGGTGTCGTAGGAGATCGAGGGGAGATTCTTCTCAGCCGCACCGGTGATGGTCATGGTATACACGCCATCCTTGCTGCCGGAGGGCATGGGGTAAGAGGGGGCATCTGCCTTCAGCTTGATGGTATAGTCCTCCGCCGGATTGGGCAGAGTGCCGCTGAGGGAGATTTTGACCGGAATCGATACGGCCGTAGTGCCTGCGGCGGCGGCCGAAAGTGCCATGGTCATCATGCTCGTGAGAACCAGTACGGTGCCCAAAATCACACGCATCCATTTTTTCATATTAGCTTTCCTCCTGAACTGCTGTCTGATAACGTTCCATCCCAGCCAGAACGATTGTTCTCGCGTCTGTAAACTCTGTGGAACAGGTGGATAATGCCAGAACGTTCCGCAATCTGCCCTGTTCTATTTTTTGGACTGTCTCCTCACGCAGATGGAGGGAATTTTCCCTTGCGTAAGCAAGCAGGCCGGTTATATCAGTCTGCCACTTTTCCGGGTCGAAGATTTCATCTTCTCCGGCCTGAATCAGCAGGCAGGCAAAAATTTCGAGTTGATAGGTCTTGTCAGGCAGGATCAGCATTCCGGAGGAATTGCTGTCGAAAAATGCCTGATCTTTGTAGAGGTCAAGGTCTCCGAACATTCCGCTGTTTTCCATATGGTGGCCATACAGCAGAGAGTAGGGATCGGAGAAATCCCGGTTGTTTCGGGTATCCAGGTAAATGCTTCCCGCCAGGGAAAATTCACCGTACACATCCCGGTTGATGTAGGTCAGGTTCGTGCTGCCCTGCAACACGGGATGATCGACTTTCGTGTTGTCCAGGCTCACCCAGGCGCACACGTCGGGGTTGATTGCCAGCAGCTCTTCAAAGGAAGCGCCGCCGTCCTCGGTTACCGTGGGTTTGATCTTTACCATGTCCGCCTGAACATCGCTGGCGGCGGTGTAGATCCGCTGATTGTCCCACAGGGCGTAGGCCGCATACAGACCGCCGACGCACAAACAGAGGGCAACAACCAGATTCACAAGGGTATTCGCGGCATTCAGGATCCATCTTGACATGTTTTCTTCCCGGCAAACTGCCGCAGTTCCTTTCTTTTTTCTCTCCGGTCAACCCGGGGCGGGGATCCGCCCCGGGCACCGAAAAGAACAATTCAGTCAGATCCGATGGGATCAGTTTTCACGCATCATGCGCTTCTTGGAAACCAGCAGGAACATACCGGCGCAGGCAACAGCCAGCATCACGAAGTAGGGCATGGAATCCAGAACGATACCGGTTTCGACATTGGTGGTCTTGGTATTGGTGACCACGATAGCAGCGTTGGTGTCGTCAGCGACAGTCAGGCTGGAGAAATCATTGGTGCCGATCTTGGTGCTGGTGTGAGTATAGCCATTCATCATGTTGGCAGTAGTAGTCTCAGCAACAGTGACAACAACGCCAACAGGGATGTTGGAGAAGGTCTTAGCGCCACCCTTTTCGGAGTAGGTACCGGTGTGGACGTAAGTCCAGGTGCCGTTGTCATCTACATTCCACTGGGTAGGAGCAACTTCAGTACCAGCCAGGGTCACAGTAGTGCCGATGGGCTTTGCGGAGGTCAGGGTCACCTTGATCTCGAACTCATCGTTCTCGTTAGCCATGTTACCCTCAACGTTCTTTGCAACGGTGAAGGAGCCGGACTGGAATACGTTCTCGAAGGTCTTGGCCTTGGTGTCATTTTCCAGCTTGATGTAGCTCTCGTAGCTGTGGATCTGCAGCTTGTGCGCATCATTATTATACTCAACCAGAGCAATAATGTGAATCTCAGCGTTGCTGTAGATAACACCAGCAGTGGTGCCAGGGTTTTCCTTAATGGTCCACTCGTACTTACCGACAGCAGGCAGGGAAGGAACGTTAACCTTCAGAGTGCCGGCGTTCAGAGCGGAGACAGCCAGATTATCAACAGTCAGGTTGTTTGCACCACCATCAGGGTTGGCAGTGTTAGCAGTAGAAGTGAAGCTCAGAGTTTCAGTGACGATAACATCGCCCTCAGAGGTGTAGGTCTTAATAATTTCTTCAAAGGATGTTGGGTCGGTATCTGCATATTTGCCGTCCCACTCTTGGGTCTCGGCGAAGGTGACGGTTGCCATGCTCAGGACGAAAACCAGAGCAAGCAGGATGCTGATGAGTTTCTTCATTTTGGTTTGCCTCCTAAAGAATTTTTATGCTTGGGGTGGTCTATGTTATACTGTCCGGACAGTATGACATCATTGGAATGAGACTATAAGCCTCTTCTGCGGAGAATGGTGATGACCTTGCCCTCCACATTCTCCATGGGGATAGAACCGAAATCCCGGCTATCCTGGCACTGGGTGCGATAATCGCCCAGTATGAATACCTGCCCCTGGGGGACGGTAATGGGGTACTCCTGCCCCTCCCTGGCATAGGTGGGGTAAAGGATCTCGCCGCTTTGGGTGGTTCCGTTGACCAGCAGGGTGCCGCTGTCATCCAGCGTTACCACATCGTTGGCTCTGGCGACGATGCGCCCGATGCGGAGCTTACCCGATGCGGAGTATGCCACCACGTCGTTTTTGGAATATTCCTGCTGCAGCCGGAAGCCGACCAGCAGGTCGCCGTCCTTCACAGCCGGGAACATTTCATTGCCTCTTACCTGGGTGATGAGGAACACCTGGCTGAGCAGAACCCAGCCTGCCAGCCCCAGAAAGATCAGCCGGCGCAGCAGGCTCATGTAGCCCTGCCGATCCAGAACCTGATTTCTCCGGTTGGTAATGATGGTGGCATTGGAAACTTGCTTATTCCGGCTCGACTTCCTCACCAGCCTTTCCGGATTCGTCGAAGGCTGCGGCCAGCAGCGCGTCATATCTGGCACGCTCAGCCGACAGCGCTGCTTCATACAGCGTGTTCAGCTCTCCGATTTTCTTCCACACGTCCGCTTCATTGACACCGCCAAAAGCGTTCTTCTTGAAGCGAACCTGTTTCAGCCATGTCTGGATGCGCGCCTGTTCGTGGTTCAGCGGCTCCGAGGAACCGCCGTCCGACTCCTGGCGCACCCGGTTTGGTTTGCTCTGTCCCTTCCGGGGAGAACCCTGGAACTTACCTGCCATGTTCTCTCCTCCGGTCAGTCCTCATACCGGTTTCTGCGCTTGCCAATCAGCAGCACAGCCCCGGCCACCACCAGTCCCAGAATCAGGACATAAGGCAGGGAATCCAGCAGGACGCCGGTATCAACGGTCTGCTCATTGTGGTTGTTGATAACCACTTTGACATTCTCCGCAGGCATAACGAAGGTGATGCCGTTGGTAATCGCCTTGTACTCCAGCGTATTGGGAGTAACCGCATCGATGGAGGAAGTATAGGTACCGGGATTCTCGGTGATGGTCACCTCAGCTCCCACAGGGATAGACAGGGTATTGGTCTGATCCTTACCCAAATCAAAGGTTTCGGTCTTATCGTTGTAAGTTACAGTAAAGGTAAACGTGTCATTGGCATTGTACATATTGCCGGAGAGGGTCTTCTGCACGCTCAGATCCCGGTTGGGATACTTCTCGAACTTCCAGACGCCGACAAAGAGGATCTTATCCTTGCCCATGGTGACCTGATCACAAGCGTTCTTGTTGTCACCCTCACCATTGACCTTCCAGCCGGTGAACTTCCAAACGCCCTTATTGGCGGGGTCATCAACATCTGCTCTGTTGTAATCCTTGACAGTCACAGGACTGCCCTCGAAGTACTCCGTGTCGTCATCCGGTGCAGCCGGAATCGTGTCAGGGGGCGTAATACCCTCGGGAGCCTCAAACTGCAGTGTGTAGGCCACGCCCGCAGGGTTTGCCAGCGTGACAGTCGTTTTACCGGAGCTGGTGATCGTGGAATTGGTGGTAATCTCCGATGTCACGTTCTGGCGGTCTTTTACCGGCAGAACATATTCATATCCGACATTTGCTGTCACATTCAGAGAAATATCACCGGTCTTCCAGTCATCCGCAGTAGCCGTGTAAGGAACCGTCGTCGTGTATGTACCGTCACCATTATCAATCAGGGTAACATTCTCATAAGTCACACCGTTAATGGTCAGGCTGGTCACGTTCAAGCTGATAATCTTGTCATTGGTATTTGCTTTTCTCGGGGTGACCGTAACGGTAAAGTTAACGATATCTCCCGGTTTTACGTTTTCGGTCTGGTCAGCAGTAGCGGAAACATTCAGACCGGGCTGCGTTCCGGTAAAATACTGATTCAGGGTGATACTCTGTGCAGCACTGGTCTTATAACCATTCAAGCAAAGATAGTCATTGGCTTCCGCAATCTCGACCAGTTCTTCCAGCCCAGGATATCCACTAATTTGGGACTCACTCCATTGTTTCGTAGAGTAAAGGTCATAGGAAGTACTATTGTTACCCTGATTTACAATAGAGAATGTAGACAGAAGATAGTTCTTCTCAGGCTTTGCGAAGAAAACATAGTACGACGGATCGTCATTCAGATTATAGGTAATGGAGAAGGTTTGCTGATCGGTATAGGTGCCACCATTTACCCATTGTCCGCCGGTGTAGTAATAATACGTTACAACCGCATGGGAAACGATACTGTTAACAGTTGCCAACTTTTTCTGCTTTGTCACAGTAACAGTAATGGTGTCCGTGTGGGATTGAGAATTATAAGAGCCAGTCTCATAGCTGACTGTCAGTTCATACGCTCCTTCCGGAACATCTTCACCAACGGAAATGTTATAGCGGCGATTTCTGCTGTACCGGGCAGTAATTCCATCTTGAACACAAGTAAAACTGAAGTTAGAATTTCTCAGGCTCGAAACAGAAACTGTCACACTACCGCCCTGCTCGATAGTATAGGAAAGATTCTCCAACGTGGCCGTGCCATAATACCCCAGCGCAGTCAGGTGGGCTTCCATGGCCGCCAGCTGCTCTGCAGTGAAGGCATCCAGCTCCGCTTCTTCCTCGGGGGTCAGGCAATCCAGAATGGCGTTGACTTCCTCCACGGTGGTGCAGGCCATCAGCCGGTCATACAGAGAAACCGCGGGGGTAGCCTCCACAGGCTCCTGCTGAACGTTCTCCTGCTCAGCGGCTTCCTTCTGGGGATCCGCAGCGGGGAGCTCCTGGTCCGGCTCCTGCTTGGGCAGCTCCTGATTCTCAGTCTGGGTCTGAGGAACGGCCACCACAACGACGGTGGTGCTTTCTTCCGCCGTCTGGGGTGCTTCCACCTCAGAAGCCATAGCACTGACGGGGGACGCCGACAGCAGACACACACCGCACAGCAGCAAAGCAATCAGCCGCTGGGAAAAGCCCTTCGTTTTCCTGCTTCTCGTATTCATTGAATTACCTCCTACTATATCCTTCGGCACATTCCAGGCCATAAAACTGTAATTCCTCTCACGCTGGGAATCCGCAACAAAAAAGGTGACGACCCTGCATCGCCACCTGCTTTTTCTATCTGTAGCACGGCGATCACAGCCATCTTTGACGGGGGTGCAAAATCCCCACCGCAGAACAAAGTCCCGGCCGATCGAGCGCTTTTGAAGCGCACCTTTTCATGCAACTTTTTTGTTGGTCAACGTATGGATAGGGTACATTTTTCCCTGTAACCTTTTGTTACGGAGAGTATAGCACACTCAAACGCAAAATGCAATAGGGTAAGGCAAAAAACTGCACTTAAATTTCAAATGGTTTTTTGGTTAATCTGCATAGTCGGCCGGTGGAGCGTGCAACCGGCTCCCCCCTACCCCCAAATTCCGACAAAAAGCGTTGCCATCGCGCTCTTTTTGGGATTCCGAGCCGACAGCGGCGGCTTCCTTCTTCTGTCACGCAAGGGCGCAGGCCGCTGTATCATTAAGTACACTTTATCGACCGCCCAAATTTCCGGGGGGCATCGGGTCATATGACCTTATATATTATACAACAATTGGACAAAAAATGCAAGTCTTTTCTGGCTTATAAAGTGTAATTTTTTATCCGCCGTTATCCCGAACCCACCGCAGGAACGTGCTG
>CAYWZB010000012.1:0-20494 GCA_964462775.1 uncultured Oscillospiraceae bacterium
CGTTAAAGCCCCTGTTTTCGCTTAGCAAAAACAGGGGTTCTTTGACAGTCTGGAAACGCCCACGATGGTTTTCCATCGTGGGCGTTTTACTTTGCTGTCAGGCATCCTTGCGGAATCTTGCCAGAAAATCCCGGGTTTCGGGCTGCTGGGGGTCGCTGAACAGCTGCTGGGGGGTGCCCTGCTCGCAGATGACACCCTGGTGCATGAACACCACACGGCTGCTCACATCCCGGGCAAAAGCCATCTCGTGGGTCACCACCAGCATGGTCATGCCCTCCTGCGCCAGGCTCTGCATAACGGTGAGCACCTCGCCCACCATTTCGGGATCCAGGGCGGAGGTGGGCTCGTCAAACAGCAGCACCTCGGGATCCATGGCCAGCGCGCGGGCAATGGCCACACGCTGCTTCTGGCCGCCGGAGATCTGCCGGGGCTTGGCGTTGATGTAGGGAGCCATACCCACCTTGGTCAGGTAGTGCAGTGCCCGCTCCCGGGCTTCCTCCCGGCTGCGCTTGAGCACCTTCACCTGGCCGACGATGCAGTTTTCCAGCACGGTCATATTATTGAACAGGTTAAAGCTCTGGAACACCATGCCCACATGGGAGCGGTACTTGGGGGCGTCATAGCCCCGCCCGGCAACGTTTTCCCCATGGTAGAGGATCTGGCCGGAGGTGGGGGTTTCCAGCAGGTTGATGCACCGCAGCAGGGTGCTCTTGCCGGAGCCGGAGGCACCGATGATGGTGGTCACGTCGCCCTTGTTGACGGTGAAGTCAATGTCCCGGAGCACTTCGTGATTGCCGAAGGTTTTGGAAAGATGATTGATCTGCAAAATGGGTTCCATATCAGCGCGCTCCTCCCTTGTGACCAAATTCGTTGTCCTGACGGATCCGCTCCCGGTAGTCCTTGTTCTGCTCCAGCTGCTTGCCGGAGCGGCTGTAGGTGCCGGCGGTGAGCACCAGAGGATCCTCCTGCACCAGCTCGTAGTCGCTGTCGCCGTCCAGCTTCTTCTCCAGCAGCCGCAGCAGGAAGGAGGCCAGCAGGGTCATGGTCAGATAACCCACCATCTCCACCGTGGCGGAGGGGAAGTACAGATAGCTGGCACCCACCGCTGCCCGGTGGGCGGCGAAGAAGTCGGGGAAGCCGATGATGAACATCACAGAGGTGTCCTTGACGTTGATGATGAAGTTGTTGCCGATCTGGGGCATGATGTTCCGCACGGCCTGGGGCAGGATTACATGGAGCATGGTCTGCAGGTGGGTCATGCCGATGGCCTTGGCACCCTCGGTCTGGCCGGGGTCAATGGAAATGATGCCGCCGCGGACGGACTCAGCCATGTAAGCGCCGGTGTTGATGGAGACCACCAGCATGGAAGCCGTCCAGATGCTGCCGAACATCAGGCTGCCGCCGGAGATGTAGGGCAGACCGTAGTACAGGAACACAGCCTGCAGCACCATGGGAGTACCACGGAAAATCTCCACATACACCCGAATAATGATCCGCAGGAGCTTCAGGCAGACCCGCTTGAGCAGGGAATCGTTCTTGCTGTAGGGAATGGTATTGAGCACACCGCACACAAAGCCGATGACGCAGCCGATGATGGTAGCGCCCAGAGCCAGCAGCAGGGTGTTGCCCATGCCGGTGAGGTAGGATCGGCCATAGCCGGAGAGAAGGTCGGAAATATCCGCAAAGAATTGGGTCATAGGGTTCCTTTCTTAGTTTGCCAAAGGCTGTACGGCGATGGCCTGTGCCATCAGGTCGTTGAAGTCGGATTCGGTCATGGTGCCCAGCACGCTGTCGATGGCGTCCTTCAGGGTGGTGTTGCCCTTACGCAGGGACACGCCGATATTCACGTTTTCTGCCCGAACCTCCTCGGAGAACTGGAAGTCGCCCTCGGTGCCGGAGAAGTTCAGGATGGTCAGGTCGGGATAAGCGACCACTGCGCCCTGGGCGGTGGGCATATCGGTGCAGACGAAGTCAACCATGCCGGTCTCCAGTGCCATGAGCATGGCGGGAGCGCTCTCCGCGGCGGTCTTGACATCGGCACCCTGGATCTGGGGCAGGCACTGGTCATACCAGATGGTGGCGATCTGGGCGGTGCAGCTGCCGCCGGACAGGTCGGCAATGGACTGGGCGGAGGCGAAGGGGCTGTCGGCCTTGGTCAGGCAGACGATGGAGGCGTAGAAGTAGGGGCCTGCGAAGTCCACCTGCTTGGCACGGTCGGCAGTCATGGACTGGCCGGCGATGACGGCATCAAACAGACCGGTCTGGACACCGGGAACCAGGGAGTCCCAGTCGGACTGGACAATCTCCAGCTCCCAGCCGTTGGCCTCAGCGATCTTCTTGGCGATCATCACATCATAGCCGTTGGCATAGGAGCCGGGGGCGTTGGAAATGGGCACGGCACCGTTGCTGTCGTCCTTCTGCGCCCAGTTGTAAGGGGCGTAGGCGCATTCCATGGCGATGGTCAGCACACCGTCCTCCACGCCGGACTTGGGGGCGGAGCTTCCGCAGGCGGTCAGGGTCAGCAGCAGGGTCACACACAGTACAAAACTCAGGATTCTTCTCATTTCGATCACACTTTCTTTTGTTTTTTTGATAAAAAAAGAACCGCTTTGCTAAGCGGTCCATGGATATACGGCACAAATCCCGAAAATGCAAAGGAAAATGAGCCGAATGGCCATCGATAGCGCTTCACAAAGAATTTTTGTGACAGTCCGGCAGATATTCTCTGACGACCCAGCAGGAAACTCTCATGCAAGCGCTTCCAACTTCGGCGGTGATCCCTTTCCCCCGCGGCGACTGCATGGCCTTGCCGGAGGGTACTGATGAGTACCGCGCCTCTATCAAATCAGCGATTCAATTTGCTCCATCTTACCACGGCTTTTTCCCGGTGTCAATGGATTTTTGGGAAAAACTCCGTTTTTGTCAAACCTGCACCCTTTCCTCCGGGAAATGGGGCGGGTTTTGTCAGGTTTGGTCAGAAGGGGGCGCTTTGGGACTTGTGCCCGGAGGGCTTTCGTGGTATAATAAAAATCATATCTGATGCGGAAAAGGAGTGTTCTTTATGATCGGTTATCTTCTTCTCTTTCTGGTGCTGCTGTTTGTGGCGGTGGTGGCCATTCGGACGGCGCTGTTCCGCCCCAAGGCGCAGCCCACCATGGCACGGGAGGACTGCCGCTTCGATCAGGCTTCCGCCGTGGATGCTCTGGCGCAGCTGGTGCGCTGCCGGACGGTCTCCAGCAACGATCCTGCCCAGGAGGATGAGGCGGAATTTCAGAAGCTGCTGGGGCTGCTGCCCACTTTGTATCCCCGGGTGTTTGACGTATGCTCCGTGACGCAGCTGCCTGACCGGGCGCTGCTGCTGCGCTGGCCCGGTAAGCAGCCAGGGGATCCGGCGGTGCTGATGGCGCACTACGATGTGGTGCCCGCCAACGAGGAAAGCTGGGAAAAGCCCCCCTTCGCCGGAATCATTGAGGACGGCGTGTTGTGGGGACGGGGCACCCTGGATACCAAGGTCACCTTCAACGGCATTTTCTCTGCCGCCAATTACCTGATCGGCAAGGGCTTCCAGCCGGAGCGGGACATCTTCTTCGCCTTCTCCGGTGGCGAGGAAGTGGCGGGAAAGGGCGCTGTGAACATTGTGGACTATTTCACGAAGCACGGCATCCACCCGGCCATGGTGGTGGACGAGGGCGGCGCTGTGGTGGAGAATGTGTTCCCCGGCGTCAAGGAGCCCTGCGGACTGATTGGCATTGCGGAAAAGGGCATGATGAATGTGCGCTTCCAGACGGTCTCCGCCGGTGGTCACGCCTCCGCTCCCAAGCCCCATACCCCCGTGGGCGTGCTGGCGGCTGCCTGTAAGAAGGTGGAGGATTATCCCTTCCCTGCCCACATTGACGGTGCCGTGGTGCAGATGTTCGACACTCTGGGGCGGTATTCCACACCGCTGTACCGGGTGGTTTTTGCCAACCTCTGGTGCTTCGGCTGGGTGCTGGATCTGCTGGGCCAAAAAAGCGGCGGCGAAATGAACGCCCTGATGCGTACCACCGTGGCCTTCACCCAGATGGAGGGCAGTTCCGCCCGGAATGTGATTCCCCCCGAAGCCTCCATGGTTGCCAATATGCGGCTGAATCCTGCCGACTCCGTGGCATCCGCCCTGGTACGGCTGAAAAAGACCGTGGGGGATGCGTCGGTGACCATTACGGATCTGGAATCCTTTGAGCCAAGCCCCGTGTCCAAAACCGACTGCGATGCCTGGCAGAAGGTGGCCTCCTCCGTGGCGCAGACCTGGCCGGGCTGTGTGGTTGCCCCCTATCTGATGGTGCAGTGCTCCGACTCCCGGCACTACCGGGATCTTTCGGATCACGTCTACCGCTTCTCTGCCATGGATCTGACCAGCCAGGAGCGTGCCACCATCCACGGCAACAACGAGCGCATCCGTGTGGAGACGGTGGGCAAGGCTGTGGAGTTCTATATCCGGCTGATGAAGCAGTGCTGAGAATCGCCGGGGGCGGATGCTCCCGGCATTTTCTTGCCTATTTTTGTATATTTCTCTTTTTTCTTGAAAGCGCATTGCATTTTTCTTCGGAGCGTGATACCATAGACATATCCATTTTATACGACAAGGAGATCAGCCTTATGTTTTATAAGAACGCCCGCATTTTTACTTCTGATTTTCAGTTCCATACCGGTGCCTTCGAGGTGAAGGACGGCCGCTTCGGTGCCGTGCTGCCGGAAAACGTGCCCGAGGATGCCATTGACCTGAAGGGTGCCACCGTGATTCCGGGTCTGGTGGAAGTCCACAGCCACGGCAACTCCGGTGCCGACTTCTCCGACGGCGATTACGAAGGCCTGAAGAAGATGGCGCACTACTACGCTTCCTGCGGTGTCACTTCCTTCGCCCCCGCTTCCATGACCCTGCCCTACGACGTGCTGGAGAAGGCCTTCGCCACTGCCCAGCAGCTGCGTCAGGAGGCACCTGCCGGTCATGCCCGGCTCATGGGCATCCACATGGAAGGCCCCTACTTCTCCTATAAGAAGAGAGGCGCCCAGAACGCGGACTACCTGAAGGAGCCTGACTTCGAGGGCTTCAAGGCTCTGTTTGATGGCTGCGACGGCCTGGTTCGCATTGTGGACGTGGCTCCCGAGCTGCCCGGTGCTGCCGAGTTCGTGGAGAAGGCCTCCAAGCTGTGCACCGTGTCCATCGCCCATACCGATTCCGATTACGACCACGCCCGGGCTGCTGTGGATGCCGGTGTGACCCACCTGACCCACCTGTACAATGCCATGCCCGGCATCAATCACCGCAATCCCGGTGTCATCCCTGCCGGTGCGGAGAATCCCAACGTCCAGGCCGAGCTGATCTGCGACGGTTTCCACATCCATCCCGCTTCTGTGCGGCTGGCATTCAATATGTTCAAAGACCGCATGGTTCTGGTTTCCGACTCCGGCCGCTGCGCCGGTCTGCCCGAGGGCAGCAAGTTCGAGCTGGGTGGTCAGGATGCCTGGCTCCGGGGCGGTGTTGCCAAGCTGGCTGACGGCACCATTGCCTGCTCCGCTGCCAACCTGTGGACCTGCCTGCAGAACGTGATCAGCTGGAACATCCCCGAGACCGAGGCTGTCCGGGCTGCCACCTACAACCCCGCCAAGGCCATTGGCGCTGACAAGGAAATCGGCACCATCGAAACCGGCAAGCTGGCCGACTTCGTGATCTGCAACGCCGATTACACCGAAAAGCGGGTGTTCCTGGGCGGCGTGGAGCTGTAAAAGAAACATTTCCGGCAGGGGTCGATGGTGCTTCATCGACCCCTGCGCTTTTGTGCAAAAAGAAAAATCGAGGTTATTTATGATTCATCGTTACATCGGCGACAAGGCGTTTTACCGCCGAGTTCTGGGAATTGCCATTCCCATTGTGATCCAAAACGGCATTACCAACTTCGTTTCCCTGCTGGACAACATCATGGTTGGGCAGGTGGGAACGGTGCCCATGAGCGGCGTTTCCATTGTCAATGGACTGCTGTTTGTGTTCAATCTGTGTATTTTCGGTGCCTGCTCCGGTGCCGGTATCTTCACCGCCCAGTTCCATGGCTCCAACGACCAGGAGGGCATCCGCCACACCTTCCGCTTTAAGGTGCTGGTCTGCCTGATCCTGGGAGTCCTGGGCATTGGGCTGTTCCTTCTGGCCGGGAGGCCGCTGATCGGGCTGTACCTCACCGGCGAGGGCGACACCGCCATGGCGGAGGGTGCCATGACCTACGGTCTGGAATACCTGCAGGTTATGCTGGTGGGGCTGCTGCCCTTTGCGCTGGCCAACGCCTATTCCAGCACCCTCCGGGAGACCGGCGAGACGGTGGTGCCCATGATCGGCGGCATCTGCGCCGTGCTGGTGAACCTGGGGCTGAACTATGTGTTTATCTTCGGCCACTTCGGTGCCCCCGCCATGGGTGTCAAGGGTGCCGCTCTGGCTACGGTGATCTCCCGGTTTGCTGAGCTGTTCCTGCTCATGGCCTGGACCCACCGCAACTCTGACCGCAAGCCCTTCATTGTCGGCGCGTACCGCTCCTTCCGCATCCCCGGCACGCTGCTCAAGTCCATCGTTATCAAGGGAATGCCCCTGCTGATCAACGAAGCCCTCTGGTCCAGCGGCATGGCCATTCTGAACCAGTGCTACTCCACCTGCGGGCTGGATGTGGTGCCCGCCATGAACATTTCCAGCACCCTGTTCAATCTGGGCAGTGTGGCGTTTTTGGCCATGGGCAACGCCGTGGGCATTATCATGGGGCAGATGCTGGGCGCCGGTGAGACTGAGGAGAGCGTCCGAGATGCCAACCGGAAGCTGGTGGCGGTGTCCATCGCCTGCGGTCTGGTCTTTGGCGCGGTGATGGCTGCCTTCTCCGGGCTGTTCCCCAAAATCTACAACACCACCGACGAGATCCGCCGGCTGGCGACCTGTCTGATCTGCATCAACGCGGCCATCATGCCCTTCAACGCCTATACCAACTCCGCCTACTTCACCCTGCGCTCCGGCGGACAGACGATGGTTACCTTCCTGTTTGACAGCTGCTTCGTCTGGGTCTGCTGCGTGCCGTTGGCCTTCTGCCTGAGCCGGTTTACATCCCTGAGCATCCTGCCCCTGTTTGCCATCTGCACCGGCATGGATCTGGTCAAATGCGTCATTGGCGCGGCAATGATCCGCCAGGGCAAATGGATCCAGAACCTGACGGTCTGACAAAAATCAAGCCCCCAAATCCGAAACACGCCGGATTTGGGGGCTTTGCGTTATTTCAGGGTGGTGCTGTTGTTGAGCACCAGGGTGCTGTAGAGGAACAGGACATCCTGATCCGTAAATTCCAGACACCAGCGGAGCATATCCGAGTTCAGGTAGCGGATATCCACCAGCGTCACGGCGGCGTAATCAGGCACCAGCAGCGGTGCCAGGGCGCTGCCGAAGGAATCCCGGAAAATCACCAGTTCCCGGGAGGTTCCGGCGTTGGGGTTTTCAATCCGCACCAGAGACTGGCTGCCGGACAGGTACACCTCGTAAGGATCCCGGCTTTCCAGCTTGCCGCGGTCATAGACCCCGTCATAGGCCTTCTGAAAAACCATACCGGCGGAGGCGTCCCACTGCCCCAGATAGGTCACGCAGGCATCCAGCGCCTCGCTTTCCAGCAGGTACATTTCGTCCGGCTCCATGGGCAGGGCGGCCTGGCCGTAGTAGACCCCGTAGAAGGGGTTCTCCTGAGCTACCGGGGCAAAGTCCCCGGCTTGGCTGCCGCTGCCTCCCATGGTCTGGGCGATGACTGCCGCAGCATCCGTCAAAGTCTCCTGCCGCCAGTGGGTATCCGTGCGGTAGTAGCTTTCGGCGGTGAGGGTGGGGGTCAGGTCGATGTGCTCCGCCCAGGGCATCGTCTGCCGGAAGTGGGCGAACATGGCATCGTAATCCATGGTCAGCTGACCGCTGTTTTGGGACAGATAGTAACCCTTGTCCGGCACGATGGCCATATAGGTGTGGCAATCGGTGCCTTGCAGGTATTTGTCGTAAATGTGGTCAAAGCGCTTGGTGGCATAGTCCAGGGAGTCCTGCTTCAGGGGGTACTCCTGCTGGGCGGCGTAGCCGTTGGCAAGGTAGATGCCGTTGTTGTCCTTCTGCCCCAGCACCTGATAGGCAAACAGTGCCTTGATGCGGCGGAAGCTGTCCCGCCCGGGGAACTGATCCAGGGTGTAGCTTTCAAAGTCCTTCATAAACTTGCCGCTTTCCACGGCGGCCAGCTCCAGCGCAGGCATCTGCTTCAGCTCCCGGCGCTCTGCCAGGGACATCTGCTGATCCGGCAGCAGCCAGCCCAGGGCGGTCAGTCCTGCCCACACGGCCACCAGCAGCCCGGTGCCCAGAGAGCGTATGCGTTTGGTATCCATAGGCACCTCCTTAGAAACGGAAATACAGGAAGGGACTGAACGACCCATCCACCAGATAGCCGGTGCACACCAGCAGCAACCCAATCAGCACCGCAGGCTCCAAAACCGCCCCCAGCCGGGTCTTTTCAATCCGCCGGCACAGGTTGCGTACCACCGGTGTTGCGCCCACAAAGCCCAGCAGGAACAGGGGGGCGTAGCTTCTCAGGTAGTACAGGCTCTCCGGCGAGGTCAGCCCGGCACCCATGCCCAGCATACCTGCCAGATCCTGCCCCGCCTGGGTCAGGGAGGTAGCGTTAAAGATCACGAAGCTGACAATCACCACCAGCATCACATAGACATGGCGCAGGAGCCGGGGGAGCTTTCTGGGAAAATTCAGGAGCTTTTCCGCCAACAGCACCACCGCAAACAGCAGTCCCCACACTACAAAATTCCAGGCGGCACCGTGCCACAGACCGGTGAGCATCCAGACCGCCAGAATGTTCAGCACCCAGCGCCATTTGCTGACCCGGTTGCCGCCCAGGGGAATGTAGACATAGTCCCGGAACCAGCTGCCCAGACTCATATGCCACCGCCGCCAGAACTCGGTAATGCTCTGGGAGCAATAGGGATGGTCGAAGTTTTCGATGAAATGGAAGCCGAAAATCCGCCCAAGACCGATGGCCATGTCGGAATAGCCGGAAAAATCAAAGTAAATGTTCAGGGTGAACGCCACGGCGTACATCCAGTAAAACAGCAGATCCTGCTGACCGCTGTCCCGGAAGATCTGGGCGAGAAGGGCGAAATTGTCCGCCAGCAGGATTTTTTTCCCCAGCCCCACCAGAAACCGCCGCAGACCCAGGGTGATGTTTTCCCAGCTGTGGGTGCGCTCCTGCAGCTCCCGTGCCACATCGCTGTAGCGGACGATGGGGCCGGCAATCAGCTGGGGGAACAGCGCCACATACGCACCGAAGCGGATGATGCTGCGCTGAGCCGGAACGGTGCCCCGGTAGACGTCAATGGTGTAGCTCAGGCACTGGAAGGTATAAAAGCTGATGCCCACCGGCAGTGCCAGCTTCAGCAGGGGAATTTCAGTGCGGGCAACGGCGTTCACCGAGCCGATGAGAAAATCCGCGTACTTGAACACCGTCAGCAGTCCGATGCCGATGACCACGGACAGCACCAGCCAGAATTTCTTCCAGCCGCGGCGCTGAGCCTTCTCAATGGCAAGACCGCAGGCAAAAAAGGCGGCAATGGTCACCACCATCAGCCACAGCAGCCGGGGCTCCCCCCAGCCGTAGAAGAACAGGCTTGCCAGCAGCAGAACGCTGTTTTTCAGGCACCGGGGTACCAGAAAATAGACCGCCAGCACCACCGGCAGGAAGTAGTATAAAAAAGGAATGCTGGAAAAGAGCATTTTGTTTCTCCTTTTGCAAAAATGGCAGCGGTTTTCACGCCGCTGCCATTTGAATTATCCGGTTACATCATGTCTTCGTTGTACAGGATCCGGGCATCGGGGTAGGCTTCCGCCAGGTGATCCCGGAAGGGAGTCACGTTGTCCACCAGGCCATAAGCCAGCACCACATACTCGCCGCCAACGACAGCCACCAGATTCTTCTCGGGGAAGCCGCACATCCAGTGGTTGGTCAGCAGTGCCTCGTTAACGGAGGCGGCGAAGCTCTCGGCATCGGTGCCCTCGGTCAGGTGCAGCGCACCGGCGGTGAAGTTGTTGGCCAGCATACCGTGGGTCATGGTAGCGGCCTGATCCACATTTGCTACCAGCTCAGCGGGGATCTGCAGAACGTAGGGCAGGTTCTCGCTGTAGGTCATGTCGTAGTTGCCGGGAGCGCTGGGCAGGATATAGCTCTCGTCCTGCTCCATCATGGCGTTGTGGGTCTCCATATCGCCGCCATAGATGGGGAACTGCTCCTCCTCGGCAAAGCCTGCCCAGGTGTTTTCCAGGATCTCCAGAGCGCTGCCGGGCAGCTGCGCGGCGGCTTCGGTGGTCTCCTGGGTGGTGGGTGCGGTTTCCTGAGTGCTGCCGCAGCCGGCAAACAGGGTCAGGATCATGGCAAGCGCCAGGGTCATAGACAGAATCTTCTTCATGTGTTTGTTTCCTCCAAATGTTTTGTGTGTTTCCAATAAGTGTAACCAATCCAGACGAAAAGAATACCCACAGCCGCGCCGCAGCTGTCCAGAGCTACGTCCTTCAGCCCGGGTCCCCGCTCAGGGGAGAAAATCTGAATGGTTTCGTCCAGGGCGGCTGCCGCCACCGCCGGAGGGAAGGCCAGCCGGTGCCTCTTTCCCAGCATACCCATGCGCCAGGAAAGCAATGCGCCCAGACAGGCAAATTCCAGAAAATGCGCTGCCTTACGCAGCAGATCCGGCCCTGCGGAGGTACCACTGGGAGTCATGCCCAGCACGCTCCGTCCCCAGTCGCTGAGCAGCTGGGACAGGGCACCGGGGAGCAGGGAATTTCCCCAGATAAAGGCCAGATTGGCCACCAGCAGGCAGGTGCACAGCCGCAGACGGGCTTTGCTTGCCGTCATGCCAGCACCCCCAGATGCTCCAGCAGGATCTTAACGCCCAGCAGGATCAAAATGATGCCGCCGGCGATCTGCGCCTTCTGCTCAAAGCGGTTTCCGAAGAGGTTACCGATCTTCACACCTGCCGCCGACAGCAGGCAGGTGCACACGCCGATGAAGGCCGCTGCCAGGAAGATGTTCACGTTGCCTGCCATGGCAAGGGAAATGCCCACCGCCAGTGCGTCAATGGAAGTGGCCACGGCCATGAGGAACATGGTCTTTACGGAAAGATCCGCGTCGGCGGCTTCCTCGTCCTCGCCGGAGAAGGCTTCCTTGAGCATATTGATGCCGATGATGGCCAGCAGACCGAAGGCCACCCAGTGGTCAAAGGCCTCAATGGCTCCGGCGAACAGAGCGCCCAGGAAAAAGCCCAGCATGGGCATCAGCGCCTGAAAGCCGCCGAACCATACGCCGCAGGTCAGCCCGGCCTTCAGCGTGGCCTTCTTCATAGCCAGTCCCTTGCATACGGACACGGCGAAGGCATCCATGCTCAATCCCACTGCCAGAAGCAGCAATTCTCCGATTCCCATAAAAAATAACCTCCGTGCACATCAGCAGGCTGATCGGCACAGAAGCTCTTAGGGTGAAGAGGCTGGGCCGGTACAGTCGCAAAAGTCTCGTCAATTAAGGCTGGACCGGGGTTTCCCCAGTGTGTCGATCCAGTCCCGCAAGCTCTTGCGGCGACTACTCCCCTTCGGAGTTGCATTATAGCAAGATTCCGCCGGTTCGTCAAGTAAAACCGGCGGAATACATAGTTCTTTTACAAAGTTCTTAAAGGATCCTTAAGAGCCACTCCACCACCAGCACGGCGGCGCTGCTGCTCAGGGCAACCACCATCAGCCCCTTGCCCCGGTAGGCCAGGAATACGCCCACCGCCAGTGCGGCAATGCCGCCGGCCAATGTGGCGGTGCTGGACAAAATGGCGGGGAAGGTCATGGCAGTCAGGCAGCAGTAGGGCACATAGTGGAGGAAGGATTTCAGGAAGGGACTGCGGATGGGCTTGCGGAATACCGTCAGCGGTAAGACCCGGATCAGATAAGTGGTCAGAGCCATGGTCAGGATGTACACAGCAACACTCATGCTTCTTCCTCCGAAACCGGGAACAGCACCGCGCAGATGGCGGCGGCAACCACGGTGCACACAACGATGGCAATACCGGCAGAGACTTGCTTCAGTCCCGGCACCCAGGCGAACAGGCAGCTTAAGCTCATGGACAGCACCACCGCCAGCAGGATGTTCCGCTCCTTTTTGGCAGGGGGAACCACAATGGCGATGAACATACCGTACAGCATGACACCCAGCGCCGTGCCCAGGCTCTCCGGCAAAATGGAGCCTGCCAGCGCTCCCAGCGCCGTGCCGCCGGTCCAGCCCAGGAAGGGCAGCGTCCCCAGACCCAGCAGATACGCCGGGGTTAGCGGCTCCTTCCGATCCATGGCCAGGGCGAAAATCTCATCGGTGTTGAAAAAAGCGATGAACAGCCGGGGCAGGATGCCGATCCGCTCTCCCATCCGCTGGCTCAGCGCCAGACTCATCAGGGCGTAGCGGCTGTTGATGATCACCTGAGTCAGCACCATTTCCCACAGGGTGGCGGCGGTGACGATCAGGGTCAGCCCGGCGAACTGCCCAGCGCTGGTCAGGTTGGTGGCGGAGATCAGCACCGCTTCCAGCCAGCCCAGTCCCTGAGACACGGCCATGGCTCCGAAGCCGAAGCTGACGGAAAAATATCCCATTCCCACCGGCAAACCCCGGGAAAACCCGGAGCGGTATTCTTGATACATGGAAATTCCTTCTTTATCTGTAACGTTTTCCCCGTGGGGGCGTGTCTAAGATGGTTACTTCTTATGATACCGCAAAGAGCATACATCGTCGCCCTTGGCGATGCATTTGGGCAGATCCAGGGTTGCGCCGTAGCATTCACCGATGCCGTGGTCACCGCACATGGCGATGTCGCACAGGGTCGCAATCTCTTCGTCGGTGCAGCCGGCCTTCTGCCAGGCTTTCACCAGCGGGCAATAGTGGAAATCGATGTTCAGGGTATCATCGGTGCTTTCCAGAATATCCATCTCAAACACCAGCTGGGCGGGCTTGGTAAAGAGGGTCTTACGCAGACCCTTCAGGCTGTCGGTACCGCCCTTTTTCACCAGATCAGCACCCTGGCTCAGACCGCAGCGGCGGACGGCGGGATTGCCAAATTCCGTTCAAGCCCCGCTTGCCCGCTTCGTCGCACAGCAGGTACAGCCAGTGGGCACGGTGCTCCAGCTGGGCACGGATGGCCTGCAGCAGGGCATTCTTGTACTTCGGCTCATTTTTGACGATACTCATGGATGATCCCTCCGTTTTATGTTTCGGGCTGGATGCCCTGATATTCCACCATTTCCAGCACAGTCTGCCCCCGCAGGGTCAGAGCCATGCTGCCCCGGATGGGGTAAGCATCGTAGGCGCTGTCGGAAAAATTTTTCAGGGGCTTGTCAAAGTCCAGGGAGATCAGTCCCTTTTTTTCCAGACATTGCAGCAGCAGGGACATCTCCTCCGGGTCACCGTCCTCCAGGTAGACCGGGGTCAGATCCCCCAGGTGCCGTGCCACCGGCAAAAAGGCACAGCGCCCCAGCTCCTTCAAAAAATCCAGTTCCTTCCCGGTCAGCACCAGCTCCCGGGCACAGCCCGAGCAGCCGGAGCAGTTTCCGCCGCAGCTTCCCATAAGCGATTCTCCTTCGTAATTTTATTCATGATAGCAGATGGTCAGGCAAATGTCAAACGCCAATGTTTTTGTTGCATCCTGACGGGAATTAGGGTATACTAACTCCATGGAAATCATACAAAGGAGTGACGGCTATGTCTGTTGTACACATTACCAAAGACAATTATGACGACATCGTGATTCGGGGTGAAAAGAAGGTACTGCTGGATTTCTGGGCCAGCTGGTGCGGTCCGTGCAAGATGGTGGCACCCATCGTGGAGGAAATCGCCCAGCAGCGGCCGGATATCGTGGTGGGCAAGGTCAACGTGGACGAGGAAATGGAGCTTGCCATGGAATTTGGCGTTGCCAGCATCCCCACGCTGGTGGTGCTGCGCGGCGGCGAGACGCTGAACAAGGCCATCGGCTATATGCCCAAGGAGGAAATCCTGGCACTGGTGGACGAGTGCTGAAATAAACACATCGGATCATGGAAAACCACCGGCTCTGCTGCAAAGAGAGCCGGTGGTTTGGTGTTTTTTGCGACGAAACAGGGACTTTTCAGCGGGAAAGCGCCTGATCGTCTCCATAAAGGGGACTGCCCAGAGCAAAGCCGCCGGCGACGGTGAGCAGCTGGCCGGTGGTGTAGGCGGCTTCGTCGCTGACCAGATACACCACGGCGGCGGCAATTTCCTCCGGCTTCGCCATCCGCCCCAGAGGAATCCGCCGCAGGAACCGCTCCCGGAATGCCGGGCTGAGGTTGGTCTGCACGGCTTCGGTGGCGGTCATGCCGGGAAGCACCGCATTGCAGCGGATCCGGTGGTGCCCTTCCTGCAGGGCGATGAGCTTGGTCAGGTAATTGATGGCGGCCTTGCTGGTGCCGTAGGCGACTTGGGAAATGTCCGGCACCTGTCCGCCAATGGAGGAAATGTTGACAATGCTTCCTCCGGTGGCACGCATATGCTTCAAAGCGGCCTGACCGGCAAGAAAAACGCTGCGCAGATTCATGGTCACGGTGTTCAGGAATACCTCCGGGTCGGTGCGGGCGAAGTCCAGATCCCGGGAGGGGTCGGAGGTGCCGAAGTTGTTCACCACAGCGTCCAGCTGCCCGGCATCGGCAAAAACGGTGTCCACCATGGAAGAAAAGGTCTCCGGCTGGGAGGCGTCATTGTAGACGCACTTGACCCGGCAGCCCTGGGCATTCAGCTGCTCGGCAATGGATTGCGCCCGTTCCGGGGAACGGGCGGCCATATACACCCGGGCACCTTCCCGGGCGCAGGCACGAACGCAGGCCAGACCAATGCCCCGGGTGGAGGCGGTGATGAGGATAACTTTGTCCTGAAGTCTCATGTGTGATCTCCTTTTGTGTTGGTTTTGGGCAAAAACGCCACGCTGACCATGCCCCCTGCCACGCACACCAGCTCCCAGAGCGCCAGCGTGTGGAGGGCACGGACGGCGGCTTCCGGGGCGGTGGTGCCCCCGGCGATGAGATTGCTGACCCGGTTGGTAAACAGCGGAACGAACACTGCCACGCCGAAGGGGGCAGCCAGATCCCGGAACAGACCATAGGTTCCCGTGGCGGCACCGGCATCCCGGGGAGACAGCCCGGACAGGGCGATTTTCAGAAAAATGGTGGCGTTTCCGCCCAGTCCCAGCCCCAGAATCCCCAGAGCGCCCAGCAGCAGGGTGGGGGCGGTGCGTTCCCGGAACAGCAGCAGACTGCCGCAACCGGCGGCGGTGGCCAGCAGGGACAGCCCCAATATCCCCTTCGGCTCCCGGCGGTCAGCCAGCGGGCCAAGGAACACGGAGCCGAGAGACATTCCCAGATACAGCGCGGAAATGCCGTAGCCGGAAACGGCGGTGCTGTCCGGCTGGGTGTAATTGACGAAAACAATGGTGTTGGTCATGTTGGCCTGCATCAGCCCCTGGGTTAGAAACAGCGCCAGAATGGACAGCAGAAAAGTGCGGCGGCGGAGAAAGCTGCCGGTGAGGATGGGGTTTTGCGCCCGGGTCTCCGCGGCAATCAGCCCGGCAAGGGAGACAGCCGCCCCTGCCAGCACCCAGAGAAAGGGGGCAGAGCGCCAGCCGAAATTCTGACCGAAGGAGGGAATGCACAGCACCAGACTGAAAAACAGCACCACAAACACCGCTCCCCAGCCATCAAAGCCCCGGAGATTTTCTGCTGACCGGGGATTGCCGGTTTTCAGCACCAAGGCTGCCAACACGGCAAGGCAAATGCCGGCGCAGACCCAGAGCATGGCACGCCAGCCCCAGTGGGCGGTGATGAGGCCGCCCAGCGTGGGGCCAAAGACCACGGAGGCGCTGGAGATCAGCATATAGGCGGAAAAGCCCCGGGATACCTGATGGGCGGGAAATTCCGTGGCGATATAGGCAAGGATCACCGGCGCCATGGCGGCCGTGCCCAGACCGGTGAGGAACCGTGCCAGAAGCATGACAGCCAGACTCCCTGCCAGTGCGGACAGCGCATTGCCCAGCGTGAAGATGACGATGCCCACCAGCAGCGCCGTCCTGCGTCCCAGTAGATCCCCCAGCTTGCCGAAGATGGGGGCGCAGGCGGCGGTGGACATGGCCTGCGCCAGAGCTGTCCAGGTGGTGCAGGAATAGGCAAGGTTCAGATCCCGGACAAAGGCCGGCCCCAGCACCGAGGAAAAACCGCCGACGATGCCAATGAGAAAGGCCGCCAGAGCATAGGGAAGAAAGCCCTTTTGATAACCGCTGCGTTCCATTTGATCCCTCCTTGTACCGGAAGTATGCCCCGAAAATCGGGTATTATTTGCGAAAACCGGGGAAAACTCCTGAAAGAATCCAAAAACAGGAGGAAATAAAAATGTCTCTGATCAACAAGGAAATTTCGGATTTTAAGGTCAATGCCTACTGGCAGGACAAGTTTTCATCCGTGACCCGGGAGGAACTGCTGGGCAAATGGAGCGTGTTCTTCTTCTATCCGGCAGACTTTACTTTCGTGTGCCCTACGGAGCTGGAGGATCTGGCGGAGCATTATGAGCAGTTCAGAAGTCTGGGCTGTCAGGTGTATTCTGTGTCCACGGATACCCACTTTGTCCACAAGGCGTGGCATGATGCCTCCCAGCGCATCCGCAAGATCACCTTCCCCATGCTGGCTGACCCCACCCACAGCCTTTGCCGGGACTTTGGCGTGCTGATTGAAAATGACGGCATGGCGGAGCGGGGCACTTTTGTGGTAGACCCGGATGGAAAAATCGTGGCATACGAGGTGACGGCAGGCAATGTGGGACGCAGTGCCGCAGAGCTGCTGCGTAAGGTGCAGGCCTGTCAGTTTGTCCGGGAGCACGGAGATCAGGTGTGTCCTGCCAACTGGAAGCCCGGTGAGGAGACGCTGAAGCCCAGTCTGGATCTGGTGGGGCGGCTTTGATGGAAAAGCGCTATGATGTGGTGGTAGTCGGCGGCGGCCCGGCAGGGCTGACAGCGGCGCTGTATCTGGCACGCGCCAAATACCGGGTGCTGGTGCTGGAAAAGGAGCGCTTCGGCGGTCAGATCGCCATTACCGACGAGGTGGTCAACTACCCTGGGGTGGAAAAAGCCTCCGGTCAGGAACTGACGGAGGTGATGCGTGCTCAGGCGGCATCCTTCGGGGCGGAGTTTGCCCTGGAGGAAGCCACGGGCTTTGAACTGGATGGAGAGATCAAAACCATTCGGACGAACACGGGAACCTATCGCTGCTTGGGGGTTCTGCTGGCCACCGGCGCCCACCCCAAGACTGTAGGCTTCCGGGGGGAGGACAGCTTTAAGGGTCGCGGCGTGGCCTACTGCGCCACCTGCGACGGAGAGCTGTTCACCGGGAAGGATCTGCTGGTGGTGGGCGGCGGCTATGCTGCAGCGGAGGAAAGCATATTTTTGACGAAATTTGCCCGGCATGTGTGGGTACTGGTGCGTAAGCCGGATTTTTCCTGTGCAAAGGCAGTGGCGGACAAGGCGAAGAACCATGAAAAAATCACCGTCCTGACCGACACCGTGCTGGAAGAAGTATCAGGTGACAGGGGACTGACCTATGCCCGGTACAAAAATACCGCCACCGGGGAAGTGACAGAGTTCCGGGCGAAGGAGGGGGAGACCTTCGGCGTATTTGTGTTCGGCGGCTACGCTCCGGCGACGGAAGCTCTGCAGGGGCTGGTGGAGCGGAACGAGCAGGGCTATCTGGTGACAGATTCCACGGGAAAGACCAGCATCCCCGGGGTGTACGCCGCCGGAGATGTGCGGGTCAAGCCCCTGCGCCAGGTGGTCACCGCCACGGGAGACGGCGCACTGGCGGCAACGGAGCTGGAAAAATATGTGGCGTCCCTGCAGGAAAAGCTGGGCTGGAAGGGGGATACACCGGAGCAATCCCCCAAGGCGGAGAAAAAATCCGCCTTTTCCCCAGAGCAGGGCGGACAGCTGCAAGATTTGTTTTCACGGATGGAGCGTC
This sequence comes from uncultured Oscillospiraceae bacterium, assembly GCA_964462775.1. Lineage (GTDB taxonomy): Bacteria > Bacillota > Clostridia > Oscillospirales > Oscillospiraceae > Faecousia. Next base: position 18,107 of record CAYWZB010000012.1, read on the forward strand.
CCCTTGTGCTGAAGCTGGCGCTGGATGACCGGCCAATCTCCCGGGAGCTTCGGGAATTTGCCCGGGAGCTGGCGGCGCTGACGGACAAGCTGACGGTCAGGGAAGAGCCGGGAGCGGAAGCGCCCTGCGTCCGGGTGTGCCGGGCAGACGGAGAGGAGACCGGGCTTGCCTTCCACGGCGTGCCCGGGGGGCATGAGTTTACCTCCTTCGTGCTGGGGCTGTATAACGCCGCCGGGCCGGGGCAGCCGCTGGAGGAAGATCTCCGGCAGCGAATCCTGGCCATTGACCGGCCGGTGGAGATCAAAATTCTGGTGACCCTGTCCTGTTCCATGTGCCCGGAGACGGTGATCGCCGCCCAGCACATTGCGGCGCTGAATCCCCGGGTCAGCTGCCATGTGTATGACGCGCTGCATTTTGAAGCCCTGCGTAGCCGCTACAACGTTATGAGCGTACCCTGTCTGGTGGCAGGGGAGCAGGTGAGCTTTGGAAGAAAGTCCCTGCCCCAGGTGCTGGAGCTGGTGGAAAGGGCGGCAAAAGTTTGATGACTTCCGAGAAATGGGATATGTCCGCTCCGGTACGGCTGCCCAGTCTGCCGAAAACGTCACTTCCTGGCTCTCCTCCGGGGAGCTGACCGAAACCGAAGCCGCTACTGTCTGAGAAAAGGGTGCGCCATCCGGCGCACCCTTTTCAGGCTGTCGAAAAACTTCATTTCTTGGCTCCCCCCTCTGGGGGAGCTGTCATGCGATAGCATGACTGAGAGGGTTAATCAAATATTTTCTACGCAAATATCCAACTATTTTGGATTTTTAATAAAATCCAGAACCCTCTCCGTCACGGCTCACGCCGTGCCACCTCTCCCAAAGGGAGAGGCAAGGACTTTTTTGACACGCTCAAAAGGGTGCGCCATCCGGCGCACCCTTTTGCGGGTTATCCCATGGTCAATTCTACGAAAACGGTATCTCCTTCGGGGCGCAGGGTGCGGGAGAGCTTGGTGCGGGTCAACAGCGGGGAAGAATCAGGGAAAAAGTTTCCTATTATATTCTTTTATACTTGTTTTTTATACCGAAAGACGCTATAGTGGAGCACAAGGGCTTGATACCCGGAAGGCCCCCTTTTATCTGCTGTAATTCCCGGACAAACTGTCCGGGAATATAAAAAAGAGAAGGAGAAATCCCAAAATGAAAAAGATCCTTGCACTGATCCTGGCTATGGTTCTGGTTCTGTCCCTGGGCGCCTGCGGCGCTTCCAACGAGACCCCCAGCACCAAGGCTCCCGAGACTCCTGCTGAGACTACCCCCGCTGCCGAGGCGGAAGCAGAGCGTCCTCACTTTGACAAGCTGACACTGGAGTTCGTTCCCTCCAAGGACGCTGACGTCATCATTGCCGGCACCGCCAACCTGCCCGAGTTGGTCAAGGCGGAGATGGCAAACCTGGGCTACGACATCGACGAAGTGGAAATCATCGTTGGCACCAACTATGACGCCACCGGCGAGGCCATGTCCGCCGGTGCCATCGACCTGGGCTGGCTGCCCGGCGGTACCTACGCTCTGTACTCCGACGACACCGTGGTCATCCTGACCGCTACCCGCAACGGCCTGTCCAACGACAGCGAGAACCCCGCTGACTGGAACGGCGATGCCAACGCCACCAAAAAGGACGGCCCTCTGGTCACCTACTATCGCTCCCTGATCTACGCAACTCCCTCCGCTTACGGCCAGGAGCTGGCTGCTAAGGTCAACGCCGGCGAGAAGCTGACCTGGGAAGATCTGGACAATGCTACCTGGGCTGTGCAGAAGACCTCCTCTTCCGCCGGTTATATCTATCCCACTCTGTGGCTGATGGAGAACTACGACGGCAAGAAGATCTCTGACCTGTCCAACGTGGTTCCTCTGGACTCCGGCTACGGCACCGCTTTCTCCTACGCCGCTGCTGAGCAGGTGGACATCATTGTCTGCTACGCCGACGGCCGTAACAACTACGAAGCTTCCTGGACTCTGCCTGTGGACCAGCAGGATGAGACTGGCAAGCAGGGCATGGGCCGCACCGATTCCATCTGGAATGAGCTGAATGTCATCGGTGTCACCGACGGCATCTACAACGACACTGTTGCCATCTCCAAGGAGAGCCAGTACTACACCCCCGAGCTGATCGAGGCTCTGCAGAACTGCTTCATCAACGTCATCGGCACCGATGAAGGCAAGGAGATCTTCAATGTCTACAGCCATGCCGGTTACGCCGTGGCACAGGACTCCGACTACGACGGCGCCCGTGCCGCTCTGGATCTGGTTTCCTGATTTTGTGAAGTGATTTTCTGAAAGCGCCCTGCAAACCACAGGTGAACTGCACCCCATTTGTTAGACAAGTATGGTATAATACTTGTACTAAGAA
>CAYWZB010000013.1:0-20196 GCA_964462775.1 uncultured Oscillospiraceae bacterium
CCACCAACCCCATGGCGGAATGGGCCATGGAGCAGCTGAGCAAGCTCCGGGGCTGTGAGGTGCATTCCTCCGTGATTTTGTCCCCGGTGGACGAAAAGACCTTCAAGCGTCTGGGAGTCAATCTGACCTGCGAGCCCCGGTTCAAGGGCTGATACAAGAATAATCGGGTACGCCGCAACGTTTTTTGCGGCGTACCTTTTTATTTGCTTTCCCTCCATCTCCCGCCGGTCTGGGAGCAATTCCCGCTTTTGGCATTGCTTTTTTTGCCGATGGTGCTATAATGAGGGGCAAGAATGTCTCACTTCTCAGGAGGTTTGCTATGAATGTTTTGATCGCTGGTGACGGCAAGGTGGGCTCCACCCTGACCCGGATGCTCTCCGCCGAGGGACACGCCGTGACCCTGATCGACTCCAACGCCCGGGTGCTGGATGCCAGCCTGGAGCGCTATGATGTGATGGCCGTCCACGGCAACTGCATCTCCATGGATGTGCTGCTGCAGGCAGGCATCAAGGAAGCGGATCTGCTCATTGCCGTCACTGCTGCCGACGAGACCAACCTGCTGTGCTGCACCACCGCCCACGCCCTGAATCCCAAGCTCCATACCATCGCCCGGATCCGCAACCCGGAGTACATGGAGCAGATCTATCAGATGCGGGATGTGTTCGGTCTGTCCATGGTCATCAACCCCGAAAATCAGGCCGCCACCGAAATCGAGCGGCTGCTGAAATACCCCGGATTTCTCCGCCGGGACAGCTTCGCCAAGGGGCGCACGGAGATTGTGGAGCTGCGTATCCGTGCCGACAGCAAGCTGTGCAACGTGGCGCTGATCGACCTGCCCAACATTGTCAAATGCAAGGTGCTGGTCTGCGCCGTGCTGCGAAACGGCCGGGCGCTGGTCTCCAACTCTGGCTCCTTCGTCCTGCGGGAGGGCGACCGGATCTTCGTCACCGCTCCCACCAAAAATCTGACCACCTTGCTGAAAAATCTGGGTATCCTCACCCGCCGGGTGCATCAGGTGATGATCTGCGGCGGCGGCCGGGTCAGCTATTATCTGGCCTCCATGCTGGAAAAAAGCGGCATTTCCGTCCAGCTCATTGAGCAGGATCTGGATCGCTGCCAGGAGCTGGCTGCCCTGCTGCCGGAAACCACCATCCTCCACGGCGATGCCACCGACCAGAGCCTGCTGGACAGCGAGGGGCTGACCTCGGCGGATGCGCTGGTGAGCATGACCGGTCTGGACGAGCTGAATATGATCATCTCCCTCTATGCCCAGAGCCGGGGGGTGCCCCAGGTAATCACCAAGCTCAGCCATATGGAAAACCGCACCATGATCGATGCCCTGTCCCTGGGCAGCGTGGTCTGCCCCAAGGAGCTGTGCTGCAACACCATCGCCCGGTACGTCCGAGCCATGGACAATCAGAGCGGTGCCGCCGTATCCGTCCACGCCATTGCTGACGGTCAGGCAGAGGCCGTAGAATTTCTGGTGGATGAGACCACCAAAAACTGCGGCGTGCCCCTGATGGAGATCAAAATGAAGGCTGACGTGCTGCTGGCCTCCATCACCCGCGGCTCCCACACCGAGATCCCCAGCGGTAATTCCACCTTCCAGATTGGAGATACCATCGTGGTGGTCACCAGCGGTCAGGGTGCCATCCGGCAGCTCAATGACATTTTCGCCTGAGAGGGAGCGCTATGAACTACAAAATGATGGGGCGCTTCATTGCCCAGATTCTGTTTCTGGAGGGCATTCTCATGCTTCCGGCGCTGGGGATCAGCTTCTTCTGCGGCGACACCATGGCCTGCAAGGGCTTCCTGTACTCCATGGCGCTGATTTTCGTCCTGGCCGGTTTGGGCTGGGCGGTGTGCCGCACCGCGCCCAATGCCTTCCACGCCAGAGAAGGTCTGGTCTGCGTGGGCTTGAGCTGGATCGTCATGAGTCTGGTGGGCTGCCTTCCCTTTGTGATTTCCCGGGAAATTCCCCGCTATGTGGACGCGTTTTTCGAGATTGTCTCCGGCTTCACCACCACCGGCGCATCGGTGGTGCCGGAAGTGGAAAAGCTAAGCAAGGGCATCCTCTACTGGCGCAGCTTCAGCCACTGGGTCGGCGGCATGGGTGTGCTGGTGTTCCTGCTGGCCATTGCCCCCGCCGGGCAGAAGGGGCAGGGCTTTACCATGCACCTGCTCCGGGCGGAAAGCCCCGGCCCCGATGTGGGCAAACTGGTGCCTCAGATGCGTAAGACCGCGGCGATTTTGTATCTGATCTACATTGCCCTGACCATTATCAACGTCATTTTCCTGTTGCTGGGGGATATGCCCTTTTTTGAGGCACTGTGCACCGCCTTCGGCACTGCCGGTACCGGCGGCTTCGGCATCAAAAACGACTCCATGGGTGGCTACAGCCCCTATTTGCAGAATGTGACCACCATTTTCATGATCCTGTTTGGTGTGAACTTCAGCTGCTACTATCTGCTGCTTCTGGGGCAGCTGCGGGATGTGTTCCGGGATGAGGAGCTGCGTACCTACGTCGGCATTATCCTGGGCAGCATTCTGCTGATCACCCTGAATATCCGGGGTATGTATGGCACCCTGGAAGAAGCCCTGCGCCATGCCGCCTTCCAGGTTGGCTCCATCATTACCACCACCGGCTACGCCACCACGAACTTCGACCTGTGGCCAAGCTTTTCCAAGACCATTCTTATGTGCCTGATGGTGGTGGGTGCCTGTGCCGGCTCCACCGGCGGCGGTCTGAAGGTGGCACGGCTTCTGCTGCTGTGCAAGGGACTGCGCCGGAACATCCGGCAGCTGATGAACCCCCGCAAGGTAGAGGTGGTACGCAACAACGGCCGGGTAGTATCGGAAAAGGTGCTGGAAAACACCAACGCCTACCTCGCCGCCTATGTGCTGATCCTCTTTGCCGTTTTCGCCATCATCTCTCTGGACGGCTTTTCCATCGGCACCAATTTCTCGGCGGTGCTGTGTACTTTCAACAACATCGGCCCCGGTCTGGAAGCAGTGGGGCCTGCCTGCAATTTCAGCGCCTACAGCGACCTGAGCAAGCTGGTGCTCAGCTGGGCCATGCTGGCCGGGCGGCTGGAGATTTTCCCCATTCTGGTGCTGTTTTCCGGGGGCACCTGGAAGCGCAGATAAGTTTCAAAGGAGCGAATTATGTTTTTTCTGAACCAACTGATTCCCTGGCTGATGGCTCTGCTGCCCACGGCTGTGCAGCTCGTTGCCGGCATTTTCCTCATTCGCCTGATTCTGAAGCTGATGACCTCCGCTTTGGAGCGTTCCCGGCTGGAAAAAGCTGCCTACAGCCTGATTACCTCCCTGATTCGGGTGGTGCTGTATGTGCTGCTGGGTCTGATCGTCGCCTCCAGTCTGGGGATTGATGTCACCGGCGTGGTGGCGCTGGCCAGTGTACTGACTTTGGCACTGTCCCTTTCCCTGCAAAATATGCTCACCAATGTCATCGGCGGCTTTACCCTGCTGTACACCCACCCCTTCCATTCCGGGGATTTTGTGGAGATCGCCGGTCAGTCCGGCACGGTGCAGGAAATCACCATGACCTACATCAAGCTCTCCACCGCCGACAATAAGCAGATCTTCATCCCCAACAGCGCCGTGGTGGCGGCGCAGATCGTCAACTATTCCGCCGCGGATACCCGCCGGGTGGAGGTGGTGGCATCCGCCTCCTACGATGTGCCCACCCAGAAGGTGCTGGATGCGCTGGTGCTGGCCGGCACCGTAGACGATGCCCTGCTGGATCCCCCTCCCAAGGCGGTGATCGTCAGCTACGGCGAAAGCGCCATCCAATACAGCCTGCGGCTGTGGGTGAACACCAAGGACTACTGGGATGTGTATTACCAGGTCAACGCCCGGGTCAAGGACATCTTCGACCAGCAGGGCATCACCATGACCTATCCCCACCTGAACGTGCATCTGGATCGCTAAAGCAGCGCCAGCAGCACAAGAAAGGCAATCCCCGGCAAGCCCAGAAAGCCGGCAACCAGAACGGTCACAGCGTTGATGGGCAGCAACAGGCCTGTAAAGCCCGCCACAGAATTGAGCAGCCACAGGCAGACAAAGCCGCAGGCGGAGTTGGCCAGCAGCTTCCAGCCCAGGCGAATGGGCATCAGCACGATCCGTGCCAGCAGCAGAGCGACAATGACCGGGATTAGCAATGTGACAAAATCTTCCATAAAAACCTCCGCATAATACCGGGCCGCCGGGACAAACTACTCCCGGACAGCAAAGAAACAGGATGTTTTCGTGACGACGATCACAGCCCCCGTTCCGACTGCTGCCAAGGGTATCGCCGCAAAGCGCAGCGGTTCGATGCGAACAGCAGGAGAGAAGGGAACAGCTCGCCTGCGTACATACTACCACAATCCCTGAGCGAAGAAAGGAAAACCGGAGCCGCCGCTCCGGTTTTTTGTTTGCCTGCCCCAAAGAAAACACAACATCCTGTGTCCTGCCAAAAAGCAACGGGAGATTTTTCCGAAAAATTCCCCCTTCTTCCGGTTGTCCCCGGGGAAAAGCTATGGTATAATGTCCGTAACTGACGAATTTTGCGAGGAATAGCCATGATCACCGAAGCTGTGAAACTGAATCAAAGCGACGTTCGCAAGCTGCTGGCTGCCGCCAGCCCGGATGCCGCGCTGCTGTACATATATGTATCCGCCGGAAACCGCCCGGAAAGCGCCGAGGAGGATCTGAACCTCAGCGCTCCCAGGCTCAGCTGCGCCGGTGCCACCCTGCGCCAGCTGGGACTGTGGCCGGAGGAGAAGGTCAGCCGCATCGCCCCGGGAGAGCGTCCCAGCTACTCCGAGAGCGATGTGCTGCAGGCTATGGATACCGACACCTCCTTCCGGGGGCTGTATGGAGAAGTCCAGCGGCTGCTGGGACGAAGCCTGAACACCGAGGAGCTGAAGATCCTGCTGGGCTTTGTCCGCTATCTGGGAATGCCGGCGGAGGTCATTTCCGTGCTGATCTGCTACTGCAAGGATCGTGCCCGGCAAAAGGGCAGCCTGCGTAACCCCAGCCTGCGTACCATCGAGAAGGAGGCCTACGCCTGGTCGGAGCGGGGCATCGACACCGTGGAGGAGGCCGCCGCCTTTATTCAGACGCAGAATGTCCGCAACTCCCGGCTGTACAAGCTGATGACCCTGCTGCAGATCCGGGGACGGAGTCTGACAGCGGCGGAGGAGCGCTACGCCCAGAGCTGGATGGACATGGGCTTTGCCGACGAGGTAATCTCCATGGCCTACGAGCGAACCTGCCTGAACACCGGCGGACTGAACTGGGCCTACATGAACAAAATTTTGCAGCGGTGGCACGAGCAGGGTCTGCACACCGCCGAGGAAGTCCAGTCCGGCGACCGCAAGCCCACGGTGCCCAAGGGTGCCTCCGGCGAGCTGGGTGCCGCCGAGCTGGAAGCCATTCAAAGAGTATTGCGGGAGGGATAAGCCATGGCATACAGTGCGGAAGTCGTTAAACGCGCCAGAGCACGTCTGGCGCAGGAAAAAGAGGATCGCGCATCCCAAAACCGCCAGCATTTGGCGGAAGCCTACAAAAAAATCCCCCGTCTGCGGGAGATCGACCTGCTTTTGCGGCAAACCATGGCCAAAGCCGCTCAGGCAGCCTTCCAGCAGGGCAGCGACGGCCGGGAGCTGCTGGATGCGGCACGCCGGGAAAACCTCGCCCTGCAGGCAGAGCGGGAAAGCCTGGTGCGTGCCCATTTTGAGGAGGGCTATCTGGACGACAGCCCCATCTGCGCCAGCTGCGGCGGCAGCGGCTATGTAGGCTCCACCATGTGTGAGTGCCTGCGGGAGCTGTGCCGCCAGGAGCAGAAGAAGGAAGTCGCCATTCTCTCCGGCAGCAAGGAGACCTTCAACCAGTTCCGGCTGGACTACTACCCCGAGCGCCCTGACCCCAAATACGGTGCCAGCCCCCGGGCAATCATGGAGCGGAATTTCAAAATCTGCCGCACCTACGCCATGACCTTCGCCCCCAGCTCCGGCAATCTGCTGTTTGTCGGCGGCACCGGTCTGGGCAAGACCTATCTGTCCGCCTGCATTGCCCGGGCGGTGGCAGACCGGGGCTACAGCGTGCTGTATGAATCCGCCAACCACCTGTTTTCCAAGCTGGAGCAGGCCAAATTCACGCCCAACGAGGATAACCGCCGGGAGGCCGCCAAACTGGGGGACTGCGACCTGCTGATCATCGACGACCTGGGCACGGAAATGCCCGGTCAGTTTGTCACCGCGGCGCTGTACAGCCTGGTCAACGACCGGATGCTCTCCGGCAAGCCCATGGTGGTCTCCACCAACCTGAACGTGGACGAAATATCCCGGCGTTACTCCCCCCAGATTGCCTCCCGGCTCCAGGGCGGCTTCCAGATGCTGCCCTTTGTGGGTGAGGATATCCGGGTGCTGAAGAATCGGGGGCTGTAAATGAAAACCGGTATTTTATTCGATCTGGACGGCACTCTGCTGGATACGCTGGAGGATCTGGCAGACAGCGTCAACCATATCTTGGCCGCCAACGGCTATCCTGCCCGTACTCTGGCTGAAGTGCGTGCCTTTGTTGGCAACGGTGCCGGCCAGCTGATTCGCAAGGCTGCCCCGGAGGGTACGGATGTGGAAGCCTTGCTGTCCCAGTTCCAGCGCTACTACGCAGACCATTGCCAAATCAAGACCCGCCCCTACCCCGGCATTTTGGAGGCACTGGCAGAGCTGTCCCGAAAATATCCCCTGGCCATTGTTTCCAACAAGCCGGACGCGGCGGTGAAAGCACTGTGCGCGCAGTATTTCCCCGGCATCCCCGCCATGGGGGAAACAGCCCAGTGCCCCCGCAAGCCCGCCCCGGATATGGTGCTTCGTGCCATGGCGGAGCTGAGTGTGGAGCGCTGCATCTATGTAGGAGACAGCGAGGTGGACATCCAGACGGCCCATAACGCCCAGGTTCCCTGCCTGAGCGTTCTCTGGGGCTTCCGAAGCCGGTATGATTTGCTGGAAGCGGGCGGGAGCGAAACCCGTTTTTGCGACTCCACCGAAGAATTGGTAAAAAGAATCGAGGAATTGACCTGTGGCCAATGAATTTTATGCCCTTATGGGGCGGATGCGTTACATCACCCGCTGGGGTCTGATGCGTAACACCTATACCGAAAATATTTCCGAGCACTCCCACCAGGTGGCCGTGCTGGCCCACGCCCTGGCGCTGATCCGTCGGGACATCCTGCAGCTGCCCACCCCGGATCCCGACCGCTGCGCCGTGGCTGCCCTGTATCACGATGCCTCCGAGATCCTCACCGGCGACCTGCCTACCCCCATCAAGTATTACAACCCCGAAATCAAGGATGCCTACAAGCAGGTGGAGCGGATCGCCGGAAACCGGCTGCTGGATCTGCTGCCGCAGCAGCTGCGTGCCAGCTACGAGCACGATGTTCTGGAGGATGACCCCACCGTGGAGCCCTTCGTCAAGGCCGCCGACAAACTCTCCGCCCACATCAAGTGCCTGGAGGAGCTGAAAAGCGGCAACAAGGAGTTCGACACCGCCGCCGAGCAAACCTGGAACGCCATGAAGGCCATGGATCGCCCGGAGCTGGAATGGTTCCTGGAAAACTGTCTGGGTGCCTTTGCCAGGAATCTGGATCAATTGTAAATGATTTATGAATAAATAATGTCCTCTCATATTGACTTGCTTCCCGTTCCATGGTATACTCGACAAAACCCGACAGCACGACAGTTGTGTTTCTCGGGAAAACAAGAGAGAATTTTGGGAGGATTTCTTATGGCTTTCTGCAAAAATTGTGGTACTCAGATTCATGACGAGGCAGTGGTCTGCCCCAACTGCGGCGTATCTCAGAAGCCCGTGACCGTTGACAACGGCGGCTTTGGCTGGGGTCTGCTAGGCTGCTGCATTCCCCTGGTCGGTCTGATCCTGTTCCTGGTTTGGCACGATACCAAGCCCAAGAGCGCCAAGTCCGCCGGCATCGGCGCCCTGGTTTCCGTGGGTCTGGGTGTCCTGAGCTATGTGCTGCTGATCGTGATGGGCGCTGCCGCCGGTCTGATGTAAGCCTTGATCCGGTGGTGCTACCGCTGGCTGCCGATCATCTTCGGCTGCCATTGCCGGGCTGACCGCTCCTTTTTCTGGAAGGGGCGCCAATTCCCCATCTGCGCCCGGTGCACCGGGGAGCTGGTGGGTATTTTGGCCGCTGTGGTGACTTATTTCCCCTGCCGCCCGTCGGCATGGCTGATGCTGGGGATGCTGCTGCCCATGCTGGCAGACGGCTTTTTGCAGCTGCTGACCCCTTACGAAAGCACCAACCCCCGGCGGCTGATCACTGGCATTCTATTCGGTTACGGCCTGACTGGACTGTACCTTCTGTCCGCCGTCTGGGCCTTCCAGTACGGAAAAAGCCTGACCGCATAAAAAACGTGGGAGCTTCCGGAAGCTCCCACGTTTTCCCATTCCTACGCCGCACTTGACGAAGGCGGAAAAATATGCTATGATTTCCCCAACGCCGCTATGGTGGAATGGTAGACACCGTGGACTTAAAATCCACTGAAAGGTGACTTTCGTACCGGTTCGAGTCCGGTTAGCGGCACCAAAGCGATATAATCCGAACCAGATCTTCCCTGTGGGAGACGGGTTCGGATTATTTGTTTATTTTGAGAAATTTGAGAAAACCCACTTCAAAAACGGTATCATCAAGCGCCCAAGCTCCAAATCAAGAGGCCCACGGAAAAAGAAGCAATCTTGATTATGGAGGATTTGACAATGGAAAAGATTATCAGCTATGCGTCAACACGGCGAGTGCAAGTATCATTTGAAACGGTTGCAATATCCGTGAATTATCGCTATACTATAATAAACTTGAGAAAATAATTCTTAATTAAGTTTATTATTGCGAGTAAAAGGAGGACTATCCATGAAATGCTTTGAAAGTGAACACTATATCTTCCATTATGGAGCAAACACAAAAGCGGAGCAGGATATTGTGGCAATTGCCGACTATCAGGAAAACTGCTTCCGATACATCTGTTCTGTTTTGGGTACAATGCCGGAGTTCAAGATTGAATATTTTCTCTGCGACTCACCGGAAGAAGTCGGTCGTATTTACGGCGACAACGATCCCTGCAATGGCTTTACGGCTCCCCCGGACAAAATATATGCGGTTTACAATGAGCATGTGAAGTGTATTGGATTTCACGAGGATGCCCATGTTATCAGCTACCTGATAAACCGGCCTGATCCTCCTGCGATCCGTGAGGGACTGGCCATGTACTTTGACCGCAAATGGTGGAGTATTACAAATCTGGACTGGACAGGCTACTATCTTAAAATTGGACGGTATGTTCCGATTGATCAGCTGCTAAAAAGAGAGGTCTTTTTCCAGCAGTGCGATCACATCGTATATCCGATCATGGGTGCCTTTACGGAATGGCTGATCTCCACCTACGGAATTGAAAGCTATCTTCGTATGTATCAGCAGCAGGATACGGCGCAAGCTATAGCGGAAGCATATGGGCAAACACCAGAAGAATTGAACTGCGCCTTTGCCGACTATGTAAGTCTATTCAAAATCGATCCGGTTTTGGAGCAGCGAATGGAAGCGTTGCTTATTGAATGCCAGAACACCTGAATATAGCAGACCAAATACTCATTGCTTTCAACTACACAGAAGGTACCAAAACCATCACTTTTGATGACGTAAGAAAGGGAGTCCCTTACGAGGCTTCCGGTTCGGATTTGGGTTGCTTTTGAAGATCCGAACCCGTTTTGTGGTTCGGGTCTTTTCTTTTGCACTTTTACCGGGTGGAATCCCGAATGATGAACTCGGTGTTCAGCAGAATCTGGCGGTTGGGCAGCTGGGGATTGTCGATTTTTTCCACCAGGATGGAGCAGGCCTGCTGCCCCATCTGGAAGCCGGGCTGGGCGATGGTGGTAATGGCCGGATAGGTAATCCGGGAGGTTTCCACGTTATCGAAGCCAATGACCGACAGCTGCTGGGGCACGGAAAAGCCCAGCTTCTGGGCAGCGTTGATGGTCGCCGCGGCGTACACGTCCGAGCAGGTAAAAAAAGCATCGGGGGTTGCGTCGGCATTCAGCGCCTGCAAAATCGCCGAGTGCGCCAGGGTGTAGTCAATACAGGGAATGGTGATATACCACTCCGGCTGGAAGGGCAGCCCGGCATCAGCCAGCGCCTGCAGGTAGCCCTCCCGGCGGCACCGGGCGTATTTGTATTTCAGGCTGCAATTGACAAAGCCGATGTTTTTGCAGCCGGTGGAGATCAGGTAATTCACTGCCCGGTAGGCGGCGGTGCGGTCATCGATGCTGACATAGGAACAGGGGTAATCCTCCGGGTACTCGCAGCACATGACCATGGGGATGCTCTGCTCCAGCACGGACAGCAGCTCCACCGGCGGCGTGGAGCACAGCCACAGCACCCCGCTGAAGCCGCCCTTTTTCACCAGGCTCAGGTAATAGTTGGGATTGGGGTAATTGTCCTTGGTCTGCAGCAGAAAGACTTCGAAATGATTGTCCCGGGCGGTCTGCTGGATGCCGTCGATGACGTTGGAATAGAAGGGGTTTGCAAAGTCCGGCACCAGCACCAGAATTGGCTGAGTCATGGCAGCCATGTGGGTCATGGCGGAATCATATTCCAGATCCCGCATAGCCTGCAGCACCTTCTGCCTGGTGGCCGGGGAGACCCGGCCGCTGTCATTGAGCACACGGGAGACCGTCGCAATGGAAACGCCGGCCTTCTGTCCGATCTCGATCATGGTGGATTTGGATTTCATATCACAGGCACCTCCCGCCGTTTTCCTACAGTATACATCAGAAAGCCAGAAATGTAAAGCAAAATGTAAAGATGTAATACATAAAAGTAAAGTTTACATTGATTTTTGCATTCTCTTTTTGATATTTTGCACAATTTGAAATCGTTTTTATTATCGATTTTGGAGAAAGCGATAACAGAAGACGAAAAACAGTTGACAGTGGTGAAAAAGCTATGTAAGATAAATGTAAAGCAAAACCACTTTGCTTTACTAAGGAAAAAATTTCGGAGGTGCACTAATGAAAAAGGTATTAAGTTTGGCGCTGGTGTTGGTGATGGTTCTGTCCATCTTCGCCGGCTGCGGCGCAAAGACGGAAGGCAAGACCATTTATGTTCTGGGTCCCACTCCTGACCACGGCTGGACCGCACAGGCCGGTGCCTACGCGGAAAAGAAGACTCAGGAAATCACTGCCGAAGGCAAGTACAAGGCCGTTTATATGCCCGCCTCCTCCGGCGAGGAGCAGGTTGACCAGGTGCAGACCATCATCGCCAACGGCGACGCTGTGGGTGTTGTGTTCTTCGCTCTGGAGGACTCCGCCAAGGCCGGTCAGGAAGCTCTGATCGCTGAGAAGATCCCCTTCATTTCCTTCGACCGTATCATTGAAGGCCCCGATAAGTACGCCATCCTGAACGCTTCCGGTGATAACTGGCAGTGCGGCGCTGGCATCGCTTACTGGCTGCAGCAGAAGGGCATGGTGCCCGGCGATACCATGGTCACCCTGATCGGCGACAACGGTACCGTTTGCTCTCGCCGTCAGGAAGGCTTCGAGCAGTTCCTCAGAGGCGAGCTGGAATACTACGACGACCACACCAAGCAGTCCTACAAGACCGCTCAGGTCTGGACCCAGGCTGAGATCGATGCTCTGTGCGCTGACTACAAGGTGGTCTGCAACTGGAGCGCTGACGGTGCTTACGACTATCTGGAGCAGAAGCTGGCTGATATCGTCGCTTCCGCAAAGGGCAACGGCAAGCTGTACATCTTCTCTCAGGACGACGAGATGACCTTCGGTGTGCTGCGTCTGCTGGAAGGCAACGCCATCGACGACGCCACCAAGGCTGATCTGGAAGCTATGGATGTTTACATCTCCGCCATCGGCGGTATGCAGGAGCTGTATGATGTGATGAACGGCAGCGCCGCTCAGGCTCCCGTGGCCGCAAAGTACTTTGACGATATGATGTCCGTCTACTTCTCCCCCAAGATGATGACCAACGTCATCGGCTACATGGAAGACTACCTGGCAGGCAACTGGAACTACGAGGTTGGCGCCGGCAAGTACGAAGTGGTTTGGATCGTGGACAAGAACAACGTATCTGAATATGAAGGCTTCACTGGCCATGCTGAATAAGTCATGATAAGTTCGGATGCGGGGCCTGGCCCCGCATCCGACTTTTTAAAGGCCGTCTGCCCCCCGGGCACACCAGGCCGGAACACTTAGGAGAAATGCGTATGAACAGGATTTTGCAAATGCAGGGCATTTCCAAGTCCTTTGGCGGCGTCCACGCTTTGACGGACGTCCACCTGGATGTGGAAAAAGGGGAGATCCACGCTCTGCTGGGTGAGAATGGCGCGGGAAAATCCACCCTGATGAACATTCTCACCGGTGTCATCCCCATGGATGCCGGGCAAATCGAATTTGACGGCAAGCTCTACCGTCAGCCCACCATCCACCAGATGGAGCAGGCAGGCATTGCCTTCGTCCATCAGGAACTGAGCGTGATCAACGATCTGACGGTTTACGAGAACATTTTCCTGAACCGTGAGATTGAAAACAAATGGCACATTCTGGACAAAAAGCAAATGATCGCCCAGACCCGGGAGCTGTTTGCCCGGTTGGGCGTGGACATGAACCCGTTGGAGATGGTATCGGAGCTGAAAACCAGCGAAAAGCAGCTGCTGGAAATCTGCCGTGCCCTCCACGCTGACGCAAAGCTGCTGATCCTCGACGAGCCGACCACCGCGCTGAGCAACGAGGAAATTTCCCATCTGTTTGAAATTCTGAAAAAAATGAAGAGCGAGGGCACTTCCTTTATCTTCATTTCTCATAAAATGCCCGAGATTTTCGCCATTGCCGACCGGTATACCGTTTTCCGCAACGGTCTGTTTGTCTCCTCCGGCCGGATTCAGGACACCACCTCCGAGGCACTGACCTCCGACATGATCGGTCAGGAATACGCCGACAAGGACGTTTACCAGCCCCGCCAGCTGGGTGATGTGGTGATCCGGCTGAACAAGCTCACCGGCCACGGTTTCCACGACGTGGATCTGGAGATCCGCAAGGGCGAAATCGTTGCTCTGACCGGTCTGGCCGGTGCCGGTGCCAGCGAAGTATTGCAGACCATGTTCGGCGTACTGCCCATTGAGTCCGGCTCTCTGGAGATCCATGGAACGGTGACCACCGGCAGCATCAGCCATTTTATGAAAAACCGGGTGGCCATGCTGCCTTCCAACCGGAAGGAAAACTCCGTGATCCCCGATATGAGCATTCTGGAAAACTTCTCCATTGCGGAGCACACTTTGTCCTTCCGCAAGCCGGTGATCCACGCCAGTCAGGAAAACAAGCGGTACGACACCCTGCACCAGGCGCTTCGCATCAAGTCCGATACCCCTGCCGATCCCATCAACTCCCTCAGCGGCGGCAACCAGCAGAAGGTATTCCTGGCACGCTGGCTGAACACCGACGCAGACATTCTCCTCTTTGACAATCCCACCCAGGGCGTGGACGTGGGTGCCAAGGCGGAAATCTATCAGCTGATCCAGAAATTCGCCCAGGAGGGCAAGACTGTGATCATCGACACTCTGGAAATCCCGGAGGCCAAAAAAGTTTCTGACCGGTGCGTGGTGCTCTATGACGGCGCTGTGGCAAAGATCTTCTCCCACGAGGAGATCAACGAGCAGGCGGTTATGATGTATTCCACCAACGCCGTGGCATCCGCCGGAAAGTGAGGTAACATATGGAACAAAAAGTCAAAAAGGCAGGCACCCCGCTGACCAAGACCCTGGCCAGCTGCTGGACGAAATACAGCTATGTGTTTGTCTTTGTCATCATTCTCATCGTTTACGCCATTACCATCAACGCCAACGGAAACCGGTTCAATCCCGGCCACATTTCCGGCATTCTCTCCAGCCAGAACACGGTAATCGTGGGCACCATGGCCATCGGCATGGCGCTGGTCATTATCACCGGACAGATTGATCTGTCCCTTGGCTCCTCCCTGGTGCTTTGCACCGGCGTGACCATTATGACCTACAACGCCAGCGGCGGTAATGTGCTGCTGATGATCCTGGCGGCACTGGGTTCCGGCCTGCTGTGCGGTCTGATCAACGGCGTGCTGGTGGCTTACGCCAAAATGCCTGCCTTTATCGCCACCATGGGCACCATGCTGATTTACCGCTCCCTGACCCTCAGCGTGGTGCGGGAGATTGATCCTGCGCTGACAGGCTCCTCCTCCAGTCAGTTCTCCATGATCAGCGACATGGCAAGCTATGATTTCCTGCGTATGAAGTTCGGCACCGGCAGCCTGCGTCTTGCCGGAATCCAGATTCCCTACATCTCCTTCCTGTTCATTGCCATTACCCTGTTCTTCATCTTCCTGATGTCGAACACCAAGTACGGCAAGAGCATCTACGCCGTGGGCAGCAACGAAAAAACCGCCCGGCTCACCGGCATCAACGTCGAGCGTGTGAAGCTGTCCGTCTTTGTCGTCACCGGTCTGCTGGTGGGCGTGGCCAGCTTTATCCAGGCCTGCAAAATCGGCAACGTGACCCCCGCCTCCTCCGGCACCTCTTACGAGATGTACGCCATCGCCGCTGTGGTGCTGGGCGGTGTCAACATGGCCGGCGGCCGGGGCAAGATCCTGGGTGTTTTCTTTGGTGCCCTGTCCTACACCACCATTAACTTCATCATCGTCAGCATCCCTGCGCTTAGCCCCGATATCCAGAACACCTTCCAGGGTCTGGTGCTGATTATCGTCATTCTGGTTCAGACCGCCGGTCCGGTCATCAAGGAAAGAATCGCGTTCCTGCGTAAGCGGGCAAAGCAAAACAGCTGAGTATAAGGAGGATCTATCATGCGTATCAAAGTTGGCATTATTGGCTGCGGCAAAATCGCCCAGGTGCGGCACATCCCGGAATACACCGCCAACCCCAATGCGGAGGTTTACGGATTTTACGACCTCAACCAGGAGCGGGCACAGGCACTGGCGGAAAAGTACGGTGGAAAGGCCTACCCCTCCTACGAAGCCCTGCTGGCAGATCCTGAGATTGAGGCTGTCAGCGTCTGCGCCGCCAACCACGCCCATGCGGAAATCTCCATCGCCGCGCTGAAAGCAGGCAAGCACGTTCTGTGTGAAAAGCCCATGGCCGTCACCCTGGAAGAATGCGAGGCCATGGTAGCCGCCGCCCGGGAATCGGGAAAATATCTGATGATCGGTCAGAACCAGCGGCTGGCCAAAGCCCACGCCAAGGCCAAGGAGCTGATCGCCCAGGGTGCCATCGGCAAGGTGCTGACCTTCCGCACCGTGTTCGGTCACGGAGGCCCGGAGACCTGGTCCATCGATCCCGGCAGCAACGTGTGGTTCTTTGACAAGACCAAGGCCGCTATGGGCGCCATGGCGGATCTGGGCATCCACAAAACCGACATGATTCAGTATGTGCTGGGCAGCAAAATCGTCCGCACCCAAGCGGTGCTGACCACCCTGGACAAGCGGGATGCCACCGGCGGCCTGATTGGCGTGGATGACAATGCCATCTGCATTTACCAGATGGAAAACGGTGTCATCGGTACCATGACCGCCAGCTGGACTTACTATGCGGCGGAAGACAACACCACCGTTATCTATGGCACCAAGGGCGAGCTGCGGCTGTATGACGACCCCCGGTACTCCGTCCGGCAGATCAACACCGACGGCACCCGCATCGACTATCAGATCGACCAGATCCAGACCAACGACAACCAGACTGCTTCCGGTGTCATTGACCTGTTTGTGCAGTGCCTGACCGAGAAGAAGGAGCCGGAGATTTCCGGCGAGAATGTGCTCCACGCCATGAAGGCTGTCTTTGCCAGCATTGAGTCCTCCAACAAGGGCTGCGCTGTGGATGTAAAATAAGGAGGTAACGTTATGAAGCTGGGTCTTGTTTCGGCCATTCTGGACGGCTGGAATTTTGAAGAAATGATCGACACCGTGTCCGGCATGGGCTTTCAGTGCGTGGAAGTAGCCTGCTGGCCCCAGGGCAAGGCAGAGCGCCGGTACGCCGGTGTCAGCCACATCAACGTGGCGGAGCTGACCGACGAAAAGGCTGCTTATATTTTGGACTATTGCAGAAAAAAGAACGTGGAGATCTCCTCCCTGGCCTTCTACCCCAACACCATGGATGCCGACCCGGAAAAGCGGCAGCACAACATTGCCCACTTAAAGCGTGTCATCGATGCCTCCGCCAAGCTGGGAGTCAACCTGGTCACCACCTTCATCGGCCGGGATCAGAGTAAGACCGTGGAGGAAAACATTGAGCTGTTCCGGCAGCTCTGGCCTGACATCATCCGCTACGCTGAGGAGCGCAAGGTGCGAATCGGTATTGAAAACTGCCCCATGCTCTTTGGGCGGGATCAGTGGCCCGGCGGTCAGAACCTGATGACCACCCCCGCCATCTGGCGCAAGCTGTTTGCCATCATTGATTCTCCCTACTTCGGTCTGAATTATGATCCCAGCCACTTTATCTGGCAGCAGATGGACTATATCAAGCCCCTGTACGAGTTCCGGGACAAGATCTTCCACGTCCACTTCAAGGATATCAAGCTCTATCCCGACAAGCTCAACGACTGCGGCATCATGGCCTATCCGCTGGATTATATGTCCCCCAAGCTCCCGGGCTACGGCGATGTGAACTGGGGCAAGTACGTCTCTGCCCTGACGGACATCGGCTACGACGGCTACGCCTGCATTGAGGTGGAGGACAAGGCCTTTGAAAGCAGCCGGGAAAAGATCCTGGACAGCGTTCGCATTTCCAAGCGCTACATGGATCAGTTCGTGATCTGATTTGATAACGTTCAAAGCTCCCTGATTCGCCCAGAATCAGGGAGCTTTTTTGCCCTTTGGCCTTAAAAAAGCCCCTGCCTTTCGGCAGGGGCATAATGGGGTAAGATCAGATACCGGCCAGCTTCAGCAGCTCGGGAACCTTGGCTTCCCAGCCCAGAGCCATGATGTGAACACCCTGGCAGTAGGGACGGCATTCCTTGATGATCCGGGCGGCGATCTCCACGCCGGTGATACCGGCCTTGGCCCGCTCCTTGTCGGCGGCCAGCGCGTCGATCATGTGCTGGGGCACATGGACACCGGCCACGTTGTTGTTCATAAACTTGGCCATGCCGGCGGACTTGGGAATGATGACACCCAGCTGGACGGGCTTGCCAAACTGCTTGGCCTTCTCCATGAAGGAGATGAAACGCTCGGAATCGAACACGGCCTGGGTCTGGAAGTACTCCGCACCGGCCATGACCTTGCGCTCCATCTTGGCCAGCTGTGCGTCCACGCTGTCAGAGCAGGGGGACACAACGGCGCCCTTGGCGAACTTGGGAGCCTCACCCACCAGGGGGTTGCCGCCCAGATCCACGCCCTTCTCCAGCTGGCAGACGGTGTGCAACAGGGAGACAGAATCCAGGTCGAACACGGGCTTAGCACCGGGATGGTCGCCCATCTTGGTGTGGTCGCCGGTCAGGCACAGGATGTTGTCAATGCCCAGAGCGGCGGCGCCCAGCAGCTCGGACTGCAGCGCGATGCGGTTGCGGTCGCGGCAGGTCAGCTGCAGGATGGGGGTCAGGCCGGCATTCTTCAGTGCCACGCAGGCAGGGAAGCTGCCCATACGCATGACAGAGGACTGGTTGTCGGTGACGTTGACGGCAGTGATGCCGCTGAGGTAGGTCTTGGCCTCCTCCACGGTATGGCTCAGGTCGATGCCTTTGGGAGGGCCGACCTCGGCGGTAACGACAAACTCACCGTTATCAAACAACTCGGTAATTCTCATTATCCATTACTCCTAATCAAATTTGATTTTGTGGAATCCAGGCTCTCCCACCAGGAGAGCTGTCAGCAGAGCTGACTGAGAGGGGAATTTCGACCCTCTCCGGCGTGCCGCCTCTCCCGGAGGAGAGACAGGAGAACACTTACTTCTTCAGGTTCTCGTCGGTGGCGTAGTTACGCACTTGGATGGGGCACTTCAGGGCATCCAGACGGCCGATCTGTGCCAGCCGCTTGGTGATGCGCTCCCAGCCGCACTCCATGTTGGGATCAACCTCGCACATGCCGTTCTTGGCACCGCCGCACTGGCCGTTGACCAGGCTCTTGGAGCAGGCGGTGATGGGGCAGATGCCGCCGGTCAGGTTCAGATAGCACTCGCCGCACTGCTTGCAGTCGTGCTCCAGGGGGGTAACGCCCTGGAAGCCGGGCAGCGCGTAAGTATCGCAGGCAGCGCAGACCTTCTTATCGGCAAAGCGCTGAGCAATGGTCTGCACACCCACGCCGCAGGAGAACACCAGAATCATGTCGGCGGCCTCAATGGCGGCCAGATGCTTCTCCAGGCGAACCTCCAGATTCTCGGGGTTGCAGATATAGTCGGTGGTCATAATGCCGGTGACGCAGCCGGACTCCACCAGCTCCTTCTGGTAGCCTTCCGCGGCTTCCAGGGGGAAGTGAATCTCACGGCAGCCATGGCAGTTGATAACAAAGACCTTGCCGCTTACAAGACCCTGCAGGGTCTCCTTGGCTTTCATTTCGGTGATCAGCATATTACTTCATCCCCCTTACTGCCCCAATGCCGGCCTTGATCATAGTGACCAGCGGAATCTTGGAAGAGCAGATGTTCTCGCAGCAGCGGCACTGCATGCAGTCGAGAATGTTCAGCTCCTTCAGCTTCACAGGATCGGAAGCGTACTTGGCGAACTGCAGCGGCTTCAGGGACATGGGGCACACATCCACGCAGCGGCCGCACTTGATGCACTCAACTGTCTCGGTGTGGTCGGTATCCACGGCGATGATGCCGTTGGATCCCTTCATAATGGGGGTATCCAGGGTGGACTGGACGAAGCCCATCATGGGGCCGCCGGCCTTAATGGTCACATCCTCGCCCTGAACGCCGCCGCAGGCAGCAACCAGGTCAGCGGCGCTGGTGCCCAGCTTGACCAGGAAGTTCTTAGGCTCGGGGATGTACTTGCCGGTGACGGTAGTGACACGCTCAATCAGGGGCATACCGGTGGTGATGGCATCGGAGATGGCCTTGACGGTGCTGACGTTGCACACCACAGCGCCCACATCGGCGGGCAGCTTGCCGCTGGGAACCATACGGCCCAGCACACGCTTGATGAGCATTTTTTCGCCGCCCTGGGGGTACTTGGTTCTGGCGACGCAGACTTCCAGACCCTCGATATCGGCGACCTTCTCCTGCAGCAGAGCAATGGCATCGGCCTTGTTGTCCTCGATGACGATGACACCGCGCTGGGTGTCCACAGCCTTCATGCAGGCCTTCAGACCATGGATGATCTGATCGGCAAACTCCAGCAGCACCCGGTGGTCGGCGGTCAGCATGGGCTCACACTCACAGGCATTGACCAGCACGGCATCAATGGGCTTGCCGGGATTCAGCTTGACATAGGTGGGGAAGCCTGCGCCGCCCATGCCCACGATACCGGCATTCTTGACGATATCGATGATCTCGGCGGGGGTCAGCTCCTCCAGAGGCTTGTTGGGCTGGACAGAGGGATCCAGGGTATCCTTGCCGTCGGACTCGATGACCACGGCCTGGCACATACCACGGGTGGCATGGGGACGATCCTCAATGGCCACAACGGTACCGCTGACGCTGGAATGGACGGGAGCGGAAATGAAGCCGGCGGCTTCACCGATCTTCTGACCCACGTTCACATGGTCGCCAACCTCCACGCAGACGGTGGCAGGGGCACCCAGGTGCATGGACATGGGGATGACCACGGTCTTGGGCTCGGGGAAGCGGATCAGTGCCTTGTGCTCGGTAGGCTCCTTGCCCTCGATGGGGTGGATGCCGCCGTAGTAGCCGGCAAAGCGGCTGTCCCGGATGGACTTGACATAGTCATTGATGACCTTGAAATTGATCTTGGAATAGTCACGGATCTGGACGGGCTGAGCCTTCAGCTCGTCGATGCGGCCCTGAGCCTCCAGACGCTCCTGAATCTTCTGCCAGGCGCAGTCCTTGGTGGGATCGACCTCGCACTTGCCGTCCTTGGCACCGCCGCACTGACCGTTGACCAGGCTCTTGGAGCAGTCCCCGATGGGGCAGATACCGCCGGTGATGTTCAGATAGCACTGAGCGCAGGCATCGCAGGCCTTCT
>CAYWZB010000014.1:0-19289 GCA_964462775.1 uncultured Oscillospiraceae bacterium
CGTGGGAATGACGTGTGCGCCCGTCGAGAGTTGCCAGCCATTCCTTTTTCAGCTTGATTCCCATCTTCTCAGCCGCCGCATAGCTGTCCATTCTCCCGGCGTTCTGCGCTCCGGTGACCGCCGTCCGAGCGGTTCGGATTGCGCTTGCACGGCTCATGGTGGTGGTTCTGCCTTGCAGATCGTCGGCAATGCCCTTGATTATCTTGCGGAGGACTATGACCACCCGAATGGGTTTCATTTGATCGACACATTGAACAATCAACTCAGAACGACATAAAGCAAAGCCAATCCGTTGAGGAGCGGAGCAAGCGAAAACTGGAGTTTACAGAGGATTGTGATTATATGAATCATAAAACCTATAAAATCATTGCAATCATCGCTTTGATAATATCTATAATTGGATTCATTTCTTTTGTTGGTGGCTGAAACCTGTCAATATCGGTGTATTTCTGTTTCCGTTATTAGGCTGTATTATTTTCTTTTGGCTATACAAAAAGAAGTAAAACAAAACGGTGGCACACAAGCCGCAAGTCGGAACGGACTTGCGGCTTTTTTATACCGTCCGCCCCTTGCCCAGGATCAGGGAGCGGTACCAGGTGATGTCCTCCCGGGTGACGATTTTCAGAAGGTACAGCCCGCTGCCCCACAGGGCGGCGAAGGCCGCGCAGCCCAGAGGCGCAGAGCCGGGGAGGGAAGCGATTTTTACCGACAGTACGGTGGCGGCGCAGGTCAGCGCAGGAAGGTGGAAGGGAATGGTCTGGTCGGTGATTTTCAGCAGCCGCCGCAGGCTCAGAGCGAAATTCAGGGCGTGGGTTACAAAAAAACTGATAAAATAGCCGGTCATCCCGTATTTTGGCAGCAAAAGGTAGAGAAACAGCACATCCAGCCCATTGGTCAGAATGTTGTATCGGACGCACAGCTTCTGCTGTCCCAGCCCCTTGGTCATGGCATCGGTGATGGCGTCGCAGTACAGCATGGGGATCAGCAGGGCATACAGATGCAGGGCAAGTCCAGCTTCCGGGCTGCTGTAGAGCTTTTGGCACAAGGCTTCCCCGGCCAGCGCCATCACGCCGCTGAAGAAAAAGCCGTACAGCATGGCCATCTGCAGACTCCGGCGCACCAGATAGTGAATCCGTTCCCGGCTCCCGGCGGCAGCGCACCGGGCAAGCTCCGGGATCAGCAGCTCCGCAAGGCCGTAGAGAATGCAGGCGGGGAACATCAGCACCGGGAAAACCATGCCGCTTAGCAGACCGAAAGCCGCCATGGGGTCGCTGACGGCAGCGCACAGACTCAGCCGCTTGGGAACCATTACATTTTCCTGGGTGGAAATTCCGGCCTTCAGAACGTCCGCCAGCGCCAGAGGAACGGCGGCCTGGGTCAGCCGCCGGGCAACCGGAATCCGGGGGCCGGCGGGAGGATTCCCGGAAAGGCGCAGGAGGATCAGACAGGTCAGGGTCAGCATGGAGGCAACGCCGCTGCCCAGTACCACACACAGGCAGGCCTTCCCCGGGTCATTCCCTGCCCACAGACTCAGGGCGGTCATGGTCACCGCCATGGAGCATAGCTGCTCCGCCACTTCAACGGCGGTCAGGGTGCCAATGCGGTTGGCGGCGGTGAAATAGCCGGTCATGACACTGCACAGGCAGCTCACCGGGAGAGTCGCCGCCAGCAGCCGCAGGGCGCTGACCGTCCGTGTATCTCCAATCCAGGCAGCACCGATCTGAGGGGCGAAGAAAAACAGCAGCAGCGCCACAGTGCCGCCGCAGAGGATGCTGTACAGAAAGCACCCGGACAGCACCCACCGGACGCTGCCTTCCCGGTGCCTGCCCAGTTCCTCGGCGGTCAGATACATGGTGGCCGTCCGGGCACCGGCGATACCGGCAATCATGGAAAGACTGCCGACGGACATGGTCAGCTGCAGCAGCCCGATGCCGGCGGCACCGATGCGCCCGGACAGATACACCTGAAAGGACGTTCCCACCAGCCGCAGCAGAAGATTCACCCCGGTCAGCAGCAGCGCGGAATAGAAAATTGGCATCTTCCTGGACAAAGCAATCCCCCCTTGTCCTTAAAGCTATGAGGACAAAGGGGGGAAAAGAACGGCTTGTCAGGGGTTAAATTCCCGGCAGTACAGGCTCAGGGGGCATTCGCCGCATTTGGGATTCCGGGCGGTGCAGCAGTCTCTGCCAAACAGAACGATGCGGTGGCAGAAGTCACTGCTCTCCTCCGGGGGGAGAATGGCACGCAGCTGCTGCTCCACCTTCTCCGGCTCCTTGCCGGCAGACAGTCCCAGCCGTCCGCAGATGCGGATGCAGTGGGTATCGCAGACCACGCTGCCCAGCACGCCGTACAGATCTCCCAGCAGCAGATTGGCGGTTTTGCGCCCCACGCCGGGCAGCCGCAGCAGCTCCTCCATGGTGCCGGGGACTTTGCCGCCGAAGTCGGTCAGCAGCATCTGGCACGCCAGCACAATATCCCTGGCCTTGTGCTTGTAAAAGCCGCAGGAGCGGACGTGATTTTCCACATCCGTGATATCTGCCCCCGCCATGGCATCCAGAGTGGGATAGGCGGCGAACAGCGCCGGGGTTACCAGATTCACCCGGGCATCGGTGCACTGGGCGGACAGGCGTACGGCGATCATCAGCTCATAGTCCTTTTCATAATGCAGGGCGCACAGAGCGGCAGGGTAGCGGCGTTTCAGAATCTCAATGATTTCGGCTGCTTTTTCTTTCATGGGTGTACATCCTTTGTCAGATTTCGGTAGCGGGGAACTGGGCGCTGAGGGCGGAGATTTCATAGGCTGTCCGCTCCTGAGCACCATCCTCGGTGAGCTTGGTATAGATCCGGCTTTGCAGGCGGCCGGTGATGGCGATTTTGTCCCGGGTGTGGCACTGGGAGCCTTCCACGGCGGTGCGCCCCCAGAGAATGCAGGGCAGGTAATCTCCCCGGCGGAAGGCTCGGGGTACTGCCAGCATCATATCGCAGATTTCCCGCCCCAGCGGGGTGCGGCGGTAAGTCGGCTCCCGGCAGAGAAAGCCCTCCAGATACACTTCGTTTTCCGGCTCCCCCTCCTCACACGCCAGGGCGGCAGCAAAGACGAAGATCATCAGATGCCGTCTGCCCTCGGTGCGCTGGTTGTGGGAGCGGATCTGGCCGGTGACGGTGAGCCACTGGGCTTCCCGGACGGGTGTCTGCTCCAGCAGGGCTTCCTCGGCAATCACCGGCAGGGTGTCCACCGCGCCGGACAGCCGGGGCACCTCCAGAAAAAAACGGAAAAACCGCCGGCCGTGATTTTCGTGGGAAAACTGGGGTGGGGAAGCCAAAGCCCCCCGCAAACGGATTTGATTTGTGCTGTGTTCCATGGTACCACCTCAAGTTACAGATGTATGGAACATCCTATGGCCTGAGACGGTAAAAGAGAACGACCCTTCCGGGAAAAGGAGGCTGCTGGAGAAATGTAAATTTTTTGTGTGCAATAAAGAAAGAGACTTGCTTTTTCTCCGGTAAAACCATATCATATTGGGGTTAGATTGTCAATCCATGACGAAGGAGGAGCAAGAATGAATTTTTTTCTGACTATGGCGTATTTGTTTTTCATCGGCTCTGTGCTGGGATGGGTGCTGGAACTGGTGTTTCGGAATCTGGTGCATAAAAGCACCACCTGGATCAACCCCGGCTTTTGCACCGGCCCCTACCTGCCCATTTACGGCTTTGGCCTGTGCACCCTGTATTTACTGGCTTCTCTGGAAAACCGGAATCTGGTGGCGGATCCTTTCTGGAACAAGGCACTGCTGTTTGCCGCCATGGCGGTGGGCATGACCGCCATTGAGTATGCTGCCGGACTTTTCTGCCTGAAGGTGTTCAAGGTGCGCCTGTGGGATTATTCGGATATGTGGGGCAATATCCAGGGCATCATCTGCCCCATTTTTTCACTGGCCTGGGCGGTGCTGGGAGCGATGTACTATTTTCTGATTCATCCCCACATTCTGGAAGGGCTGGAGTGGCTGTCACGGAATCTGGCGTTTTCCTTCTTCATTGGTATGTTTTTCGGTGTGTTCCTCATTGATGTGGCACATTCCGGTCAGCTGGTGCTGAAGCTGAAGAAATTTGCCGAGGAGAACAGAGTGGAGCTGGCCTTTGAAGGAATCAAGGGTCACCTGCGGGATCGGCTGCTGGAAACGCATGGCAGATACCGTTTCTTCGCCCCCTTCCGCTCGGAGCGTCCTCTGGGTGAGCATCTGAAGGAAATGGTGGAGCTCATCGAAAAGCAGCGCAAGGAGCGCAGAAGGTAAGTTCATTCCATAAGACAAAAATGCAGGCGTGCCGCGGTAAATGCGGCACGCCTGTCAGTTTGCCAAAGAACTTCACTTATTGGCTCCCCCTCTGGGGGAGAAGTCATGCGATAGCATGACTGAGAGGGTTTATCAAATATGTTGGGTGCAAATATCCGACTGTTCTGGATTTCTAATAGATCTCCAGAACCCTCTCCGTCACGGCATTCGCCGTGCCACCTCTCCCAGAGGGAGAGGCAAGGATTTTCTTGACACGCCTGTTTATTATTCAATATGGCTGTGATTGTTGATGTGCTCCTGGCAGTAGCAGTAGTAGCCCTTGCACCGGGAGCAGTAACGAAATTCCAGGTCGGGGTCGGTCAAATCCGTCCGCCCGCAGACGGTGCAGCGGTGGGTGTAGGGAGCTTTAACGGTGGCGGTGCTGGCCTGATAGGAGCCGGCATCGAAGGGGATGACCTTGGCCTTTTTTTGTGTACCGTTCTTCTTCCGGCGCACCAGCCGCCGGGCGTTGACCCGCCAGCTCATGGGGATCACGTTCAGCACATCCTTGCCGAAGAACAGGAAATAGTTGGCCAGAGAAATGACGGAGAACCAGTTGTAGGGGAAGGGATCCGTCAGCAGGCTGCTGAGCACCAGCAGCAGGTCGAACAGGGCAAAGACCCAGGCCTTCACCGGGATGATGAAAAACAGCAGGAAGCTGGCGCTGGGGTACAGGGTGGCGTAGCCTAAGAACAGGCTCAGGTTCAGATAGGTCACGCTGGCCTGCCCGCCGAAGAGCATACAGTACACATCCATCAGCACCACACCGGACAGATAGTACAGGGTAAACCGGCAGGTGCCCCAGATGTTTTCCATCGCCCTGCCCAGAGAATAATAGCACAGCAGGGAAATGGCGGTCAGCAGCAGGCTGCCTGCGTTGTAGGTCAGCGGATAGGAGATCAGCCGCCAGATCTGCCCCTGCAGGATCCGCTGCCGGTCAAAGCACAGCAGGTCATACAAAAACAGACTATTGGAGGACAGGCTGAACAGATACACCAGTCCGGTGCCCAGCGCGATGTAGAGCATCAGATTGGGAATGCCCCTGTTACGGTTGCGGAAGCAGAAAAGCTCAAATTTCTTGCGTAGATTCTTCAAAAAACTCAACTCCTGAAATGATCTATGCCCATTTTACCAGAATTTCAGTCCTATGTCTATTACGGATTTGTAAATGTTTCGGAGTCAATGAGTCCCTGGTTCAGGTTTTTCAGGTACAGGATGGCCTCCCGGTATCCTTCCAGACCGTGTCCCTTGATGGTTTTCACGCAGGCAAGCCCGGCGTAGGAGATCTGCCGGAAAGGCTCCCGGGCATCCACATCGGAGATGTGCACCTCCACCGCCGGGATGGAGACAGCCTTCAGCGCGTCCAGAATGGCCACGCTGGTGTGGGTGTAGGCGGCAGGATTGATGACGATGCCGTCCACCTTGCCGTAAGCCCACTGGATCTTGTCCACCAGATCTCCCTCGCGGTTGGACTGGTACTGCTCAATAGAAATGCCCTCTGCCTGAGCGGTTTCGTCCAGCAGGGCAAGCAGGTCAGCGAAGGTGTTTTTTCCATAGATACCCGGCTCCCGGATGCCGAGAAAGTTCAGATTGGGGCCGTTCAAAACTAGGATTTTCATGCTTCTTCCTCCAAGCAGCGCAGAATTTGGGAAACCGTCTCCCGGGGAGTGACGCTGTTTTCAATGACTTTGTCGGAAAAGGCACGGTACAGCGGCTCCCGGCTTGCGTAGAGGGCTTCCACAGCAGTGGACTGGGACAGGGGGCGGCCATCGGTGGGCAGCTGATCCAGCTCCCGCTGCAGCCAGAAGATCCGCCCGTTTTGATGCAGCAGGGGGTAATTGCGCCGCTGGGTCACACAGCCGCCGCCGGTGGC
This sequence comes from uncultured Oscillospiraceae bacterium, assembly GCA_964462775.1. Lineage (GTDB taxonomy): Bacteria > Bacillota > Clostridia > Oscillospirales > Oscillospiraceae > Faecousia. The sequence goes on from CAYWZB010000014.1 coordinate 6,205, forward strand.
GATGACAAGACCGGACTGCTTGCCCAGCTGCTCCAGTGCCTGGGTTTCCCAGTTTCGGAAGGCGGCCTCCCCATCCTGGGCGAAAATATCCGGGATGGATTTACCAGCCAGAGTGGTGATTTCCCGGTCGGCATCCACGAAGGGGCGGTTCAGAGCTTCTGCCAGCAAAGCACCCACGGTACTTTTTCCGCAGCCGGGCATTCCGATGAGGACGATGTTCTGAGTTTGCCGGGACAAAAGCGCATGGATGCGGTGGATGGCTTCCTCGGCAATGGGCTGCCCGGTGAACCACTGGGCGGATTCCTTGGCCTGAGCCACCAGCATCAGCAGTCCGCCCCGGGCGACCAGCCCACGCGCCTCGGCATCCAGCAGAAGCTGGGTGCGGGCAGGGTTGAAAATAATGTCCAGAACCCCTTCCAGCCGGGGAAATTCAGCAAGGGAGAGGGGTGTACTGCCGTTATTGGGGTACATACCCACAGGGGTGGTGTTGACGATCAGGGCGGCATCGGCGTGGCGGTGGAGATTGCCGTAGTGATTTTCTCCCTTGCGGGAGATGGTGACCACCTCCGCCCCCAGAGACTGCAGCACAGCCACCACAGGCTTGGAAGCGCCGCCAGTGCCCAGCACCAGCGCCTTTTTGCCGGACAGGGAAAGACTGCAGGATTGCACCATCTGGGCAAAGCCGAAATAGTCCGTATTGTGCCCCACCAGCTTTCCGTCCGGGCGGCGGACGATGGTGTTCACTGCACCCAGCTCCTCGGCAATGGGGGAGAGCTCATCAAGATAGGGAATCACTGCCTGCTTGTAGGGAATGGTCACATTCAGACCGTGGAAATCTCCGTGCTTCAGGAAATCCGCCACTTCCTCCGGCTCTTTTTCAAAGAGGGCGTAGGAATAGTCCCCCAGCAGACTGTGGATCTGGGGGGAATAGCTGTGCCCCAGCTTACGTCCCAGAAGTCCGCACTGCATCAGACCACCTCCCGATAGCTGCCCAGATATTTGAATTCCTCGCAAAGATCATCCAGCTCACACATCAGCTGGACAAATTCCTGGGAATAGATGGAGGTCTCCAAATCGAAGTAGAACATGAACTCAAACTCCCGATCCGGCAGGGGGCGGCTTTCCAGCTTGGTGACGTTGATGCCCAGCGCGTACATCCGAGCCAGCACCTTGTACAGGGCGCCGGGCTTGTGATTGAGGATCATCATAATGCTGGTGCGGTCGGAGCCGGGGTAGATCTCCAAATCCTTGGAGATGCAGATGAACCGGGTGTGGTTGTTGCCCTTGTCCTGGATGCTGCTGCCCAGCACCTGCAAGCCGTACAGCTCGGCGCAGGCACGGCTGGAAATGGCAGCTACATCCCGTCTGCCGGACTGTGCCACCATCTGCGCCGCCACGGCGGTGTTGGCCACGGGAATCACCGTGACGCCGGGCAGGCTTTGGAGGAAGGAGGCACACTGGCTGATGGCCTGCTCGTGGGAATAGACCTCCCGGATCTCGGAAAGCTGCACCCCGGGGGCAACCAGCAGATTGTGATCCACCTTCAGCCGGAAGGTGCGGACAATGGAGAAGTTATGGCGGATCATCAGGTCATAGACCTTGTTGACAGAGCCGGCGGTGGAGTTTTCAATGGGAAGGACACCGTAGCGGCACATCCCCTGCTCAATGGCGGTGAACACCCCATCGAAGCTCTTGAAATAGAGGATGAAGGGGTCGTGGAAAATCTTTTCACAGGCAATCTGGGAGTATGCTCCCTCCACGCCCTGGCAGGCCACCATGGGAGCCTGGGGGAAGAGCTGGGGGGTGGAGCCGATGGCCTGGGTGATGCGGTGGTACAGGGGGCTGGGCTGGCTGTTGCGCTTGCTCTGATAGCTGCGGCTCAGCTCAAAAAGCATGGAATACAGGGTGCGGCTGTAGGAGGAAAATTCCTCCCCGGATTTTTCCGCTACGCTCTGCAAAATCGCCCGCTCCCGGGCGGGTACATAGATGGGCAGACCGTGTTCCTTTTTGTAGTCCGCCACCTGAGCGGACAACGCCATCCGCTGGCAGAACAGCTCCACCAGCTGGTCGTCAATCTGGTCAATCTGTTCCCGGATCTCGGTTAAATCCATGGGTTATTTCCTCCTGTCTGTCTGGGTATTGCCCAGGATCAAGTCGAACAGGGCAATGGCTGCGGCGGCTTCCACCACAGGCACCGCCCGGGGGACGATGCACGGATCATGGCGGCCCTGGATCACCAGAGGCCGCTCCTCCATGGCGGACAGGGAAACGCTTTCCTGCTGCCGGGCGATGGAGGGGGTGGGCTTGATGCCAACCTGGAAGGTCAGGGGCATACCATTGGTGATGCCTCCGAGAATGCCACCGCAATGGTTGGTCTTGGTGCGGACACTGCCGTTTTGCAGGGTGAAGCTGTCATTGTTCTGGCTGCCCAGCCGGTGGGAGGAGGAAAAGCCGTCTCCAAATTCCACACCCTTGACCGCCGGGATGCCGTAGACGATCTGGGCAATGCGGCTTTCCACGCCGCCGAACATCGGCTCACCGATGCCGGCAGGCAGACCGGTGACAAAGCACTGAATGATGCCCCCAACGCTGTCCCCCTGGGCTCGCACCTGGGCAATGGCTTCCCGCATGGCGCGACCGGCCTGCGGGGAAAGCACCGGGAAATCTATGGGGATCTGATTCATGGGAGGATCGGTGGAGTCAATTTGGGTGTTGTCCCAGCAGCCGCCGATGGACAAAATCCGGGCGGCAACGGTGATGCCCTCCAGCGCCAGCCACTGCTTGCACAGCCCACCGGCAATGCACAGGGGGGCGGTCAGCCGACCGGAAAAATGTCCGCCTCCGGCAGAGTCCTGAAAGCCGCCGTACTTGATCTGGGCGGTATAGTCAGCGTGACCGGGACGGGGGCAGTCCATGAGATTGGCATAGTCCCCGGAGCGGGTATTGTGATTGCGGATCACCGCGGCAATGGGACTTCCGCAGGTGAAGCCATCCAGCAGACCGGAGAGAAATTCCGGCCGATCCTCCTCCCGGCGGGGCGTGGACCAGTCATTTTGTCCCGGTGCCCGGCGGTTCAGGAAGGCTTGCAGCTGCTCTGTGTCCACGGGAAGTCCCGCCGGGATCCCGTCCAGGGTCATGCCCAGGGCAGCACCGTGGGATTGACCGAAAATGGATAATTTTAAATTTTCACCGTAGGTGCTGCTCATAGTTACCTCCTAAACGGCTGTATTCTTCAAAGAAATTGGGATAGGATTTGTTGACGCACTCCGCACCCAGAATGGTGACAGTTTGGGTGCAGGCGGTGGCGGCGATGGCGGCGGCCATGGCAATACGGTGGTCGTTGGCGGCATCCACGGTGCCGCCGGTGAGTCCGGTGCCGAAAACGGTCAAAGTGTGCTCCGTAGCCTCCCCGTGACCGCCCAGTGCTTCCAGCAGGGAAAGCAGAGACTGTACCCGGTCGGATTCTTTCAGCCGGAGGCGGCGGATGTCGGTGAACACAGCCCCCCGGTTACAGGCGGCGACCACCGCCAGAATGGGCACCAGATCCGGGATGTCCGCGGCGGAGATGGTCAGATTGTCCTTCAGGCCGGAAAGCAGGGACAGGGCTGCCCGGTCTCCCTGGGGGGAGAGGGGGTTCAGATTCGTAACCTGCACATCGTTTCCCAGTGCCTGGGCGGCCAGCCAGAAAGCACCGTTGCTCCAGTCGCCTTCCACGCTGACCTTCCCCGGAGAATGGAAGGGTTTGCCGCCGCTGACACAGAGTTCGGCGGTTTCCATGCCGAAGGTTGCCATGGCGAGTTGGGTCATGGTGATGTAGGGGTGGGATTCCACCTTTCCCGTCAGGCGGATCTGGCTTTCCCCGGGGATTCGGGAGACTGCCAGCAGCAGCCCGGTGATGAACTGGCTGGATACGCTGCCGTCAATGGTGTATTCCCCCGGCAGAAGCTGCCCGGTGCAGCGGATGGTGCTTTCTGTGGGGCGGGACAGCCGGCAACCCATGCGCTCCATTTCCTCCCACAAAGGGGACAGGGGACGCTGGGCAAGCCGCCCTTCCAGATGGAAGGTGGCATCCACCCCCAGTGCGCCTGCAAGGGGCAGGAGAAAGCGGAGGGTGGAGCCACTGTCGTGACAGGTAAGATGGGCGGCTTTGGGGATGGTCGTTGCGGGAACCACCTGATAGCCCTCCGCCGTCCGGGTGATACCGGCCCCCAGCGCATTCAGACAGGCGGCGGTGGCATCCATATCCCGATTGGTCTGGGGACAGAGGATGGTGGTGGGGGCATCGGCAAAGGCGGCGCAGATCAGCATTCTGTGCGCCTGAGATTTGGAGGGAATGGCAGCGACGCTGCCCCGGAGCTTGCCGGGGAAAAGGGTAATGTCCATATCAAAGACCTGCCTGAATGAAAGATTTCAGCTCTCCAACCGGGGTGGGCACGATATCGCAGACACCGATGGCTCTGGGGATAATCAGATGGATGGTGCCGCCGGTGCGTTTTTTGTCGGAAAGGGTGTAGGTATAGAGGGTGTCGGCGGAATCGGCCGTGGCGGTGGGCAGACCGAAGGTTTCCAGCAGCGCCAGAATCCGCCCGGTATCCGGGCAGCCGGCGGCACGGCAGACGATGGCCATGCCGATGGCAACGGCCTGTCCGTGGGAAACGGCAAAATCGCTGGCGGCTTCCACGCCGTGTCCAACGGTGTGCCCCAGATTCAGCTTCATGCGGCTGCCGGTGTCAAATTCGTCCTCCATGACCACATCCCGCTTCCACTGGACGCAGCGGGTGATGACCTGCTCCCGATGGAAGGCAAGCCCCTGTGCTTCCAGCTGGGAAAACAGCTGGGGATCGTAGAGCACGGCATATTTGATGACCTCGGCGCAGCCGTCCCGGAAGATTTCCGGGGGAAGGGTGTCCAGCGTGTCGGTGTCGCACAGAACAAGGCTGGGCTGGCAGAAGGCACCTGCCAGATTTTTCCCGGCGGGCAGGTCAATAGCGGTCTTGCCGCCCACGGAGGAATCCACCGCTGCCAGCAGGGTGGTGGGCATCTGGACGAACCGGATACCCCGCAGGTAACAGGCGGCGGCAAACCCGGCAAGATCTCCCACCACGCCACCGCCCAGCGCCACCAGACAGTCGGTTCGGGTCAAGCGGTGGGTTGCCAGGTGGTTCAGCAGCTCCAGAAAAACGGTGCCGTTTTTCTGCGCCTCCCCGGCGGGAAAGACGAAGGAGGAAACGGTCAGACCGGAATGCTCCAGACTGTCCGTGACGGTTTTTCCGAAGAGGGGATACACGTTGGAATCGCTGACAACGCATACCCGCTCCACACCGCCCAGAGCGGTGATCTCCGCACCGGCAGTGTGCAGCAGACCGGTGCCGATTTTGATGTCGTAGGTTTTGGATGCGGTGACGGTGACGGTATTCATCCGTCCACCTCCTCTTTGCGTTTTTTGCCCTCGTCCAGCAGGCGGATCAGCTCGGGCAGATCATCCTGCGCCAGGGCATCCCGGTATTGGGTCAGGCTGTGAATGTATTGATCCAGCTCAAAGAGCACATTTTCCTTGTTGTCCGCAAACAGCTCTGCCCACATCTGGGGATTCAGCCATGCCACCCGGGTCAGATCCCGGTAGCTCCCGGCGGAGAAGCCCTTGTGACCTCGGGCGGTGGGGGACTTGATAAAGGCATTGCTGAGGATATGGGGCATCTGGGAAGTAAAGGCAATCATTTTGTCGTGCTCCTGGGCCGTTGTCACGGAAAAGGAACCAAAATGGCAAGGCTCCAAGGCAGTCTTGACCCGATCCAGCAGGGCAATGTCATCAAACACCGGCGGCACCAGCACCATGGGCGCACCCTCGAAGAGGGTGGCACGGCTGTACTTGAAGCCGGAAAACTGGGAGCCGGCCATGGGGTGACCGCTGACGAAGGTAAAGCCGTAGCGCTGCGCCAGCGGGAAGCACCGGCGGCAGATCTCCTGCTTGACACCGCAGCAGTCCAGCACCAGCGTGGTCTTGGGAATCCGGGAGGCGTTTTCCTCCAGCCAGGCGGCGCTGCCGCCAGGATAGATGGCCAGCAGAATCAAATCGCAGTTAGGGATGGTATCGGCATCCAGCCTGCCGTGGACAGCCCCCGCCAGCATGGCAAAGGACAGCATGGAGTCATCCGATTCCCGGGCGTACACGGTGTGCCCAGTCAGAGCGTAGCAGCGAGCCAGAGAGCCGCCGATGAGCCCTAAGCCCAAAATGCCTACATTCATGCGATGACCTCCCGAATGGCACGAACCTTCCGGCTGACCTCGTCAAACTGGGCGGGGGTCAGGGACTGGGCACCGTCGCACAGGGCGTGCGCCGGGTCGTTGTGCACCTCAATCATAATACCGTCGGTACCGGCGGCAGCGGCGGCGCAGGCCATGGGGCCGACCAGATCCGCCCGGCCGGTGGCATGGCTGGGATCCACCACCACAGGCAGATGGGTCAGGCTGTGGAGCACGGACACGGCGGACAGATCCAGGGTGTTCCGGGTGGCAGTCTCGAAGGTGCGGATGCCCCGCTCGCAGAGAATCACCCGGCTGTTGCCTTCGCTCATAATGTATTCGGCGCTCATCAGCAGCTCCTGAATGGTGTTGGCAAGACCACGCTTGAGGAGGATGGGTTTATCGGTTTTGCCCAGTTCCTTCAGCAGGTCGAAATTCTGCATATTCCGGGCGCCCACCTGGATGATGTCCACATCGGCGAACAGATCCAGGGCGGAGATGTTCATGATCTCGGTGATGATGGGAAGTCCGGTGACCTCCTTGGCCTTCAGCAGCAGGCGAATGCCGTCGGCCTTCATGCCCTGGAAGGCGTAGGGAGAGGTGCGGGGCTTGAAGGCGCCGCCACGGAGAATGTGGGCGCCGGATTGCTTGACAGCCTCGGCCACCTCAATGATCTGCTTTTCCGACTCCACGGAGCAGGGGCCGGCGATCATGGCGAAATAGCCGCCGCCGATGCGGACGTTGCCGATCTCAATGATGGAATCCTTGGGATGGAACTTCCGGTTGGCCTGCTTGAAAGGCTCGCTGACCCGCTTGACGGATTCCACCATGTCCAGACTTTTCAGCAGATCCATGTCGATGCGGGTGGTGTCGCCGATGAGCCCCAGAACGGTGACCTCAGCGCCTTCGGAGATGTGCACGTCCAGATTCTGACCTTTCAGCCAGTCCACCAGGTGCTGGCGCTGGGCGGCGGTGGTGTTGGGTTTCAAAATAGCGATCATAGTCTTTCTCTCCTTACGAAAAAAGACGCCGCACGGGCAATTCGTGCGGCGTCTGAAAATTGGTATTCAGCTTCCGAAGGGCTGTCTGCAGCACAAATCGCTATTACCTTTTCATTCCCAAAAAGTAATAGTAGCCATAAAAATACAGGTTGCACAGCATTGCCATAAAAATGGCCTCCTTGTACGGTAGCTGTGCACATTATACCACGGTGGGTGGAATAATGCAAGAGGGAAATCTGCATTTTTACGACAGCAGGGACAAGACAGGGTCAGACAGGAACGGATGCAGAAGGATCATAAAGGCTACGGTGATGCCGCAGACCAGATAGATCTGCTTGGTTTGCCCGCAGGGGTGGATCTTCGGGAAGCACAGCAGCAGCGCTCTGCCCAGTGCCCAGCCCAGGAAGGTGCCCAGGGTGTTGGTGATCAGATCATTGATATCTGTGGCACGCAGGGTAAAGATCTGCAGCAGCTCGATAAAGGCGGAGGTACCCAGCCCGAACAGAACCGTGTGCACGCCGCTGCGGAACTGCTGCCACAGCACCGGCAGCAGCACCCCCAAAGGCAGAAATAGCAGAACATTCAGCCCGGAGGAGCGGTCGGTGAAGAAATACCGGAAGGGAATCAGATTGATGTTGGGATGGAAGCGGATATAGCGGATATCCGGCAGCCCCACCAGAGCGAACATGGCGCTGAGGTAGACCGCCATGAGATAATAGCAGGCGCTTCGCAGGGGCGCGTGGATATAGCGGCGATCCAGCAGGACAAAAGGGATCGCCAGCGCCCCTGCCGCCACCGCGGTATCCAGAATCAGGGAAAGGGACATGGGGATGGGATCCCTCCTTGGTTACAAAATGGGTTTGGCAAACAGCACAGCCAGCACGCAGCAGCAGGCGGTGAGGGCAAAATGGGAATCGGTGCGGATGCCGCTGGTTTGTGCCTCGTATTCCCGGTGGTAGCGGCTGATGGCCTCCATAATGGTGCCGGCCAGCTGGGGATCCACCTGGGGATCGGTTTTCATGTAGGCCAGGAAATGCTCCTGCAGCTGCGCCTCATATTCCCGGTGATCTCCCAGATCCCGGGGGAAGGCGGTATTGTGGGCATAGGTAAAGGCATCGGTGGTATAGTGGATCAGCTTGCCCAGGGTATAGTAATCCAGAAGGTTCAGCTGCTCTTTTTCTTCCAGCCGCTGGGAGATCCGTCGCATGAAGCGCCGTGCGTTGCGGTAGTTGTGCCCCCGGAGCCACTGGCAGCGCAGGGAGCCTTTCAGATAGGTGGCCGGATTCCGATCCGGCTCCACACAGCCGATCAGAAAGGCACGGGTATATTTTTTCGGGGTATCCGGCATATAGTGCTCAATCAGATAGTGCCCCAGACAGATGTGACTTTTTCCGCGCATAGAGGATCCTTTCTCAGTGGGATGGTAAACTCAAAGGATCTGCATTATAGCACAACCCGGAAGGAAATGTATGAATAAATGAAAAATTCAGCGTTGGGCACAATTCTCCGGGGAAAACCGAAGGTTCTGTTGGGAATTATTTCAGAAACAGGTGCAGCAGCTTCTCATAAAAACGGCTGTAGGGCTGGTAGCGCATGGGAAGATCCAGCCAGGTTTTCTTATCCACAATGGACTTGCTGTGGGAAAAGGCCTGGAAACCGGCTTCTCCGTGGTAGGCACCCATGCCGCTTTCTCCGAAGCCGCCGAAGCCCATGGCGCTGGTGGCAAGATGGATGACCACATCATTGATGCAGCCGCCGCCGTAGGGGATTTGCCGGGTCACCCGGCGGATGCGCTGCTGATCCCGGGAAAACAGGTACAGTGCCAGCGGATGGGGGCGCTCCATCAGCGATTCCGCCACCCGGTCAAAATCCCGGTAGGTCAGCACGGGAAGGATGGGGCCGAAGATCTCTTCGCCCATCACCGCGTCCTCCGGGGTGACCTGGGTCATCAGAGTGGGGGCGATACGAAGCTCTGCTGGGGAGGTGTTTCCTCCCAGAACCACCTTCTTCGGATCCATCAGTCCTACCAGACGGGAAAAGTGCTTGGCGTTGATGATTTTGCCGTAGTCCGGGTTTTTCAGGGGATCTTCTCCAAACTGCTGGATGATCTGCTGCTTGAGATGGGCAACCAGCTCCTCGTGAATGGATTCGTGGCAGAGAATATAATCCGGGGCGACGCAGGTCTGGCCGCAGTTTAAGAACTTGCCGAAAACGATCCGCTTGGCAGCCAGCGCCAGATCGGCTGTCTCGTCCACAATGCAGGGGCTTTTTCCGCCCAGCTCCAGAACGCAGGGGGTCAGGTGCTCTGCTGCCTTACGCAGCACCTCCTTGCCCACAGCCTGACTGCCGGTGAAGAAGATCCGGTCAAAGGGTTGCTCCAGCAGGGCAGCATTTTCTGCCCGCCCACCAGTGACCACGGCCACATATTCTGGCGGGAAGCATTCCCGGAGAATTGCCTCCACCACCCGGCTGGTCTCCGGGGAGTAGGCGCTGGGCTTGACAATGGCGGTGTTTCCTGCTGCAATGGCATCCACCAGAGGATCCACAGACAGCAGGAAGGGGTAGTTCCAGGGACTCATAATCAGGCAGCAGCCATAGGGCATGGGCTGGCGGTAGCTGTGGGAGGGGAACTGCGCCAGGGGAGAGGCCACGGTTTTCCGCCGGGACAGGCGCTTCAGGTTCCGGCGCAGATAGGAGATCTCCGTAAGCACCAGACCACTTTCACACATAAAGCCCTCAAAGTCGCTTTTGCCCAGATCTGCCCGGAGGGCATCCTGGATGTCCCCGGCGTGGGCTTGGATAGCGGCGTAGAGCTTGTCCAGCTGCCGGCGGCGGAAGGAAAGATCCAGAGTGGCGCCGGTTTGGTAAAAGCGCTTCTGATTTTCCACCAGGGCTTGAATTTTGGTTTGGGTCATGAAAAGCACATCCTTTTCGTCTCATTGGGAAAGCCGCCCGGGGATCCCAGGCGGCGGTTGGTCATTGGACATCGAACAGGCTCAGCTGGCTGGGGTCTTCGGTATACCAGTCGGGCACAGTGGAGAAGGGGAAGAAGCCCTCGGCGCATTTTTTGCAGGGGCGGGCATGGTCGATGATTTTGAACAGGTGGGTCTCGGTGACCAGATGAGGCGCACAGTAGCGATCCACATGGTAGATGCCGGTGCGCTCGTTGAAATACACCGTGTACTGCCCAAAAGCACCGGCTTCCTCCTCGGGGGGCTCCTCCTGGGCTTCTTCGGGAAGCTCCGGGATGCACAGCTTCTGGGCAGGGGGAGAGGAAAGGGCGGCCAGCTGCTGCTCTTTTTCTGCCAGTTCCCGGGTGAGCTGCCCATTTTCCTCCGTCAGATGGGCGCAGACATCCTGCTGCACCGTCAGCGCTTCGGTCAGCTGGCGGCACTGCTCCTCCTGACGGGACAGCGCATCGGACAGACTCTGCTGCTTGACCCTGTGCCGGGTCAGCTCGGCGGTGAGCTGCCGGGTCTGGGTCTCCTTCTGGGTCAGAGAATCGGAGAGCTGACGCTTCTCCAAGGTCCACTGGGTCTGTTGTTTCCGGGATCTGTTTTGGCTCAGAACGGCTTGCGCGATGAGACAGCCGCACAGAGCGGCAATGAGGACATAAGGCCACACAGCGGCTCCCTCCTCCACGATTGATAGCTCTATTTTAGAATAGATACGCCGGTTTTGTCAATAGAATCCGGGAAAAAACCCGGGATTTTTCCGAAAGTTGCCGGGGAATGTGCAACTGATGATGCCCTTGGGGTTGATTATGCAGAGGAAAGACTCTGTGTAAGGGAAAAGGGAAGGAGGTGTGAAGCATGACCGTGCAACAGCAGCAGAATCTGCTGGCGTATCTGGGCTATTACAGCGCAGGCATTGATGGGGTATCCGGCAGAGCCACCCGGGATGCCGTTCTGGCGTTTCAGCGTGCCTTTGGGGGCATTGCCGCCGACGGGATCTGCGGAACCCAGACGGAGAAGGCGCTTCGCCACGCGGTGGCCTACGGGCTGCCCCAGCGCAAGGAGGAGGACTTCTGGCAGGAAATCCGCCATTTTACCAGCCGGGAATTTGCCTGCAAATGCGGAAAGTACTGCGACGGATACCCGGCACGGATGGAAGAGCAGGTTGTTCGGGCGGCGGATGCCCTGCGGGAGCATTTTGGCGTACCGGTCACCGTATCCTCAGGACTGCGCTGCCAAAGCCACAATGCCAATGTGGGCGGCGTGGCGGATTCCAGGCATCTGCGGGGGAAGGCGGTGGATCTGGGTGCCCAAGGGATATCGGCGGCGAAACTTCTGGCCTACGCTGGAAAGCTGCCCCAGATTCGCTATGCGTACGCCATTGACGAAAGCTACATTCACATGGATGTGGCGTAATTGAGAAAGGATGTGGAAAAATGACGAAGATTCAGTTGACCCTGACCGGTGCGGAGGCCTCCGCAAAGACCACCGGTGTGCTGACCAGCGGCATGGTGGGGGTGGAGGTGAGCATCCTCTGCGACGATGTCTGGGACGGCCTGACGAAAACACTGGTGTGCAAAAGCACCGCCGGGGAGCGGGCGGTGCTCAACGTGGGAGACACGGCGCAGCTACCCCACGAGGTGCTTTGCCTGAAGGAGGAGGTGCCGGATGTGCTGTGGATCGGCCTGGAAGGACGAAATGGGGACGGTACGATGGTGATCCCCTCCGTGTGGGCACAGGCGGGGCTGATTCTGCCCGGGGTATATCCGGAGGCAGATCCTTCTCTGGAGCCGGAAAATCCTGCCTGGGCGGAGCTGAGCGCCGGGATGGGAGACCTGAATGCCTTGCAGACCCGGAACAAGACCGATCTGGTATCGGCGTTGAACGAGACCTGGGAGCAGGGCGTGGAAGCGGACAATGAGACCATTCTGGAAACCAATGGGGTTCTGTCCGTTCATCTGGCATCTGCGGTGGAAGCGGGAAATGCACTGCCGGTGACCTCCGATGCGGTGGCGCAGCTGGTGGGGGATGTGGAAGCGGCGCTCAGTGCCCTGTAAAGGAGGAAAACGATGAGTATTGCATCGGAAATTCAGCGGCTGCGGGATGTGCGTGGCAGAATTTTGCAGGCCATCCGGGACAAGGGCGGCACGGCGCAGGAAGGGCAGAAGCTGGCGGATGTGCCGGGGCTGATTGCTCAGATTCCCGGGCGGAAGGAGCCGTGCGTGGAATTTACCCCGGGTGAGGATGGCTTCGTCCGGGAGCTGACCTTCCACGGTGAGGAAACCCCGCAAAGTCTGGGAGCTACTGTGATGGGCTTTCTGGAAAAGCTGACCGTCGCAGAGGGCACCAGACGCATTGGTGCCTACGCCTTTTCGGGCTGCGAAGCGCTGAAGGAGGTTTCTCTGCCGGAAAGTCTGGAGGAAATCCAACTCGGCGGTTTCTCGGAATGCGGGGCACTGACTACGATGGAACTGCCGAAGCATCTGGAAGTGATTGGAGAAGAAGCGTTCCGATATGACACGGCTCTGGTGCTCACCACCATCCCGGCCAGCGTGAAAACCATCGGCTCCACCGCATTCTCCCGATGCTACGGCATCCGGGATTTGACCTTCCAGGGAACGCCGGAGGAGATTGCCGGGGATGCGTTTCAGGGTTGCGGCCAGCCCATGACGATTCGTGTCCCCTGGGGCGAGGGTGAAGATCACGGCCAGCCCTGGGGAGCAACCAAGGCAACCATGGTGTATAACGTGGGGGCTGAGGGATAAAATCCCACCGGAAAAACAGGGAAATACGCCGTGGCGCGGAAAAGCCCACCACCCAAACGGGTGGTGGGCTCAGACTGTCAAAAAACTTCCAATATGGCCTTGTTTCTGGTATAATAAAAGAA
>CAYWZB010000015.1:0-18701 GCA_964462775.1 uncultured Oscillospiraceae bacterium
CTTCCTTCTTGGTGGGCAGCGGGATGGGGCCGGAAACCTGAGCGCCGTTGCGCTTTGCGGTCTCCACGATCTTTGCAGCGCTGGAGTCGATCAGCTGGTGATCGTAAGCCTTCAGCCGGATGCGGATCATCTGGTTTGCCATGGTGTAATTTCCTCCTTGAATTACGTACTCAGTTTGCTAAGTGTCTGGGTACGGTCGAACTGTTTCGTCCGCGCCGCCGTGCGTATCATTCCAAGCCATGAAAAATGGCCGACCGAGGCCGACCTTTCTTCCCAGCCAAGCGATATACGCAAGCGCATAGAAAGCAGTTCAGCCGCCCGATGACCGGACATACTCCGCGGAAGTTACCGTCAAAGACGCAATCTCCCGCATCATCGCAGTGCATGCATAGTTTCCCTACACACGCTCCGATATCATACCACCCCCCGCTCCATTTGTCAAGCACTTTTTCACAAAAAATTTCATCTTTTTTGGGCAATAGGGAGATTTTCCCCCTGGGCGGATCGTAAGCAACCTTTATTTCTTGGCTCCCCCTCTGGGGGGCTATCATGCGATAGCATGGCTGAGAGGGCTTATCAGATTTTCCCGCACAAATATCCGACTTTTCTGGATTTTCAAAAAACGGCTCCCTTCTCCGTCACAGCTTCCGCCGTGCCACCTCTCCCATTGAGAGAGGCAAGGGCTTTTGACACGCAAAAAAAGGGACGCCGAAGCGTCCCTTTATTTCAGTTCCCACAGCTTGACCTGGCTGCTCTTTTCGTAGAGCTTGCAGTAGCTGTCGTAGCGGGTCTTTTCAATTTCCCCGGCCTCCACCGCCTGACGGACGGCGCAGCCCGGTTCCTTCCGGTGGGAGCAGTCGTCAAACCGGCAGGTGCCGATGTATCTGCCAAAGTCCGGGAAGGCATATTGCAGATTTTCCTTCAGGATCAGCTCCATCTGATCCGTATCGAAGGAGGAAAAGCCCGGCGTATCCGCCACATAGGTATCCTCCTCCAGCCGGTACAGCTCTACATGGCGGGTGGTATGCCGTCCCCGCCCCAGCTTCTCGGAAACCTCCCCGGTGGCCAGCGCCAGCTCCGGTGCCAGCCGGTTGAGGATGCTGCTCTTGCCCACACCGGAGTTCCCCGTGAAGGCGGTGAGCTTTCCCCGGATGGCCTGGCGCAGCGTCTCCACTCCTTCGCCGGTCTCGGCGCTGGTGGGGATCACCTGAAAGCCCGCTTTGCGGTAGATCCGCAGCAGATCCACCGCCGGATCCAGGTCGCACTTGTTGACACACAGAATCACCGGCACATTCTGGTCACCCGCAATGGCCGCCACCCGGTCAATGAGGAATGGCTCCGTCACCGGGTTGACGTTGGCGGCAAATACCACCAGTGCGTCCACATTGGCCACCGCCGGGCGCACAAAGCTGTTGCGCCGGGGCAGGATGGTTTCCACCATGCCCTTGCCCTTTTCCACGGTGATCTCCACCCGGTCGCCGGTCAGGGGGGAATTGCCCTGCTTACGCAGGATTCCTCTGGCACGGCAGATCACCACCCCCTCGGGGGTCTGTACATCATAAAATCCACTGATGGAGCGCAGGATCCGCCCCGTCTGTCTTTCTGTCATTTCGTCCACTCCACCGTCTGGGAACGGTAGTATTCTCCGTCGATCCACAGATCATATTGAATGGTGCCCACGCCGCTCAAGGGTACGGACACCGTTACGGTACCGGGCTGGATCTCCCGGGATTCCACAACTTCCTTGCCGTCCTGGAAAATGCTCAGCACATACGGCTCGCTCCGCTCGGGCAGGGTGAAGGCAATGCTCACCGGCTCTCCCTCCGGGGCGACGGTGGTCTCGTTGCCCGCCGTTTCGTCGCTGTCCAGGGTTTCCTCCGGGCCTTTGGAGACCTGCAGGGTGATTTCGGTGGTCACATCCACCTCTTCGCTCTTCTGGATGGACTGGTGAATGACCTGTCCCTTATCCTTCAGGCTTTCCACTTCCACGGGCACGATGTTCTTAAAGCCCTGCTGATTCAGCAGTTCCCTTGCCCGGCTCAGCTCCAGACCCACCACGTTGGGCATCTTGGCCAGGATCACATCCGGGCCGGTGCTGATATAGATGTACACCGTCTGTCCGGCCACCAGCTCCGCATCGGCGGAAGGCTCCGTCCGGGTGACGATACCGGCTTCATAGACATAGCTGGGTTCGGTCTTGGTGACCACCACAAAGCCCATCTTGGCATCCAAAGTTTCCTTGGCCTCCTCGCCGGTGGAACCGACGAAGTTGGGCATGGTCTGCTTTTCCGGCTCCGGCCCCAGGCTTACCGTGATCCACAGGTCAGAGCCCTGGATCACCTTGCTGCCGCCCATCGGTTCCTGGCTGATGATCTGCCCCTCCCGGTATTCTTCGCTGTACTGCCGGGGCTGAAGCTTGATGTTCAGCCGGGGATTCTGGACATTCACATCCTCAGAATACATACTGCCCACCAGATAGGGCACGTTGACCAGATCCTTCTCCTTGCCCAGCAGGGAGCCATTGAACAGCGCCAGCAAAAACACCATGATGGCCGCCACCGCCACAAAACTGCACACCACCACGGCGGTGGTTGCCACACGGCTGCGGTTTTCCTTCTTCTGCTGCTCCTGCTGCTGCACCTGATTCTGCCGCCGCTGCTGTGCCCGGCGGATGGCCTCGTGCTCCCGGGCAGGGATGGCATTGGAGGCCGCCGTGCTCCGAGTAGCCGGGGGTGTCTGCCGCGCCGGTGCTTCGCCGGTGCGCGCCTGAACCTTCTTCTCCGCCAGGGTACGCATCTGCCCCACCACCGGGATCGCCCGGGTGGCATCATCCACCACGCTGCGATAGTCAAAGACAATGGCCGGATTCATACGGAAAGCTTCCATATCCTGCAGCATCTCCGTTGCGGAAACGTACCGATCCCGAACCTCCAGAGACATACCCTTGAGGATGATCTGCTCCAGACCGGCGGGGATGTTGGGATTGAGCACCGAGGGGCGCACCGCGCCGCCGTTGATATGCTGAATGGCCACCGCCACCGGGGACTCCCCGTCATAGGGCGGACGGCCGGTCATCATCTCGTACATGACCACGCTGAGGGAGTAGATATCCGAGCGGTTATCCGTATGACCGCCCTTGGCCTGCTCCGGGGAGATGTAGTGCACAGACCCCAATGCTTCCTTGGTCAGGGTGTTGCTTTTGCTCATGACCCGGGCAATGCCGAAGTCCATGACCTTGACGGAGCCGTTTTTCAGCACCATCACGTTGTGGGGCTTGATGTCCCGATGGACAATGCCCCGGCTGTGGGCGTGCTCCAATCCCTTGGCGATCTGCATGGCAAAATGCAGCGTCTCCTTCCAGTTCAGCGCGCCCTTTTTCTCCATATATTGCTTCAGGGAGATGCCGTCGATCAGCTCCATGACGATAAAGTTGGCATCCTCCGTGGAGGAAACGTCATAGACCTGAACGATGTTGGGGTGGCTGAGCATGGCCACGGCTTCGCCTTCGGCATGGAACCGGCGGCGGAACTCCTCATCCCTGGCGTATTCATCTTTTAATATTTTAATGGCTACCAGCCGGTTCAGCCGGTGGCATCTGGCTTTATATACAACGGCCATGCCGCCGGTGCCGATCACTTCCAAGATCTCGTACCGGTCATCCAGCAGCCGTCCAATATATTGATCCATATTCTGAAAAAGCTCCTTTCGAGGGGAAGAATGCAATCAATTCAAATTAAGACGAGAACACTGGTCACGTTGTCCGGCGCGCCGCGGCTGACCGCGATATTCAGCAGCCGCTTGCAGCACTGCTGCTTGTTCACGCCATGAACAACCTCGAACAAGATCTCCTGATCGTCCATCATGTTGCTCAGGCCATCGGAGCACAGCAGCAGGAAGTCTCCCTTACTGACGGTTCTGTGAAAAATGTCACAGGAAACCGTGGGCTCCGTGCCGATGGCCCGGGTAATATAATTTTTACCCGGGTAATTTTTGGCCATTTCCGCCGTCAGCTCGCCCCGGTCCACCATCATCTGCACCAGGGAATGATCCTTGCTGACCTGCTCAATGCCGTCGGAATCAATGTGATACGCCCGGCTGTCACCGACGTTGACGATGGTGACCTGATCGCCCCGAACCAGGGCGGCCACCAGGGTCGTACCCATGCCGTCAAATTCTTCAAACTGCGCCGACTGGTCGAACACCGTGAAGTTGGCCAGCTTCACGGCACTGCGGAGCATCTGATCCGTCTGGAACAGATCCATGCCCGGCTTGAAGCTGCGGCGGATTTCCTCCACGAATACATCCACCGCCAGGGAGCTGGCGATATTGCCGGATTTGGCGCCGCCCATACCGTCGCACACCACGCACAGCAGCGTCCGGCGATCCAGCCGTTCGATTTTGTAAGCGTCCTGATTCTGTTTGCGGACGCAGCCCTGGTCACTTAAGCCCCAGCTATGCATCGGCTCAGCTCCTTTCTGTCAGATCCCGAGGGGGAAGCCCGTCAGGATTGATTTTCTTTGTGATACTTCCGCCGCAGCTGGCCGCAGGAAGCATCGATATCGCCGCCCAGCGTCCTGCGGACGGTGGCGGTGATGCCCCCATCCTCCAGAATCTTCTGGAAGCGTGCCACAGCCGCCTTGGTGCTGGGCTGGAAGGGACTTTCCTCCACATGGTTCAGCGGGATCATATTGATATGGGCAGGCAGCCCCTTCAGCCGCCGCAGCAGCTCCCGGGCGTGCTCCTCCCCATCGTTGACACCGTCGATCATGGCGTATTCAAAGTGGATCCGCCGGGAGGTGGCAGCGTAGTACCGCCTGCAGGCATCCAGCAGCGTGTCAATATCGTATGCCCTGTTCACCGGCATGATCCGGTTGCGGATCTCGTTGTTCGGCCCGTGCAGAGAAATGGCCAGAGACAGCTGCAGCTTTCTTTCCGCCAGGGCATCGATCTTCGGCACCAGACCGCAGGTGGAAAGGCTGATGTGCCGCATGGAGATGTTCATGCCGTCGGGGCTGTTCACCAGCTCCAAAAACCGCAGCACATTGTCAAAATTATCCAGCGGCTCACCGATGCCCATGAGCACGATGTGGGAAATGGGCAGTCCGGAGTCGATCTGGGTGAAGAGCACCTCATCCAGCATTTCGTAAGGCTCCAGCCGGCGAACCAGGCCGCCGATGGTGGAGGCGCAGAAGGCACAGCCCATGGCGCAGCCCACTTCCGTGGAAATGCAGACGGTGTTGCCGTAGTGATAGCGCATGAGCACCGTTTCCACGCAGTTGCCGTCCGCCAGCTCCCACAGATATTTGATGGTGCCGTCCCGCTGGGATTCCTGCTTTCGCACCACCTTCGGCGGACAGATGGGATATTGCTCCGCCAGCGTGTCCCGCAGCGCCTTGGGCAGATTGGTCATCTCCTCGTAGCTGCGTACGCCCCTGTGGAGCCATGTATAGACCTGCTTGGCACGAAAGGCCGGCTGTCCCAGCTCCTTCAGCACCGCCGCCAGCTCCGGCTGGGTCATGGATTTCAGATTCATGCTTTCCTCCGCAGACGGCTGATGAAGAAGCCGTCGGTGTCGTATTGTCCCGGGATCAGCGTCAGCATCCCGCTTTCGTTCTTGGGGAAACCTTGCGGCAGAGGCAGCGGCTCCAGACAGAAGTCCGGGCAGCGTTCCAAAAATGCCGCCACCACATCCTCATTTTCCCGCTTCAGCACGGTGCAGGTGGAATACAGCAGCACGCCGCCGGGCTTGACATAGCGTGCCTGGTTGGAAAGGATGTCCAGCTGCAGCTTGGGCAGCTGCTCCATCTCCGCCAGATTCTTATAGCGGATATCCGGCTTCTTGCGGATGATGCCCAGACCGGAGCAGGGAACGTCAGCAATCACCGCGTCCATGGCTCCCACCCAGTCCTCCACACACTGGGCGGCATCCTGGTGATGTACGGTAATATTGTCAAAGCCCATCCGCTTGGCACCGTTTTCAATGAGCACCGTCTTGTGGGGATGGATGTCGCAGGAATCGATGTGTCCCTTCCCTGCCATGGCAATGGCAGCGGCAAAGCTCTTGCCGCCGGGGGCGGCGCAGCAGTCCAGCACCCGGATCTCCTCCTGGGGCAGCTGGGCGCAGAGCACGCTGAGCTTGGCAGCGGGATCCTGCACATAGAACAGTCCCTCCCGAAATTCCGGCAGTGCGTCAATGCTTCCCGTGCCGGACAGCACCAGACAGTCCGGCATCCAGCTATGGGTCTCCACGCTGATGTGGGCATCCTCCAGCCGCCGGGTCAGCGCCTCCGCCGAAATACGCAGGGTATTCACCTGGATCATGGTCTTGGGGGCTTCGTTGTCCGCAATGAGCATAGGCTCCAGCATTCCCTTGGGCAGATTCTTCTTCAGAAGAGAAATCAGCTCATCCGGGTGGCTGTAGCGGTCGGCGTAGCTCACCGGTTCCGTCAGCTGCCCACGGGTGCGTACCGCACTGCGCAGCACACCGTTGACCAGCGCCGGTGCTTTGGGGTTTTTGCAGTATTTTCTTGTCAGCTCCACGGCCTCGTTCACCGCGGCGCTGTCCGGGATCTTATCCAGCTGGTAAATCTGGTACAGTCCCAAATGGAGGATATCCCGCACCACAGGGCGCAGATTTCCCTTGCCGGTCAGCAGCTGATTCAGGTAGAAATCCAGCTTGCCCCGGTTCTGAACCACACCATAGCAAAGCCGTGTGGCCAGTGCCGCGTCCCGGCTGGACAGCCGATCCCGGGCAATGGCATCCTTGATGGCGGCATTTACCCAGGCACCGTCCTTGCGGCAGCTCATCAGCGCGTGCAGCGCTGTTTCCCGGGCGCCCATCAGCCGTTCAGGGGGTGACCCCGGAAATAATCGGGAGCCGCCATCCGCTTGCCGCCCTGCGCTTGCAGGGAAATCACTTCCACAGCGCCCTCGCCGCAGGCAATCCGCAGGCCGGTTTTGGTCAGACCCAGGATCTGACCGGGGGTGCCGCTGCCTTCCACGATCCGGGTGGCGTGCACCTTAAAGGTCTGCCCCTGCAGCTCCATGGTGGCCACCGGCCAGGGATGCAGTCCCCGCACCTGGTTGTGCA
The DNA here is from genome assembly GCA_964462775.1 of uncultured Oscillospiraceae bacterium. Classification (GTDB taxonomy): domain Bacteria; phylum Bacillota; class Clostridia; order Oscillospirales; family Oscillospiraceae; genus Faecousia. Next base: position 7,091 of record CAYWZB010000015.1, read on the forward strand.
CCTGCTGAGCGGTTTTGGTAAAATCAATGGAGCACATGGCCTTATCCAGCATAGGAGCAAAGGTTGCCTTGCTGCCATCCTGGGGGGTTGCGGTAACGGTGCCCTTGGCGAACTGATCCAGGGTGCTGCTGAGCAGCTCCGCACCCAGCACTGCCAGACGATCCAGCAGCTCGCCGGCTGTCTCGTTTTCGCCAATCTGCGTCTGCGCCACGCCAATCACGTCGCCCTCGTCCACACCCGCGGACATGAACTGGGCAGACACGCCGGTCACAGTCTGACCGTCCAGCACCGCCCACTGGTAAGGGGCAGAGCCACGGTACTGGGGCAGGATGCTGGCGTGGATATTCACGCAGCCCTTGCTCGGCACATCCAGCACCCGCTGGGGCAGAATCCGGCCGTAGGCCACCACGGCGCACACATCCGGCTGCAATGCCTTCAGCTGCTCCACCGCTTCGTCTGCCCGGAAATTCTCCGGCTGAAGCACCGGGATACCGGCAGCCAGCGCCACTTCCTTCACGGCAGACGGCACCAGCTTCATGCCCCGTCCCTTGGGGCGGTCGGGCTGGGTGTAAACGCCCACGACCTCAACGCCGTCGGCCAAAATTTTCTTCAGGCAGGTAGCCGCGATCTCCGGCGTGCCCATAAACACTACTCTCATGGCTTTCCTCCCATGGATTTACTCGTCTGCCATCAATTCCTCTTCGGTCAGGAAGCGTTCCATGACCTCGGTGTACACGATGCCGTCCAGATGATCCAGCTCGTGGCAGAAGCAGCGGCCGATGAGCTCCTCGCCCTCCACCTCGTACCAGTTGCCGTCCCGATCCTGGGCACGCACCTTGGCATAATAGGGTCTTTTCACCAGACCGTACTTGCCGGGAACAGACAGGCAGCCCTCAGCACCGACCTGCTCGCCGTCGGTCTCCACCAGCGTGGGGTTCACCAGCTCCAGGATCTCCTCGCCGGTGTCCACGACCACCACCCGGCGCAAAATACCCACCTGAGGTGCCGCCAGACCAACGCCGTTGGCTTCCTCCAGGGTTTCCGCCATATCGTCCAGCAGCTTGTGCAGCTTCCGGTCGAAGCTGGTCACTGGCTTGCAAACCTTGTGCAGCGCCGGATCCTTATCCGTTAAAATTTTACGCAATCCCATGGTGATCCTTCTTTCTTTAGTCCGTTCCGTTCACATCCACAAAGACGGTGACATCTTTGTTAGCCTTGTCCTTGCTGAACTGCCGCAGCAGATGTGCCAGCAGCAGCCGCAGCTGCCGGGTCATGTGGCAGCGCAGGGTGAGCTGGTAGCGGAAATTGTAATTGATCTTGGGCACGACGCAGGGGGCAGGCCCCAGAGCCGTGCATTGTTCTTCCTGATAGGGTGCCTGGGTCAGGCAGGCGTTGAGGCTGTCCCGGAATTTGGCAGCGCCCCGAAGCACCGCCGTCTCCTCCGGGCCGGTAAAGACCAGCAGGGCGATGTCCCCAAATGGGGGTGCGTTCTGCACCCGGCGCAGACCGATTTCCAGTTGGTAGAAGCCCTCGTAATCCTGCGCCGCCGCCAGGCGAATGATCTGATGCTCCGGCACCAGGGTCTGGATCACCGCGCGTCCCGGGGTATCACCCCGTCCCGCACGACCCACCACCTGGGTCAGCATATTGAAGGTGGTCTCCCCGGCACGGAAGCCGCCGGTATACAGACTCAGATCCGCATCCAACACGCCCACCAGGGTCACATCCGGCAGATTCAGCCCCTTGGCCACCATTTGCGTTCCCAGCAGAATGGGAACGTGCTCTTTCTGGAAGTGTTCCAGAATTTTCTCGTGGGTATTCACCGCACTGACGGTATCGGCATCCATCCGATCCACTTCCATATCCGGGAAGAGGAACGCCAGCTCCTGCTGCACCTTCTGGGTGCCGGTGCCCACGGTTTTCAGGGGGCCGCCGCAGCTGGGGCAGCGCTGGGGACTGGGCTGGGAGAAGCCGCAGTAGTGGCACATCAGCCGTCCGTTGGCGCTGTGATAGGTCAACCGCACACTGCAGCGGGGGCACTCCGGCGCTTTGCCGCAGTCCACACACACCACCGCCCGGCTGTTTCCCCGGCGGTTCAGCAGCAGCACCGTCTGCTTTCCCGCGTCCCGGGTGGCCAGAATCTCCTGGCGCAGGGGCACACTGAGGGAAAGGTCGTTGCCCATCTTCAGCTCCTGGCGCAGATCCACGATCTCCACCTGGGGCAGTGGCCGTCCGCCGTAGCGGTTTTCCAGGGTATACAGGCTGTACGCCCCGGTTTTGGCGCGGTACATACTCTCCACCGAGGGCGTAGCCGAGCCGAACAGCACCAGGGCGTTTTCCCGGGCACCCCGCCAGATAGCCACCTCTTTGGCAGAATACCGGGGGGTATTTTCCGAACGGTAGGAATGCTCCTGCTCCTCATCCAGAATAATCAGCCCCGGCTGGCAGGGGGCAAATACCGCCGAGCGGGTGCCCACGATGACTTTGGCGTCCCCGGCACGCACCCGTTTCCACTGGTCGTACCGCTCCGCCGTGCCCAGGCTGCTGTGCAGCACCGCCACCGCCTGCCCGAAATACGCCGCCATCAGCCCCAGAAGCTGGGGAGTCAGGGCGATCTCCGGCACCAGCAGCATGGCTGCCTTTCCCTGATCCAAACAGGTCTGAATCAGCCGGATATACACAGAGGTCTTGCCGGAGCCGGTGACACCGTGCAGCAGGGCAACTCCCGGCGCTTCCTGCTCCATTTGCCGGGACAGTCCCTCAAATACCTGCTGCTGCTCCCGGCTCAGCATCAGAGGCCCATCCAGCTGCGCCGGACGGATCTGCTTGCAGCGCAGCACCGGGCGCTGGGTCAGCGTCACATAGCCCAGCTTTTCCAGCCGCTTAACCGTTGCCGTGGAGGCACCGGTGAAATAGCAGATTTCCTTCACCGCCGCACTGCCCACACCGCACAGCAGCTGGAGCACATTTTTCTGTTGAACGGCAGACCGTCCCCTGCGCTGGGCAAATTCCATTGCCTCCTCCGCAGAGGTCGCCAAGGTGGCAATCTGCTCGGTTTTGTCCGACGCCTTCCGGGCAAAGTCCGTCTTTTGGGTGATCCACTGCTTTTTCAGCAGATAGCTCAAAGCGTCCTGCAACTCCCTTTCCTCCGGGAGCAGCCCTCGCAGCGCCGTTTCCTCCGCCTGTCCCCCCAGCTCCAGCAGATGCAGCAGGAGCTTCTGGGCGTTTTCCTTCCGGCTGGGTTTTTCCAGCCAGGGGCGGTCATCGGTCAGGCAGTAGGTGTTTTTGGTCTGAAACCACAGCCCTGCCGGGAGCATACAGCGGATGGCATCGTAGAAAGTGCAGAAATACCGCTCCCGCAGAAATGCCGCCAGACGCAGCTGGGTGGGCGTCAGCAGCGGCTCGGGATCCAGGCAGGCTTCGATTGCCTTCAGCGCCTGCTCGTCCCCGGTCTCCACCGTCAGCATCACGCCCTCGCAGCGCTTGTTCCCCCGGCCAAAGGGCACGCGCACACGCTGGCCGGGCCGAAGGGTCATCCCTGCGGGGATGCGATAGGAATAGGGCTTGTCAATGGCGAAATTCGCGGCGGAAACCGCAATCTTTCCAATCATCAAAGCCCCCTCCCTTGTTTTCTCAGTTCTTGTATTCTTCCTTCACGGAGCCGGACAGCAGGCCGTCCGCCACTTCCTGAATGGCGATGGTCACAGGCTTGTCCGTCAGTTCTTCCTGGAAAGCCTCAGCTTCCGCGGCGATCTGGCGGGCACGGTGTGCCACCACGTTCACTAGCAGGTAACGGCTATCCACATTCTTCAGCAAATCAGCAACAGGGGGGTACAGCATATTGATAATCCTCCAATAATAATTCAGTCTGCCTTTTCGGCAATGATCTTTTCTATTTCAGCGGCGCAGGCATCCACCTGGTCGTTGGTAACAATGTAATCGTAGCGCTTGCTCTGCTCCATTTCCCAAATCGCCCGCTCCCGGCGAATGGCAATCTGCTCGGGGGAGGTGTCTCCCCGGTCAGCCAGCCGGCGCTGCAGTTCCTCCATGGACGGAGGGGCGATGAAAATGAGCACCGCGTCCGGCCGCTTGGCACGGACGGCAAAGGCACCGTTGGGTTCAATATCCAGAATCACGTTCCCGCAGAGCAGCTTTTCCTCCAGCTGAGCGGCGGGGGTGCCGTAGTAGTTATCCAAATGGTCGTCATATTCCAGGAAAGCGTTCTGGTCAATCATTTCCCGGAACTTGTCCTTGGAGATGAAGTAGTAGCTTTCGCCCTCCACCTCGCCGGGTCTGGGTTCCCGGGTGGTAGCGGAAACGGAAAAGCGCAAATCCGCCCGCTGCGCCATCACGGCCTTGAGCACCGTGCTTTTGCCCACGCCGGACGCGCCGGAGATCACAAACAGTTTACCCTTGCTCATTTCTCTTCCTCCTTATTTGGATCCGGGCAGCCCATCCACCGCTCGTAGATGGTCTCCGTGGGAATGGCGGACAGGATCACATGATCCGTATCCATCACCAGCACCGCTTTGGTCTTTCGGCCAAAGGACGCATCGATGAGCATTCCCCGATCCCGGGCCTCCTGAACCATTCGCTTGATGGGTGCCGAATCCGGCTCCACCATGGTCAGCAGCCGCTCGGCGGCGATCATGCTGCCAAAACCGATGTTGATCAGCTTCATACCGGCTCCTTACTCAATGTTCTGGGTCTGCTCCCGGATCTTTTCCAGTTCAGCCTTGATATCCACCACGATCCGGGCCAGCCGCACATCGGTGCACTTGGAGCCGATGGTGTTGGTCTCCCGGTTCATTTCCTGCAGCAGGAAGTCCAGCTTCCGGCCGATGGCACCGCCGGTGGTGAGCATGGTGTTCATCTGCTCTGAACCATTCGCTTGATGGGTGCCGAATCCGGCTCCACCATGGTCAGCAGCCGCTCGGCGGCGATCATGCTGCCAAAACCGATGTTGATCAGCTTCATACCGGCTCCTTACTCAATGTTCTGGGTCTGCTCCCGGATCTTTTCCAGTTCAGCCTTGATATCCACCACGATCCGGGCCAGCCGCACATCGGTGCACTTGGAGCCGATGGTGTTGGTCTCCCGGTTCATTTCCTGCAGCAGGAAGTCCAGCTTCCGGCCGATGGCACCGCCGGTGGTGAGCATGGTGTTCATCTGCTCCAGATGGCTTCTCAGGCGGACGGTTTCCTCGTCCACGGCCACCTTGTCAGCGAAAATCGCTGCCTCCGTCAGGATGCGGCTTTCGTCGATGGCGGTGTTGGCCAGAACCTCTTTCAGCTTGTTTTCCAGCCGTGCCCGGTAATCCGCCACGGTCTGGCCGTTCCCGGCCTCCACCTGGGCAACGTAGTCCAAAATGGTCTGGCCACGACTCCGCAGGTCGTTTTCCAGCGCCTTACCCTCTGTGGTACGCATGGCATCGTAGGCGGCCAGCGCCTTGCCCACCACGCCCATCAGATCCGACAACAGCGCTTCCTCGTCCACCTGGGGCTTTTCCACAGTGAACACATCCGGCATCTTTGCCAGCAGGGACACGCTGATGTCCTCCGTCACGCCGTAATCCTGCGCCATTTTTCGCATGGCGTTCAGATACCCTTCCACCATGGCGCCGTTCAGACTCACGGTCACATCGGAGGTGTTTTCCGAGCGCAGGGAAATGAACACATCCACCTTACCACGGGAAATGGTGGCCTTCACAGCCTGCTTCACCGCGTCCTCCGCAAAGGACAGGCTCCGGGGCAGCTTGACGCTGCAATCCAGGTACCGGTTGTTAACGGAGCGCAGCTCCACCGTAAATTCCCGACCATTGACCGTCTCCACGGCCCGGCCATAGCCGGTCATACTTTTCACCAAGTTCATGATCCCTCTATCTCCTTACTTTTTAGAAAAGGCTGTAATGGTATAGCCCAAATTCTCTTTTTTCATAACCCGGCGGTCATAGAGCACCACCAGCAGGATTCCCAGGCAGAAGCCCACGCCGGACAGCAGGTACTCCATATTCCCCACCACGGCACCCAGCCAGTAGCCCAGGAAAAACAGTACCAGGGGTGCCACATACAGCACTGCCGCCGCTTTCAGCACCGGAGCCGTCCGTGAGACCACTGTTACCAGATCTCCGGGCTGGGCACCGATGGGGTTTTCCGCGGTGAACAGAACCGTCTCCTTAGCCGCGCCGCAGCCGGAGCACTTGTGGCAGTCCCCGGAGCAGGCGCTTTCCCGAACCCGGAATACCTCCGCCGTTCCGTCGGCGTAGACCTGCCGCACCCGTACCAGCTGCTCCATATCAGGCTTCCTCCTGCACCGTAGCGGATACCGAGTAGGGTCCCAGGATGGCGCCCACCGTGCCGAAGCCCTCGGGGAAGACAATGGCCGCCTTGTAGGTCGCCGTGCCGGCCACCGCGTTGGCAAAGTCCACCGTGGCATAAATATCCTCAGCCTTCAGCTTGTTCATATCCGCCGCGGGGCCACGAACCTTGATCTGCAGCCCGGCGTTGATGATCTCCGCCTGCAAGCCCTCGGGGATGTTCTGGCCACGGATGTCCTCAATGGTAAACTCCCGGATGCTCATGCCGGAGAAGGTAACCTTCACCGTAGCCTCGCTGACACCGGTCTGGTTGGTGACACCCTCGGGCAGGTTGATGGGATAGGCCAGCTCGCCGGAGCGTTCCACGGCGCTCAGATCGATGGTTGCCACCGTCAGCACATCTCCCAGCTCGGAAAGCGCGCCGTCGCTGCCGGATACCCGGATGGTCGCCGGGGTGATCTCCACCTTGGTATTGGATGCCGTGGCACCGCCGCCGTAGAGCACCTCCAGCCGCAGATCCACGGTCTTGATCCGCTGGATCTTCATATCCAACCGGATCTGCTCAACATTGGTGACGATCTCCGCCGCATCTACAGGCTCTCCTTCCCCATTGCACAGGGTATAGCGGAACATCTCGCTGAGGGATTCGGTGCGGTCGGAAAGATCCACCTCCACCACCGCGTGATCAATCTGATCCGCCACGGAGGCAGGGCCGATGATATTGATGGTAGTGTAGTCCAGCAGTGCGTTTTCCGTGTCGTACAGGTAATCCTCGGAACGGGTGCCATTCCACACCACCTGCACCGGCACGTCCTTCTTGCGCCGCTCCTCTACCGTCACATAGAACTCACTTTGAGACAAAATCTCAAAGGCATTGTTTGCCACATCGCCGGGATAGCTGACATTGGGCTTCAGGGAATGCTTGCCCGGCTCATAGATCTTGGAAAGATCCACCTTCACCGTGATATTGCCGGAATTGACCTTGCTCAGATCCCGGCGGGTGCCTGCCAGCTCCAGGTTGATGGTGGAGCTGGAGGCAGCGGTGAGCATCAGTCCCCGGTCATTGTTCAGCACGGATTCTCCCTCCAGCACCACGGGGATGTTGTAGTAGTTTTCCGTGGAGTTGGGGCTGACGGTATTGATGACATACAGCCACAGACCGAAGGAGATCAGCAGTGCCAGGATGGCGGAACCAGCTTTACTTTTCATTGCCATCCTCCTTCCGGGTCTTGACCAGCTTGCTCTTGATGCGCTCCACAGCGTTGGTCTTCTCGTTTTCCTCCTTGGCGGGGCACAGCTCATTGTACAGCAGCCGCTCCAGAGTCTGGGGAGCCAGATGCCGCTTGAGCATTCCGCCCACTGCCACGGAAATGGTGCCCGTCTCCTCGGAGACGATGACCACCACCGCGTCAGACGCTTCGCTCATGCCCACACCTGCCCGGTGCCGGGTGCCCAGATCCGCGCTGAGAAGGTGGCTGTCCGACAGGGGCAGCACGCAGCCAGCCGCCGCCACCCGGCCATCCCGGATGATCATGGCGCCGTCGTGCAGGGCTGCCTTGGGGAAGAAAATATTGCGGATCAGCTGCTCGGAAACCTGGCCGTCAATGGGGGTGCCGGTTTTGAAATACTCACCCAGCCGCTGCTCCCGTGCAAAGACGATCAGTGCGCCCACCTTCTCCCGGCTCATCAGCTCGCAGGCCATCACGGTCTGGCTGATGACGGAGTCCAGCTCCTGCACCGGCTTGCTGATGCCGAAAAAGGAGCTGAGCCGCACGCTGCCCAGATGATCCAGCATCCGCCGCAGCTCCGGCTGGAACAGGATTACCAGCGCCAGCAGGCCGACACCCAGGAACTGATTCAAAATCCAGCTGACGGTGTACATCTTCATCACATCCGTCAGACCGGCGATGACCAGCACTACCACCACAGCCCGTGTGATCCGCATGGTACTGGGGGTTCGCAGCAGCGGCATTATTTTATAGATCAGAAAGGCCACGACCAGTACGTCCAGATAATCGGACCACTGCATTCCTGCCACCTGGCTGAGCAATCCACGAATGCTTTCCATAAGCGCACCTACCCTTTTATGTCAACTTTTGTGCAGCGTATACGGCGCTATCGTATACTTACCTATTATCTTTTCTATTATAGCGGATTGCGCCGCCGATGGCAATAGCCATTGTGCAAAAATTTTATTTCCAAAACGGGGGTAATTTGGACGCGGCGCGTAAAAACGCCTGATTTTGCCGGTCTGTTACCCCGGGACCGAAGCTGACCCGAACCGTTCCGGTTTCCAGCGTTCCGGCGCTTTCGTGAGCCAGCGGCGCACAGTGCAGCCCCGCCCGGACGGCGATGTCCTGCTTTGCCAGCACCCCGGCGGCTTCCTCGCCGTCCATCCCCGGCAGGAAGGACACCGTGCCCGCCTGATGCGCCCCTGTGAACACCCGCATTCCCAGCTTTTCCAGTTCCTTCCCGCAGACCATGGCCAGACGGTGCTCTTCCTTCCCGATCTGCTCCACGCCCAGGGCACTGACCAGCCGAAGCCCTGCCCCCAGTCCGGCATAGCCCGGCACATTCAGCGTCCCGGCTTCCAGCCGATCCGGCAGAAATGCCGGCATGGACTGATTTTTGGATTCGCTGCCTGTTCCCCCATAAAGCAGCGGCTCCGCCCCATCCTTGCACAGCAACAGTCCCGTTCCCTGGGGGCCAAGGAGGCCTTTGTGCCCGGGCATGGCAATAAAGTCCGCTCCCAGCCGCTCCATGCTCACCGGCAGCGCCCCGGCAGACTGAGCCGCATCCAGAATGAAGGGCACCCCACGCTCCCGGCACAGCCCAGCCATTTCCTCCACCGGCAGAATATAGCCGAATACGTTGGAAACATGGGTAAACACCGCCACCTCCGCCCCCTGATCCAGCGCCCGGCGGAACCGGGTCAGGGTATCCTCCCAGTCGAACAGCTTCCGCCCCGCCACCAGCAGCTCCGCCCCCAGGGCGTGCAGAGGGCGGGTCACCGCGTTGTGCTCAAAGCCGGACACCGCCACCTTCATCCCCGGCTTGACCAGGGTGCGTATGGCGATGTTCAGTCCGTGGGTGCAGTTGCTGGTCAGCGCCACCTGCTCCGGCTGGCAGGAAAAGAGCTTCCCCGCCGCTTCCCGGCAGGCAAACACCACATTCCCGGCGGCCATGGCCTCCCGGTAGCCTCCACGGCCGGGGTTGGCGCAGCGCTCCATGGCCTGCACCACCGCCCGGCGAACCGCAGCCGGCTTGGGAAAGGAAGTGGCGCCGGAATCCAGATAGATCATACCGCCACCTCCTCAAGCCCTCCGTCCTCCCGGCTGGCGTAAACCTTCCGCCAGGGGATCCGGTTCCGGTTCAGCAGCGCCACCGCCCCGGCAATGTCCCGAGTGTCCACCAGCAGGCTGTAGCCGCAGCCCTGCTCCTCCATCCATTTCGGCGTCCGCCGCAGCATACAGCGAATGCCGTTCCCCCGAAAGATCCGCTCCCCCCGCTGGGCGAAGGTCACCGAGCGGAAGGTGATATAATACCGTTTCATAACAAAAACCTCCCGGCACAATCTATGCCGGGAGGGTCGAATGGGTGCGGATCTTGTTTTTTCTCAGTCAAAGGGAAGGACATCACAGGCAAGTTCCAACAGTCTCGTGTCCAACGCATTCAGGGCACAGACAAATCCCCAGGCAATATCCTGCTGGGTCTCCGTCAGACCGTTAGTCATTTCCGAAAACGCATTCTCCCAGCGCAAAAAGCACGCTTCCAATTCCCGGTAGCCGCAATCCTCCCCTGCAATTGCTCGCAAGTGAGCCAGCTTTTCCTCCCTGTTCATAAAAATCCCCTCCATTTTTGACGCATTAGTTTCGTCATTTTTCCATATCATTATAAACGATTGCTATAATTTAGTCAATCCTGCGTCGGAGGTTCGTCGATATGAAAGATTCTCTCCCCCGGTATACCCTGCGGATTCCCCAAGAGCTGTTGGATAAACTGGGCTACATTGCCGATTACGAAGGCCGCACCAAGAATAAAGAATTGGAGCAACTGATCAAAAAGCACATTGCGGAATTTGAACGGCTCCATGGGAAGATCCCGGAGACACCTCTATCTGAATAATCCGGAGCTTTTCCGGCAGAACAAAACAGGGCGTGCCGCTTCTTGCGGCTGCACCTGTAAAATGAAAGTAGACACTCACAAAAGTGTGGGTGTCTACTTTTTCTGTAGTATAATAAAAATGGAAAGGATGTGAAAATATGGGTAAGAAAGGAACACCGCACAGAAAATACAGCAAAGAAGAAAAGATGAAATATGTCCGACTTCATCTGGAAGAACATTTATCCGTAAGACAGATTGAACGAGAGTACGGAATCAGAAATTCATTGGTATCCAGTTGGGTCAAGAAGTACTTACAGGACGGCGAGGACGCTCTGGAGCCTCACAACGGCAATCCTTACGCAGCCCTTCACAGCAGCAAGTCACTGTCTGAGGTGGAACGTCTGCGGCTGTTGGTAGCGAAACAGGAAGTAGAAATTGCCCGGTTAAAAAAAGGATATTGGGTGGAAGGAGTTGGTGCAAACAGGGAATACGTTACTGGCAACGGAAAGACTACGAAGTTATCGAAGAACTCAAAGTAAAGTATCCGGTAGATTTTCTGTGTAAGATTATGGGGATCAACCGTTCCGGATATTACAAATGGAAGGCACAGCAAGGCAAGCTGAACCGGTATGAGCAGGATCGTATCCTGCTCACCCAGCTGCTTCAGGAAGAGCATAAGTTACATCCGTCTTTGGGATATCACCGACTGGCCAGAAATATCTTCAGCAACACCGGTTGGGTATTTTCTGACAATCTGGCACATAAATGCTGTAAAGCGGCCGGCATCCGCTCAAAAGCAAGGAAATGCAAGTATCGTTCTCCGGGAGAAGAGAGTATTAAGTATGAGAATCTGGTAAAAGGCCACTGGAATGCAAAAGCGCCCCTTCAAATCGTCGTGTCAGACATGACGGTCCTTAAGAACAAGGGCAAGCAATGGGAATGGACGCTGTTGGTGGATACATTCAACAATGAGATTATTGCGCACAGCGTTTCTCCGACCGCAGGAGATAATAAACCCTATTATTACTGCCTGGACAAGCTTAACCGTTTGGCAGGCAAAAAAGAGGAGCAGAAGCCCCAGGTAGTCTTCCACACCGACCAGGGAGCCGTCTACTCCTCAAGGGCATTTTGCCACGCCCATGAACATTATAACATACTTCGTTCCATGTCGCGAGGGGGAACTCCAACGGA
>CAYWZB010000016.1:0-18646 GCA_964462775.1 uncultured Oscillospiraceae bacterium
TTCTTTTATTATACCAGAAACAAGGCCATATTGGAAGTTTTTTGACAGTCTGAAGAGCCACGGCGTTCCGCCGTGGCTCTTTGCTTATTCGTCGGTATGGTGTTGGCTTTGCTGAAGGCGCTGCCGCATTTTTTCCAGACGGCGGCGCTGCTTGCGCTCCTTGTTTCGGCGGAAATGGGACTGGATTTCCGGGGGGTGATCCAGCAGCTTGTCCTCGGGAATGCCCCGCTCTTCCAGACGCTTGTCCGTAAATTCCCGCAGCAGGGTATAGAACACGGAGGTCAGCGGAATCATCACCAGCATACCGCCTACGCCCATCAGACCGCCACCGATGGTCACAGCCACCAGCACCCACATACCGGGCAGACCAATGGAGGTGCCCACCACACGGGGGTAGATCAGATTGTTTTCCAGCTGCTGCAGAATCAGGAACATGGCCACGAAGGTCAGCGCCAGCAGGGGATCATCCACCAGAATGAAGAACGCACCCACCACACAGCCGATAAAGGCACCCACCACGGGCACCAGGGCGGTGACAGCGATGGTCACACTGACCAGAGGGACGTAGGGCATCCGGAACAGGCTCATGGACACGGCAAACAGGCATCCCAAAATGCACGCTTCCAGACACTGGCCGGAAATGAAGTTGGAGAAGGTCACATTGGTCAGCCGCAGAACCCGGATGATCTGATCGCAGAGCTTTTCCGGGAGCAGGGAATAGAGAATCCGGCGGCCCTGCCGTGCCAGAATTTCCTTCCGTCCCAGACAGTAGATGGCAAAGACGATGGCGATGACGGCATTGACAATGCCGCTGGTGATGTTGGTAATCACATTAACGGCGCTGCCCATAACGGTGGCGGCCTGATTGCCCACAAGGGTCAGGGCGTTTTTCACCAGCGTGTTCCAGTCGATGGTTTCCAGATTGGTAAAGTCCAGGATCCATGCCTTCAGATCCGGGTTTCTGTCCATCTGCTCCATGAGCGTATTGGCCGTCCGCTCCACGAAGGAGGGAATCTTCTGGCTCAGGGATTCGGCGGTCAGGGTCACCTGGGGCACCAGCAGCTCCACCACGAACATGATCACAAGGATCATGGCGGCGATGGTCAGCACAATGGCCAGGGAGCGGCGCAGTCCCTCCCGGTGGATGCCATCCAGCTGCCGCTCAATGGAGCGCATGGGGACATTGAACACAAAGGCAATGCCGGCACCCAGCACGAAGGGAGAAATCAGATCCCAGACGCTTTTGAGCATGGCGGTAGCTCGGGCGGTATCCAGCAGCAGCCAACCGAACACCAGGCAACCGGCTACCAGACCGAACAGTTGCCGGGCGAATTTTCTGTCGATTTGCAAGGAAATCCCTCCTTTTGTATCAGTATATCCGAAATCAGTGGGAAAGTCCAGTGAACAGCCTGTGAATTATCCCAGCAGCCGCTTCAGATCGGCGCACAGGGCATCCACATTTTCCTGCCGGGTCGCCCAGCTGGTGCAGAAGCGGACGCAGCGGTGGCCGCTGTCCATGACCTGCTGCTCGCTGAAGGTATAGCGCTCCTTCAGTTGATCCAGAACGGCGTTGGGCAGGATGGGGAACAGCTGGTTGCTCACCGCCGGAACCAGGAAGGGGCAGCCCAGCTCCAGCAGGGTATCCCGGAGCTGTCCGGCCAGCCGGTTGGCGTGGGCGGCGATGTCGAAATAGAGGTTGTCGGTCATCAGCCGGTCAAACTGGATGCCCAGCAGCCGCCCCTTGGCCAGCATACCACCGTGCTGCTTGATCAGATAGCGGAAATCCTCTGCCAAAGCGGGATTGCCGATGACCACCGCTTCACCGAACAGGGCACCGACCTTGGTGCCGCCGATGTAGAATACATCGCACAGCCGGGCGATGTCCGCCAGAGTCAGATCGCTGCCCGGGGCGGTCAGACCGTAGCCCAGCCGGGCACCGTCCAGAAACAGGTACAGCCCCAGCTCCCGGCAGGCAGCGCTGAGGGCTTCCAGCTCCGCTTTAGAGTACAGAGTGCCCAGCTCGGTGGGGTGGGAGATGTAGACCAGCTTGGGCTGCACGGTGTGCTCGAAGCTGGCATCGGCACGGTGGGCACGGACGGTTTCGGTGACCTGCCGGGCGGTGATCTTACCGTCCGGGGAGGGCAGTCCCAGCACCTTGTGGCCGGTGGCCTCCACGGCGCCGGTCTCGTGGACGTTGATGTGACCGGAATCGGCGCACAGCGCTCCCTGATGGGGACGCAGGGCGGCATCGATCACCGTCAGATTGGTCTGGGTGCCGCCCACCAGAAAATGGACAGCCAGATCTTCCCGGCCGCACAAAGCCCGGATCTTGTCGGCGGCAGCGGCGCAGTAGCAGTCCTCGCCGTAGCCGGGGGTCTGCTCATAGTTGGTCTTTGCCAGAGCTTCCAGAATGGCGGGATGGCAGCCCTCAGAATAGTCATTGTTAAAGTAAATCATACATACCTCGCAGAGATGGAATTTTCTACATTTTAGCCCCCTTTTGCCCCGGTGTCAAGGGCGGCTTTGGCAGCGGGGGAAACGGGCGGAAATTTATAGAATCCGTAGAAAAATAGTTGAATCCGCCTGCGGAATATGCTATACTGTAATGTAACAAATTGTATCCTTCCGGAGACGGGAGAATACTGATAGGATGGAGTACCCTTTATGACAGAAAAAGAACTGAGAAAACTCAGCCGTGCCGATCTGATGCAGTTGCTGCTGGAGCTGAGCCAGGAAAATGACCGGCTGCGGAGCCAGCTGGAGACAGCAGAGCAGAAGCTGAAAAGCCGTCAGCTGCAGCTGGCAAATGCCGGCACCATGGCCGAGGCGGCCATGAAGCTCAACGGCGTTTTTGAGGCGGCTGACGCGGCCTGCAAGCAATATATGGAAAATATCCAGCGCCTGACCCGGGAAATGGCAACCAATGCCTGCCAGAATTACATGGGCAATATCCAGTCGCTGTCCATGGAAAGGAAGGACGGCCATGAGACAAGAAAGACCCCTTGACCGTCCCAGTGCCCAGGCGCTGGAAGCAGAGGTTCAGCGGCTGAAATACCGTTCCCGGTTTCGGGGTGCGCTGCGGAATACCCTGTATTCCCTGATCGTGGTGGCGGCGGTGGCGGTGCTGGTGGCAACCATCTGGATGCCGGTGCTGCAGATTTACGGCTCGTCCATGTCGCCGACGCTGAAGGAGGGGGACATTGTGGTGTCCCTCAAGGGCAGCCAGCCCCAGCGCGGAGAGCTGATTGCCTTTTATCTGGGAAATAAGATCCTGGTCAAGCGCTGCATTGCCCAGCCCGGGCAGTGGGTGGATATTGACGAGGATGGCACCGTCAGCGTGGACGGACAGGTGCTTGCAGAGCCTTACCTGACGGAAAAGTCTCTGGGTGACGCAAATATTACATTGCCCTATCAGGTGCCGGAAAACCGGTATTTCTGCATGGGCGACCATCGCTCTACCTCCGTCGATTCCCGCCATACGGAGGTGGGCTGCGTGTCGGAAGAGCAGATTGTGGGGAAGATCCTGTTTCGGATCTGGCCCCTGGAGGACTTCGGACCGATTCAATAAAGAGAACAGAGAGGGGACATGACCGATGTTGCCCAATGGCGAAGGATTTACAAAGGCCTATAAAACCCGCAGACGCAGACACAAATGGTTTCTGGCGCTGGCGTCTGTGGTGGTGTTTTGCACCGTGTACGCCCTGGTGCTGCCCGCGATTACCATGGAGCAGACCTGCGCGCTGGCGGAGCATACCCATACCCAGGAATGCTATACCCAGATCACCGCAGTCAGCGTGACCCGGCTGCAGTGCGGCGCTCAGGCGCACAGCCATACCGGCGAGTGCGGCAGCGACTGCGGCTATGCGGATTATCTGATCCACACCCATGACAGCAGCTGCTATGATTCTCAGGGGGCGCTCTGGTGCCCGCTGCCCCAGATCCGGGAGCATATCCACGGGGAGGGGTGCTACTTCGTGCCGGAGGGACACAGCCATGGCATGGAGTGCTTCACCCGTCAGCGGGGAGAGCTGACCTGCCAGACGGCGGAGGGAGCTGGACATACCCACGGCGAGGAATGCCGGGATGAGGAAGGTGCCCTGATCTGCCAGACGGAGGAGAGCCAGGGACACACCCACGACGATGATTGCTACAGCTGGACGGAGGAGCTGACCTGCTCTTTGCCCGAGGAGCCGGAGGGAGAGCCGGTGCTGGTCTGCCAGCAGTCCCAGATTCAGGCGCACCAGCATGATGTGACCTGCGCCGAGGGACATAACTGCCAAATGCTCCAGATTTTGATGCACACCCACGGCCCGGAGTGCTTTGTGACCGTGGAGGAGCCGGTGGATACGGAGACGCTGACCTGCGCCGAGGAGCATACCCACACCGCCCTGTGCTACGGCACCTGGGAGCTGACCTGCGGATTGGAGGCGCACACCCATTCGGAGAAATGCTTCCGTGACGAAGAAGCTGACCCCGAGGAAACAACTGTGCCCGTAACGGAAGAGACAACGCAGGACGAGACGGATTCCGATTCTGCGGATCCCACGGGAGATGCCAACGAGACGCTGCCCCCGATTACCACCCTGGAAGGCGACGGGGCGGATATGCCTGCGGCGGATATCCAGGAGCCGGAGGAAAATGCGGAAACTGTTCCTCTGGATGTGACTAAGTATATCAGCGGTGCGAAACTATTCTACTCCACCGACAATGGAAGCAACTGGGTGGAGATTACAGAAAGCATGGGGGGAAAGGTTCCCGGCAATGCCACATTCAAGCTGGAGGTTGCCTTCGATGGAGTCAACCCCGAGGCTCTGCGTCAAGCCGGATATACCATGACCTATCCAATGCCGGAGCTGCTCAAAAAAGCCAATACCGGCGGCAATCTGCTGGAGGGCAATGAGCCCCGAGGCTCGATTACCGTCAGCGACGGCGTGGCGACCCTGACGTTTGACAAGGACTGGGTTAATGGCTTCAACAAGGATACCGATTCGATTTCCGGTACCTTCCAGGTATCTGGTCACGCGGATCTGTCCGTTGCGGATAAATCCGATGACACGACCATTAAAGTTGGCGATGTGACTATTACGATCCCCTTTGAAGACAACCTGATCGCCATGTACGGCGATGTGGAGCTGGACAAGACACTGGTGGAGCTGGAAGAAGGGGAGAATGGCAGATTCCTCTGCTATACCCTGACTGTGACCGCCGGAGAGTACGGCTGCCCGGGTGTGGTTGTAAAGGATCAGGTCACAGCGGGTGCCGACTATGTGGAAAAGAACGAAAGCGACCTCCTGGACTATCAGTTGATTACTTCGGATGCCGGAGGGACTGAGGTGACCAAGGAGGGACTGATCTGGACGGTTGGTAATCTGGAAGCCAACGAAACGAAAATCCTTACCTACAAGCTCCCGCTGACGAAAGAATATCTGGGGGCGAAACCCAGCAAGATTCCCGTTACCAATGAGGCAGAGCTGTACTCCGAGAACTATCTGCGGGATGAGGATACGACCAGCTTCATTCCCAAGGCCGGCGCCACACTGAGCAAGGTGGCGGCGTCTTTTGTGAAGAATGAGGACGATGACGGCGGTATCCTGCGTTATACGGTGTGGGTGCATGCCTATGAGGATAATAATTATACCCTGGATGATGTGTACATCTGGGACGCACTTGATGGGACAGTGGATGGTGGTAATAAAACCGACGAAGCCCTGTTGCCTTTCCTGAGCTATCAGAAGTTTGAACTGTATCAAGGCGGCCAAAAGGATCAGAACGGCTTTGAGGGACTGGAACCCCAGCTGAATGCCGGCCCGGTGGAACTGGCGCAAAACGAAAAGAGCTTTAAATATCCCGTGGGAGATTTGAAGCCCGGCGAAAGCAAAACGCTGGTGTATGAGGTGAAGGTGGATCAGGGAATCTTTACCACCGGCAATACCCAGCTGAAAATCGGAAATCGTGCCACCGTGCTGTCGGATCCGAGCAGAACAAATGGCGGCAACGATCGTCTGAACAGCTACAACCGGGAATACACCATGGACGGAAAGACCTGGGTGTGGAAGCTGGAGGGCGAACCGATCTCGGAAGAGAAAACGATCACCATGTCTGATGGAAAATCCTTCACCGTTCCGGCAGGCAGCTACCGCTATGAGGTGGGTGTCAATGAATCCGGCGAATGGGATGTTTCCGGTGCGACACTGAGAGATGAACTGAAAAGTGAACACATGATCTATGTGGGTTACGTCCGGGTGGATGCGTACAAAAAGACCAACGGTGTCAAGGCGGATGAGCCGTACAAAACCATCTGGATTAACATTGGTGGAAAAACTTCCTTTACGTTCATTCCGCAGCAGTGGGGACTGGATAAGGGTACCGATGCCTACCGGCTGACCTATTATGCCCAGCCGCAGAATATGGAAAGCAGCAGCACCGTTGTCGTGGCCAACGAGTTCCATCTGATCGGAGGTGTCATCGGTGTCGGTGGCTCCCACTATACGCTGGGAAGCGTCTGGGTCAGTGCCAGCGTGCGTGTGGAGGGACAGAATGCGTTCTACGCGGCGAAGCGCTTCTGGTATTATGATGCCCCCAATACGGAAACAAACAATGGCAACGGCGCAATGTACTGGATCATTGAGGCCAAGGGCAACAAGATTCCCAGTGGAACAAAATTCCGGGATACCACTGCGAAGGATCGGGATGCCCATACCATCGACAGCGAGCCGGTGTGTGCGTTTATTGGCAACCTGGGCGAGCTGTCCGATTATCCGGATCTGAGTGTGCTGCCCACTGACAGACCCTTTACGAACTATACCCCCCAAAAGGAGGACGACTCCCTGACGCTGACATTGACAGAGGACGTGACGCTGCAGGAGCAGGAAAGTCTGTACTTCGTGGTCAGGACCGTGCCCAACGCCCTGCCTCAGGGGGATGGACAATATAAGACCTACGCCAACAATCTGGAAACGCAGGATCCCGGCGAAGAGCTTTCCTGGACATCCCAGTCCGGCGACCAGCACACCATTGTGGGCGGCGGCAGCATCTATAAGACTCTGGCGGATGTGTTCCAGGCAAAAGCGAATGAGCGTGGTGAGGTCACTAAGGAGACCGTTGCCTTCAATGATGTGGGAAGTAAGGACACGGTGCTGCAGTATGACCATCTGACTGGCTCCGGCCCGGGCATTTATGCCGCCTGGAAGGTGACCATCAATCAGGACTCCACCCTCAGCGGCAGCTACCGCATCCGGGAACAGATCCCCGAGGGAATGGAGCTGGTCTATGTCCAGCGCTATTCCACCGGTGGAGGAAATAAAAACTACCCCTTCGGGAAAATCACGGATTTAAGTGGGTATACTGAGGTGGAAAAGGTCTTTAATAGTAAGTATGACAAGAATCCCACGCCTGCCTATTATTATGTCAAGGGGCAGGAAGTGATCTGGCAGGTGGATGGCCTGAAGGCCGATTATACGAAGCCGGGCGCTTATTACGCCACTTATCTGGTGGTCTGCAAGGTGACAGACTCGGCTGTGCTCCTGGGCGGTGAGACTAAGACCTTTGATAACGAGGTAAGCCTGTTGACGATGGACGGCATTTCGCTGGGCAATGATGTCAGCAGCGTGACCCTCGGCGCCCCCAAGCTCAGCAAGACCGGCGTGTATCAGGAGAGCATGGGCTCCCGGTATCCCTTTGAGATCCGGGTCAATGAGCTGGGTACGGATCTGGTGCCCGGGGCAGATAAAATTGTGCTGGTAGATACCATGTGCGATATTCTGACCCTGAAACCGGAAACCATTCGGGTGGTCAACACCGTGACGCAAGAATCGGTGACGGGCTGGCATGCTGCGGTGGACGGACAGACCCTGCGTCTGACCCTGCCGGATAACATTCCTCTGACCATCACCTATACCACGACCATTCACGCAAAGCCGGGCGAGAAGATTGAAATCTCCAACAACGCCTATTGGTCCGGGTATAGCAGCACATCGGGCAGCAGCGTCAAGGAGGAGAATTTCTTCTATAGCGCCGGCGGCTCGGTTTCTGGCACGCACAACGTGCTGCTGGAGATTCAGAAGCTGGACAGCGCAAACGTCACGACCCTGCTGCGGGGAGCGGAATTTGAGCTGGTACAGGTAAATAAGGCGTTGGAGCCTGTGGAGAGCTTTACGAAGATGACAGGCACGACGGATGATAACGGCAAGCTGACATTCGGTGCGGAAGAACAAAAGCTGGAATATAACACCATCTACCGCCTGACAGAGACAAAAGCTCCGGATGGATATGTGGTGAACAGTACGCCCCACTACTTTAGGGTGTGCAAGGCGAATGACGATGGCGAGTATCCTGGTGTTCTCGAAGGTGTGACGGATGTCCATAATACTGCTACCTATTCCTACACTGCGTATAACAGCAAGGGTGAGGTTCAGGTAAACAAGCAGTTCCAAAATGCGGCGGGAGAGAGTCTGTCCGGTGCCATCAGCGGCACCTACCGCTTTGCCATCTATGACAGTAAGCTGGACGGCAACACGACTCCTGAGCCGAAGCAGACTATTACCCATGTGTATTTCCAGGATGGAAGTGTCCAGACGGAGAAGTTCACCGGACTGGAAGTGGGGAAAACCTACTATGTCTATGAGCTGGGCGACAACGGAGCCCCCATCCTTCCCGGACAGGAGGGAACCGCCAACGCAATGCCCTTTGTGGTCAGCTACAAAGACAACGCTGTGACGGTGACGGAGCAGCCGGCTACGGTAACAGTGACCAACCGGATGAATTACCAGGAGCTGCCCTCCACCGGCGGCAGCGGAATCCTGGGCTTCTGGCTGCTGGGCGTGGCACTGATTCTGGGTGGCGTCGGGTTGCTGGACAAAAGAAAACGCCTGAGCGCAGGACTGTGACCCCGGAGGATACATCGGAAACAGAAGCAAGGAGCCTTTCCCATGAAGGAAAAACGATCCAACTGGATAGACCTGGCGCTGGTGTTCACCATGCTGGCAGGTGCGGCGCTGCTGCTGTATCCGGCTTTCAGTGACTACTGGAACTCCCTGCACCAGAGCCGAGCCATCGTCAACTACGCCGAGAATGTGGCACAAATGGATCAGGAAGAATACCAGCATATCTGGTCGGAGGCATGGGCGTATAACCACTCTCTGCTGGATCGGGAAACGGGCTTTGCGCTGGAGCCGGAGCAGCAGGAGCAGTATGAGACGCTGCTGAACATTTCCGGGCAGGGGGTCATGGGCTATATTGAGATCCCCAGCATCGGATGCACCCTTCCCATCTACCACGGCACCGACGAAGCGGTGTTGCAGGTGGCGGTGGGGCATCTGGACTGGTCGAGCCTGCCTGTGGGCGGCGACAGCAGCCACTGCGTGCTCTCCGGGCACCGGGGACTGCCCAGCGCCAAGCTGTTCACCCACCTGGACAAGCTCCGGGAGGGGGATACCTTCCTGCTGCGGGTGCTGGATGAAGTGCTGACCTATGAGGTGGATCAGATCTCCATTGTGGAGCCGCACCAGACCAGCCAGCTGAAAATTGCGGAAGGGCAGGATCTGTGCACACTGGTCACCTGCACCCCCTACGGCATCAATACCCACCGGCTTCTGGTTCGGGGTCACCGGATCCAGACCCGGGAGGAGGGCAAGCGTGTGCTGGTGACAGCGGATGCCATGCAGATCGAGCCGCTGCTGGTTGCCCCGGTGGTGGCGGCACCGGCGCTGCTGGTGCTGATGCTTCTGGCATTGCTGCCCAAGCCCCGGAAACGAAGATAACACACAGAACCGGACGTGCCTCGGCACGTCCGGTTTTGGCAGTCTGTCAAAAACTGCATTTCCCGGATCCCCCTTTGGGGGAGCTGTCATGCGATAGCATGACTGAGAGGGCTTGACGAATATTTTTAAGCGAAATCCAGAACCCTCTCCGTCACGGCATTCGCCGTGCCACCTCTCCCAGAGGGAGAGGCAAGACCTGCGGATTTTATCGTAGAAATCGCTTTTGGACATATTGGGACAAAGGCGGGCATAGGCTTTCCTAGCACACAGCAAACGGAGGGGTAGCCTATGACGCAACCAAGGGAGAAGCGAGCCTGTGAAGTGGCTGTGTACCTCATCGAGACCGGTGCCACCGTCCGTGCCGCCGCCCGGCACTTCGGCATTTCCAAATCCACCGTGCACAAGGATCTGACCCAGAAGCTGGAGCATATCGATTATCAGCTGTACCTGCAGGCCCGCCAGGTTCTGGACGCGAACAAGCGGGAGCGCCATATCCGGGGCGGCATGGCCACCCGGCGCAAATATAAGGGAGCGTAACCCAAAACCCCCGCCGCAAAATGTGCGGCGGGGGCGGCTTACTTGGCGGCGGGCAGGGGAAACTCCTCCGTGTCCAGATCCCGGTAGGGGTACAGGCGCTGCCAGCTGCCGTCACGCTTCTGGTAGCTGGCACGGTGGGAGGAAAGAAGGCGGACGAGGTTGTACACATCGATCCAGATCTCGTTGTCGCATTCTTTCTGGCTTTCGTCAAAAATCAGCTCAAGACCAAAGTGCAGGTGGACGATCTCAATGTTGTTGGTGTTTTCCGTGTCGGAGTAGCCGGTGCGCCCCATGAAGCCAATGAGCTGCCCCGCCTGCACCAAATCCCCCACTGCCAGCCCCGGGGCGAAAGGGGCATCCTTTTGCAGGTGGGCATAATAATAGTAGCGCCTGCTGTCGGCGGAGCGGATGCTCACCCGCCAGCCGCCGTAGCGGTTCCAGCCCATGGCCTCCACCACGCCGCCCTCCACGGCGACGATGGGCGTGCCCAAAGTGCCCATCAGGTCATTGCCCAGATGCCGGCGGCGGAAGCCGAAGGAGCGGCCCGCACCGAAATCCGCGCAGTGGCTGTAAGAAAATCCGGCGGCAATGGGGGAGAAGGCCTTCAGCCCATAGGCGCTCTGCCACTGACCGTCCACTTCAATGGCATAGCTGCCCACCAGACCGCCCAGCGCGGCGGTATATGCCTGATGGTAGTAGCTGTAATATTGGTACAGAGCACCCAAAAGCTCCTGGGTGCTTTTGTCAGTTTTCAGGTCGGAAACCGCCGTTTTGACGGCGCTGAGCTGGCATTTTCCCCCGGTTCGGCAGGCGGCGACGGCCAGTGCGTCAATCCAGGGAATGTGCTTTTCCTGCTGGGCAGTGGCAATGTCGGCATCCAGAGCGTATTCCATGGATTCGTAGGGGATCTGAAAATCTACCCACCGGATCACATCCGCCTGAGCCGGTACCGCCAGCAATGGCAGGAGCAGAGTAAACAAAAAAAGCCGCTTCATGGCATTCACCTCAAGCACTAGGATGCCGGAAAGAAGAGGCAGGGATACCATGAAAAATCTGCAAACAAGAGGTGACGAACCAAAGCGTCACCTCTTGTCTTATGCAACTGGAATTGTGGGAATGGGGGCGACAGCCGGAGCCACGGGACAGGGATAGCCCAGAACCAGACTCAGCAGCATACACAGCACGATGGCGGCAAAGCCCGTCACCATCCACAGACTGCGTCGGCGGGTAAACTCACCGGTAATGTACAGCCAGCCCAGACACAGCAGGGAGCCAACAATGGCGATGCTGGCGCAGATGACTTTGAATACGTCCCAGCCATGGCCGGCGCAGAACAGATACAGCACGAAAACAAAAGCATCTGCCGCGATGATCTTAGTCATCAGATTTTCCAATTCACGATAGCGATTCCGTTTGGCCACGATTCATCCCTCCAAGTCTCTCGTGGAGTCATCATAACACATTCCGTCGAAAAATGCAATCATTTCTGAAAGAAAGTTGTCATAAATTTGTAATCGGTTCCCCGGGACAAAGATAATTTGCGGAAATACTTGCGAAGGGGAAAAAAGAATGGTATAATGCACCCGAAACAATATGCTGAATTTGGAAAAGGATATACTATGGGAGAACCGCAATATCGTTTGGAGGGCATTGTCCATACCCGGTCGGAGACCATGGAGGACTTTGAAGGCCCGCTGGACGTTATTTTTGAATTGCTGAGCAAGAATAAAATTGAGATTCAGGATGTGTCCATCACCGCAATTTTGGAGCAGTATCTGGCCTATCTGGAGGAAATGAAGCGGCTGGATATGGAGATTGCCAGTGAGTTTATCACCATGGCCTCCCACCTGATGCTCATTAAGACCAAGATGCTCCTGTCCGCCGCGGAGCAGCAGGAGGCGGAGGACGAACTGGATCTGCTGCGCCAGAGTCTGATTGAGCGCAAGCGGAAGGAAGCCATGGAGCAGATCCGTCTGGCTGTGGTGGAGCTGGAGCCGAGAAACGAGATCGGCCGCTGCCTGTTCACCAAGGAGCCGGAGCCGCTGCGCCGGGAGCAGGGCTATCGCTACCAGCATGATGTGATGGATCTGCTGCGGGCGTTGGAGGGTATCACCGAACGCAACGCCCGGCAGCTGCCCCCGCCTACCATGAACTTTCAGGGCATCGTGGGCAAGGAGCCTTACCCCATCGGCCGGAAAACCGGCGAAGTGCTGCGCCAGCTGCTGCTGCGGGGCGTGGAACGGCTGAAGAACCTGTTTAAGGGCAACAAAAGCCGCTCGGAGATCGTGGCAACCTTCCTGGCGGTGCTGGATCTTTGCAAAACCAATTCCGTCACACTGGAAGATGACGTAAACGGAGAAAACCCCAACGTCCGTCTGCTGGACGAGGAGGAGAAGAAGGAGCTGACTGCCAATGGAACTTGAACAACTGCAGCGTGCCCTGGAGGCTATCCTGTTTGCCGCAGGCGAGCGGGTGGAACTTAGCCGCCTGGCAGCCGTGCTGGAAACGGATCCGGCGGAGGTCGAGCAGGCCGCCGACGCACTGGCGGATCAGTACGCCTTTGAGCGCCGGGGTATTCGGATCCTGAAGCTGGAAAAGGGCTATCAGATGGTATCCTCCGGTGAGATGGCGGACTTTGTGACCAAGGCTCTGGAGACCCGGAAGCCCCCCAAGCTGTCCTCCTCCCAGCTGGAAACGCTGACCATCATTGCCTATTATCAGCCTGCCACCAAAGCCATGGTGGAGCAGATCCGGGGCGTGGACAGCGCCTATTCCGTGGCGGCGCTGATGAACAAGAAGCTGATCGAGGAGGCCGGACGACTGAACGTGCCGGGTCGCCCCATTCAGTATAAGACCACGCCCGACTTTTTGCGTACCTTCGGTCTGACCAGTCTGGAAGAACTGCCTCCCATTGACAAGATTGCCTTCGGTGAGCCTGTGGAGCTTCCCCAGGAGCAGACTCAGGAGGAGGGCTAAATGGGCTGGCTCATAGCCCTGGCGGTGCTGGCGCTGCTGGGAGCGATGCCTGTGGGCATTCAGGCACGCTTTGACCACCGGGGCGGCTATGCCGCGGTGATCGTGGGGCCTGTCCATATCGGGCTGTACCCGAGGAACAAGAAAAAGTCTGAAAAAAAGACGAAAAAAACAGAAGCAAAGCAGGAAAAACCTTCTGAAGTGGAGAAAAAAGCTCCTGCCCAGAGCACCGAGCCGCCGAAGCAGGAGCCATCTCCCGCCGGCGGCAGCTGGAAGGACTTCCTGCCTCTGGTGAAAACGGCGCTGGCCTTTCTGGGACAGCTGCGCCGGAAGCTCCGCATCAACCATCTGCAGTGCGATCTGGTGCTGGCAGGGGAGGATCCCTGCGATCTGGCCATTGCCTACGGGCGTGCCTGGACGGCGCTGGGGAATCTGCTGGGGGTGCTGGAGGAAAGCTTCGTCATCAAAAAGCGGAACGTACAGGTGCAGTGCGATTTCTGCGCCGACGAGACCCGGATCCGTGCCGGGGCGGACATCACCCTTTCCCTGGCCAGGGCGCTGGCGCTGGTGATCCGTTATGGCATCCGGGCACTGAAGGACTATTGGAATTTACGGAAAATCAGAAAAGGCGGTATGAACCATGAGTGAAAAGCTCCCCAATATGCTGGACAAGACCATTGCCAAGATCCGTGAGATGGTGGATGTCAATTCCGTCATCGGCGATCCCATCACCACCCCGGACGGCGTGACCATCCTGCCTGTATCCAAGATCAGCGTGGGCGTGGGCGGCGGCGGCTCGGATTTTGCCAACAACCAGGCCTTCGGCGGCGGTGTCGGCGGCGGTGTGAAGGTGACTCCGGTGTGCTTTTTGATCATCAAGGACGGTGCGGTACGGATGATGCCCGTGGCGCAGCCTGCCAGCACCACGGCGGATCGGATCGTGGAGATGGTGCCCGATACCATCGACAAGCTGACTGCGTTTTTTGAAAACAAAAAGGCTGAATAAAGCCGCCATACCCGGAAAAACTATTTCCGGGGGATGGTAACCATGAAACGACATTTCGCCGGAGCGGCGGCTGCATTGCTGGCCGCCGCTCTGTTTTTGCCCCGGAGTGCGGGGGCGGTTTCTGCCCGGAGGGCTTACGTTGTTGACGGCATCAGCGGACGGGTGCTGTATGCCAAGCAGGAAAAGGAGCAGGGACTTATTGCCAGCACCACCAAGATCATGACGGCGCTGGTGATCTGCGAGCGGTGCAATGTGCTGGACCGGATGCGGATTCCGGCGGAGGCGGTGGGCATCGAAGGCTCCTCCATGTATCTGCGGGAGGGGGAGGTGCTCACCATTCAGGAGCTGCTGTATGGGCTGATGCTGTCCTCCGGCAATGACGCGGCGGTGGCGCTGGCCATTTACTGCGGTGGCACGGTGGAGGGCTTTGCCCAGATGATGAATGACAAGGCCAGAGCCCTGGGTTTGCGCGGCACCCATTTTGAAAATCCCAACGGACTGGACAGCCCCGGTCACTATTCCACCGCGGAGGATTTGGGGAAACTGGCGGCTTACGCCATGGAAAATCCCATTTTCGCCAAAACCGTATCGGCAAAATCTGTGAAGGTGGGGCAGCGGTGCCTGACCAACCACAACAAGCTGCTGTGGCGGTTGCCCGGGGCAGACGGGGTGAAAACCGGCTATACCAAGGCGGCGGGGCGGATTCTGGTGTCCAGCGCCACCCGCAATGACCGCCGGGTGCTGGCTGTGACCATGGATGATCCCAACGACTGGGCGGATCACACGACGCTGCTGGAAGACAGCTTCACCCGCTACACCATCCGGCCGGTTTTCCGGGCGGGGGATCTAGTGGGTACGCTGGAGGTTGTCGGCGGCGAGCAGGCACGGGTAGAAGTGCTGGCGGCGGAGGATTTTTCCTATGCCTTGGCCGAGGAGGAGCGCACCGTGCTGGCTCTGCCCGGGCCGGGCTTTGTCTATGCCCCGGCCGTGGAGGGAGCGGATGCCGGATTTGTGTATGTGCTGCTGAACGGAAAAGCAGTGGGCAAAGCGCCGGTGGTCTATGGGCAGACCGTGGAGCAAAGCGGCGGAGAAGAAAAGAAGTATTTTTGGCAGAAATGGGGTCGGTGAGCCGCCCCCATCACAGGAGGATTGAGCCATGGCAGAGCGGCTGCAGAAAATTTTATCCGCCCGGGGCGTTGCGTCCCGGCGGAAGGCGGAGGAGCTGATCTCCGCCGGCCGGGTGACGGTGAACGGCCGGGTTGCCCAGCTGGGGGATACCGCCGACGGACAGACGGACACCATCTGCGTCGATGGCGTGCCCCTGCCGGAGCAGACGGGGCTGGTGTACATATTGCTGAACAAGCCCCGGGGCTATGTGACTACTCTTTCCGACGAGAAGGGGCGGCAGAACGCGGCGCAGCTGGTGGCGGACTGCGGAACCCGGGTGTATCCCGTGGGACGGCTGGATATGGACAGCGAGGGACTGCTGCTGTTTACCAACGACGGCGCCTTTGCCAACGAGCTGATGCACCCGAAGCACGAGGTGAAAAAGACCTATCTGGTGTGGGTCAGGGGCTATGCCCCCGGCGGGGAAAAGCGTCTGGCAAGACCCATTGAGCTGGACGGCTACACCATCCGCCCCCCGAAGGTCAAGCTGCTGAAGGCAGAAGGAGACAAGGCACGCTTCCAGGTGACCATCCACGAAGGGCGCAACCGCCAGGTGCGGCGGATGTGTCAGGCGGCGGGGATGACCTGTACCCGGCTGCGCCGGATCCGGGAGGGCAGCCTGAGCCTGGGAGAACTGCCCTGCGGCACCTGGCGCTATCTGACGGAGGAAGAAGTCCGAGCGCTGAAAAATGGCGCAAGCACCCTCCCGTCCGGGCAAAAAACGGAAGCGTGAGGGGAAAGATGGATCCTGCGTGCATTTTTTGGGAATTGCTCTTGCAAAATGGCGGTGCCTTTGCTACTATTATAGAGGAAAAAGAAATCAGCAGCCACCAAGGAGGCAGCTATGAACAATGATATTTTGACCCTTTTGAAGGAACGGGAGGACAGCTTCTCCAAAGGTCAGAAGCGCATCGCCCGCTACATTACCGAATCTTACGATAAGGCCGCCTTTATGACCGCCAACAAGCTGGGCAAGACCGCCGGGGTATCCGAATCCACGGTGGTGCGCTTTGCAGTGGATCTGGGCTTTGACGGCTATCCCAGTATGCAGAAGGCCATGCAGGAAATGGTTCTGAACCGGCTGACCTCGGTGCAGCGCATCGAGGTGGCCAGCGACCGCTTCACCGATCAGGATGTGGTGTCCATGGTGCTCCATTCGGATATGGAGAAGCTCCGCCGCACCGACGAGGTGCTGGAACGGGAAGAATTTCAGGCCGCGGTGGATGCCATTTTGAAGGCGAAGCGGGTGTACATTCTGGGTGTCCGCTCGGCGGAGGCGCTGGCGAAGTTTCTGGGCTATTACCTGAACTATATGTTCAACAATGTCCATGTGATTTCCGGCGTGAGCACGGCGGAGATGTTTGAAAAGATCGTTGGTGTCAATTCGGAGGATGTGGTCATCGCCTTTTCCTTCCCACGGTATTCTCTGGCAACCACCAAGGGCGCTCAGTATTGCCGCAGCGCCGGGGCGACGGTCATCGGCGTGACGGACAGCAAGCTGTCCCCGCTGGGCACCAATTCGGATCATGTGCTCATGGCCAAAAGCGATATGGTCTCGCTGGTGGATTCTCTGGTGGCACCGCTGAGTGTGGTCAACGCTCTGATCGTGGCCATCGCCGCCAAGCGGGAGCGGGAGCTGTCCCAGACCTTTGCCAACCTGGAACGGATCTGGGATGAGTACGAGGTTTACGAAAAGCGGAAAAAGGATTAACGGGAGACAGAACATGACATATGATGGAATCGTCATTGGCGGCGGCCCTGCGGGAATGTTCGCGGCCATCACTGCGGCGGGTGCCGGAGCGAAGGTGCTGCTGCTGGAACGAAATGACCGGCTGGGCAAGAAGCTGCTGATCACCGGTAAAGGGCGGTGCAATGTGACCAACGACTGCACCGCCGAGGAGGTGCTGCAAAACACCCCCCGCAACGGCCGCTTCCTCTACAGCGCCATGACCGCCTTTCCCCCGGACAGAATCAAGGCCTTTTTGGAAAGCCACGGCTGTCCCCTGAAAACTGAGCGAGGCAACCGGGTGTTCCCCCAGTCGGATCAGGCACAGTCGGTGCTGGATTGCCTGAAGCGGGAACTGCGGCAGCGGAATGTGACGGTAAAGACCGGGCGTGTTCAGCAGATTCTGACAGAAAACGGCGTGGTCACCGGGGTGCAGCTCCCCGGGCAGACCATTTCCGCCTCCTGGGTGATCCTGGCCACCGGCGGTGTGTCCTATCCCACCACCGGCTCGACGGGGGACGGCTATGAAATGGCAGCCCGGCTGGGGCACACCATTGTCCCGGCGCAGGGCAGTCTGGTGCCTCTGGAAACCGCCGGAGAGGACTGCCGGCAGATGCAGGGACTGTCGCTGCGAAACTGCGGCGTGAAGCTGCTCAACGCCAAGGGCAAGGTGCTTTACAGGGATTTCGGGGAACTGCTGTTCACCCACTTCGGCGTGTCCGGCCCCACGGTGCTGTCCGCCTCCTGCCATTTGAAGGGGGAGGGGTGTCGGCTGGTCATTGACCTGAAGCCTGCACTGGAAGAAAACAAGCTGGATGACCGGATCCTGCGGGATCTGGAGCTGTACCAGAACCGGGCCATGGAAAATGCCCTGACCGACCTGCTGCCCAGAAGCATGATCCCCGTGGTGCTGCGCCGTCTGGAGATTGATCCTGCCATGCAGGCCAACTCTCTGACCAAGCAGAAGCGCCGGGAGCTGGTGCAGCTGCTCAAGGGCTTCTCCCTGGACATCACCGGCAAACGCCCGGTGGCGGAGGCCATCATCACCTCCGGCGGCGTAAAGACAGGGGAGATCGACCCGAAAACTATGGAGTCGAAAAAGGTCGGCGGACTGTACTTCGCCGGAGAGATCATCGACTGCGATGCCTACACCGGCGGATTCAACCTGCAAATCGCCTGGGCAACGGCCAATGCTGCGGGTTTGGCCGCCGCAAAAAACAACCATTGACAAATTTCGGATTCTATACTAAAATAGCATCCGGTAAGATTTTTACCGAGGAGGACTTTCTATGTACGAAAAACTGGTTAACTATGCTGCCAAGCAGCTGGAGCTGGATGTCAGCGAGATCACTCCCGAGTCCACCTTTGAGTCTCTGGGTATCGATTCCCTGGACGTGGTGGAGATGATCATGGACCTGGAGACCGAGCTGGGCGTGGAGCTGGAGCTGGAGGATCAGAAGATCACCACCTTCCGGGAAC
>CAYWZB010000017.1:0-17246 GCA_964462775.1 uncultured Oscillospiraceae bacterium
GTTCCTGAACCAGTTCTAAGGAGGGTATACAATGAAGCTGAACAGAAAATGGCTGCACGAGGAGTTTGTTGACCTGAGCAGCGTATCCGATAAGGAATATGTGGAGACCCTGACCGTCTTTGGTCAGAAGGTGGAGACCTACGAGCGCATGGATGCCGAGATCCGCAATGTGGTGGTCGGCAGGGTGCTGACCATGGTTCCCCATTCCAACTCTGACCATATGTTCATCTGTCAGGTAGATGTGGGCAAGAACGAGCCGGTGCAGATCGTCACCGGCGCGCAGAACGTCCACGAGGGGGATCTGGTTCCCGCCGCCCTGCACAATTCCTGGCTTCCCGGCGGTGTCCACATCACCAAGGGCAAGCTCCGTGGGGAAAAGTCCAACGGTATGCTCTGCTCCTTCGAGGAGCTGGGTCTGACCCAGAATGACCTGCCCGGCGTGTTTGCCGACGGCATCTGGATCCTCAATGACGAAAACTGCACCGTGGGTCAGGACATCAACCTGGTCATCGGCAACGACGATACCATTGTGGATTTCGAGATCACCAACAACCGTCCCGACTGCTACTCCATCATGGGTCTGGCTCGGGAATCCGCCGCCGCCTTCGGCAAGGAAATGAAGCACCACGAGCCTGTGGTTCACGGCTCCGATGCCGGCTCCATCTATGAGCACCTGGATGTGGAAATTCCTGCCACCGAGCTGTGCAACCGCTACACCTCCCGGATGGTTGCCAACGTGAAGATTGGCCCCTCCCCCAAGTGGCTGCGCCAGCGCCTGCGTGCCAACGGCGTGCGCCCCATCAACAACATTGTGGACATCACCAACTATGTGATGCTGGAGTACGGTCAGCCCATGCACGCTTTCGACTACCGCTATGTTTCCTCCGGCAAGATCGTTGTCCGGGAAGCTGCCGAGGGCGAGACCCTGACCACGCTGGACGGCAATGTGCGGGAGCTGAAGGCCGGTATGCTGGTCATCGCTGACGATGCCCGTGCCATTGGTCTGGCAGGCATCATGGGCGGTGAGAACTCCGAAATCGTGGACGATACCACCATGGTGGTCTTTGAGTCCGCCAATTTCAACGGCACCTCCATCCGTCAGACCGCTCTGGCGCTGGGTATGCGTACCGATGCCTCCGGCAAGTTTGAGAAGAACCTGGATCCCATGATGACTGTCCCCGCTGTGCAGCGTGCCTGCGAGCTGGTGGAGCTGCTGGGCTGCGGCGATGTGCTGGACGGCACCATCGACGTGATCAACTACGTTCCCGAACCCAAGCGTCTGCCTCTGGAGCCGGAGAAGATCAACCGCCTGCTGGGCACCGATATTTCCCGGGAAGACATGGTCATGTACCTGAACCGGCTGGAGATCCCCGTGGAGGGCGACACCATTCTGGTTCCCTCCTTCCGTCCCGACCTGGTGCGGATGGTGGATATCGCGGAGGAGGTTGGCCGTTCCTTCGGCTACAACGCCATTCCCACCACCTCCTTCAAGACCTCCGCTCAGGGCGGCTATACTCCCGAGATGAAGCTGGAAGCCAAGGCCGGTACCCTGTGCCGTGGTCTGGGCTACAGCGAGATCATCACCTATTCCTTTGTCTCCCCCACGATTTTCGACCAGATCCGTCTCAGCGCCGATTCCCTCCTGCGTAACGCCATGCGAATCCAGAATCCTCTGGGCGAGGATACCTCCATTATGCGTACCATCGCTCTGCCCTCCATGATGGAGATCCTGAGCCGGAACAACGCCTACCACAACAAGGCCGCCAAGCTCTACGAGCTGGCCAAGATCTATCTGCCCCAGGAAGGCGAAAAGCTGCCCCAGGAGCCGAAGATGCTGCTGCTGGGCACCTACGGTGCCGGTGAGACCTTCTTCACCCTGAAGGGCGAGCTGGAAGCCGTCTTTGCCGGTCTGCGGCTGAAGAAGGCCAGCTACCGTGCCGTGAAGGACAACCCCAGCTACCATCCCGGCCGCTGCGCCATGGTTTCCATCGATGGCGTGGATGTGGGCTATATGGGTCAGGTGCATCCTCTGGTTGCCAAGAATTACGGCATTGACGCGGACGTATACTGCGCGGAAATCAACTTCTCCCTGCTGCTGACCCAGCAGCTGCCCCCCGTGACCTACACCGCTCTGCCCAAGTACCCCACCGTCACCCGTGACTTGAGCCTGATCTGCGATGAGGCTGTCACCGTGGCGCAGATTGAGGAGACCATCACCGCCGCTGCCAGCAAGCTGCTGCGGGGCGTGAAGCTGTTCGACATCTACCGGGGTACCGGCGTGCCTGAGGGCAAGAAGAGCCTGGCCTTCTCTTTGGAGCTGCGTGCCGACGACCGCACCCTGACCGATGCGGATTCCGAGGGCGTGGTCAGCAAGGTTCTCGCCGCTCTGAGCACCAAACTGGACGCTACCCTGCGGTGATTTAACAAAAAATTCCCAAATTGGGGCTTTACACCAAGCCCCGTTTGGGTTATAATGACCATATTCTATTCTGGCTGTAAGGAGGCTGAATACCATGGCGGGACAAGATACCCTGAAATTTACCGTACCCAGCGATGACAAGGATTATATGCGGAGTACACTCCGCAGTGTGTATGAGGCTTTGACCCAGAAGGGTTACAATCCCATCAACCAGATCGTCGGCTATCTGCTGACAGAAGACCCCACCTATATCACCAATTACAACGGTGCCCGCAGCGCCATTTGTAAAATCGACCGGGACGAGCTGATGCAGGTTCTGGTTCGGGAGTACCTGTTCGAGACAGAATCCGACGGCGAATAATCCCAAGCCAAGGGGCCTGACAAAAAGGCCCCTTGTTTTGTATCCAGCCGGGAAAGCACCCCGGCACGCAGCTTGACAATCTCATACTTTCTCCTCCGTCTTTCCCATTTTTTAGTTTCTTTTCAACAAATTTCCAGCGATAATTATGTAAACCAGGTGTTTTCGGGCTGTTTTTCCAACAAAAAGCTTGACATCTGCGTTACAATGTGTTACAATTCGATTACATTTTGCACAGGAGGTACGTTACATGGCTGACGAAAGCGCAGTTCTGATGTATAAAGGACGTCCGTTGATGCGGAAAGACAACCTTGTTTATTACGGCTCCATGGCCGACAGTCACATCGTTATGCTGCAGATTCTGGAAACCCAGAAGCAGGGCGACACCGAGATCGCTACCCGGGTCTCCGTACAGCTGCAGCTGACCGATCCCGCCGCCAAGAGCCGGGACCGTGTTGTGAAAAAGAGCGAAAAAGACGGCTTCTACACCGCCCTGGATCTGGGCTGTGTGTGGCTGGAGCGCGCTCTGGCAGGTAAATAACCTGCCCGGAAGGGTCTCCCTTCCCTAACCAAAGACGGAGGCTTAAGTATGAAGATTCTCAGAAAGACAACCATTCTGGCACTGATTCTGGCACTTTGCGTCAGTATTTTTGCCATTCCCGCCGCCGCTGCCGGTACGCTGATGTACGGCATCGGCTTCGTAAACGCTTCTTCCCTGCGGCTTCGCAAGGAAGCCGCAGGCACTTCCGAGACCCTGGCCTATGCCGGACGCAACGAGTGTGTGGCCGTCATCAGCAAGGAGGGGCAGTGGTATAAGGTCAGCTATAACCTGCAGGTCGGCTATATGCATGCCGACTATTTATCTGTCCTGACCCGGGAAAACGCCGAGCTGGGCTACGGTCAGGTCAACGCCTCCGGCGTCAACCTGCGCTCCGGCCCTGCCACCAGCTACGGCAAGGTAGCTCAGGCCGCCAAGGGCGACAAGGCCTACATTCTGGGTCTGAACAACGGCTGGTACAAGGTCATCTTCGGCAGCCGCATCTGCTACATCCGCAGCGACTACCTGGATCTGACGGAGATTCCCTATGAAAATCAGGCCTCCGCCAACAGCCCCAGATTCTATCGTCTGGGCAAATCCACCGGCACCGCTCCCAGCGCCGCTGCCCTCAATGGCAGCAGCTCCACCGGCAGCAGCAATTCCGGCACCGCCGGTTCTGTCTCCGGCAGCCAGATTCTGGCGGAAGCACAGAAGTATCTGGGCACCCCCTATGTCTATGGCGGCGCTTCCCCCAGCGGCTTCGACTGCTCCGGCTTTGTCTACTATGTGCTCAAGCAGGTGGGGCTTTCCCCCTACCGCACCCCCGCGGATCAGTACAAGCAGGGCAGTTCGGTAAGCAAGGGCAACCTGCAAATCGGAGACATCGTATTCTTTGCCAATACATACGGCAGCGGCATTTCTCATGTGGGTATCTACGCCGGAAACGGCCAGTTCATCCACTCCCCCAACTCCCGCTCCACGGTCAGCTACAGCGACCTGACCACCGGCTACTGGGCAAACCACTATTACGGTGCCCGCCGGATGGGTTAAATTGCATACAACCGCCTGCACCGGGTGCAGGCGGTTTTTTTGCGGGTTTTTGGGGATACTACAGGAGAAAGAAGGTGGGTTTATGTCCAACCAGAAGCGGGGGCGGCAGAGCTTTGTCCTGACCCAGCCCCCGGTGATCAGCCATTGGGCCTCCGTTGCCGGAAAGAAGGAATCCGAAGGCCCTCTGGCGCATACCTTTGACCTTTGCTCCCGGGATGCCTATTTCGGTCAGAAAACCTGGGAGCAGGGCGAAAAACAGATGCAGAAGCTGGCGCTGCAGACCCTGCTGAAAAAGGCGAGGATGACTTCCGCAGACGTGGATCTGGTATTTTCCGGGGATCTGCTGAACCAGTGCATCGGCTCCTCCTTTACCCTTCGCAATACCGGTATCCCCCATCTGGGGTTGTACGGAGCCTGCTCCACCATGGCGGAGAGCCTGCTGCTGGCTTCCATGGCGGTAGGGGGCGGCTTTGCGGAGAAGGTGGTGGCCATGACCTCCTCCCATTTCGCCTCCTCGGAGCGGCAGTACCGCTTCCCTCTGGGCTATGGCGGTCAGCGGACACCAACGGCGCAATGGACGGTGACCGGCTCCGGTGCCGCTCTTGTGCGCCGGGACGGCGCAGGCCCCCGAATCACCGCCTGCACCGTCGGCACCGTGACGGATCTGGGCATCAAGGATGCCAACAACATGGGTGCCGCCATGGCGCCCGCCGCCTTTGCCACCATCCGTGCCCACTTGGATGACCTGCACACCGCCCCGGAGGATTTTGATCTCATCGTCACCGGGGATTTGGGGCAGCTGGGCAAGGAGATGCTGCTGGAGCTGGCACGCCGGGAGGGCATCAGTCTGGGCGGTCGGCTGACGGACTGCGGCACGCTGGTCTTTGACAACACCCGGCAGGATGTCCATTCCGGCGGCTCCGGCTGCGGCTGCAGCGCCATCACCCTGTGCGGTGAGCTGCTGGACAAGCTGAACCGGGGCAAGCTGAAAAAGATCCTGTTCTGCGGCACCGGGGCGCTGCTCTCCCCTACCTCCACCCAGCAGGGGCTACCCATCCCCGGTGTCTGCCATGGGGTCTGCATCACAGGAGGTTGAGTTATGGATTATTTGAAAGCGTTTCTTGTGGGCGGGCTGCTGTGTCTGATCGGTCAGGTCCTCATTGACAAAACCAAACTCACCCCCGCCCGGATTCTGGTCAGCTATGTGGTGATCGGCGTGGTGCTGGGGGCTGTGGGAGTGTATCAGCCTCTGGTGGATTTTGCCGGGGCAGGGGCTTCCGTCCCCCTGACCGGCTTTGGCAACACTCTGGCCAAAGGCGTAAAGGAAGCAATTCAGGAGGATGGCTTCCTGGGAATCTTTACCGGCGGACTGAAAGCCTCCGCCGGTGGGATCACCGCTGCCATTCTCTCGGGTCTGGTGGCCAGCCTGCTGTTCCGTGCCAAGGATAAATCCTGACAAATGGGGAAACCTACCCCTGCGGAATACCGCAAGAAAGATTTGGAGGTAGCACAATGAAGAACCAGAATCAGAACAAGACCAATACCAACGACAGCAAGAACCAGAGTGAGAACCGCACGGAAAATCAGACCGGCAAGAACTGCCGCTGACACAAAAGGCCGCCCTCAAATGAGGGCGGCACGATTATATCTCCACAAACCGTTCCAGGGCAAATACATACAGCAGCCGCTTTTTCACCGGCTTTTCGTAAATGCGCCGCAGAGCATCGGCGTAGGTGTCGATTTGCAGGCGGTAACGCTCCAGCAGCTGCGGAAGTGTCTCCTCCGTGACGTGGTCGGTCTTAAAGTCGATGACGGTGATGCCGTCTTCTTCCAGCAGGGCGCAGTCCACCACACCCTGCAGCAGCACCTGCTCCCCTTCCAGCCCCTGACCGTAGTGGGATCCGTCGTCCAGAATGGAGAACTTGAACTCCCGCAGGCAGTCTCCCTGCCGGATTCTCTGTCCCAGCTCTGTGGCGAACAGCCGGGCGATCTTCCCCGCGTCCACCAGAGTTGCCTGTTCCCGGGTCAGGAGGCGGTGCTCCGTCAGCCGTTCAAGCTCCCGGCGGACGGCTTCCTCATTGGTACAGCTTTCGTAGCGGATGTACTGCAAGGCTGCGTGCATGGCGCTGCCGTAGGTCTTTCCCTGAACTCCGGAGGACAGGAAGGACGGCCGCCGCCAGGAGCGGAAAATCTGCTTTGGCTCCTGGGTATCCTCCGCCGCTTCTGCGTCCTTCACCCGACCCTTCCGGCCGGTGGCTGTCTGCTTGGAGGGTGCCTGAGTTGCCGGCGTGTGGGGATAGGCGAAGCTCAGCGCCTGCGCCAGCTGCTCCCGGGTCTGGGGGGGCATGGCGGGCTTTTCCTCTGTTTCCCGTTCCGGCTGCTGCTCCTCCCCGCAAGCATCCACCACCCGGATCTTCCAGGGGAATTTGCCAATGTGGGTCTGAGAAGGTCTGCCGCCCAGAGCGTGAAGCTGACCGGCTTCCGTCCGTCCCAGTGCCGCCAGCAGCACCCAGTCGCCGGGGCAGGTGGCCTCCCGGCACAGCAGCTCTCCCCCATCCAGATCCATGCGATAGGCCATGTCTGCCAGCGCCTTGCCCGGATTGTTGTCCGCATAGGTCATGATTAGCCGATCCTTGGGACGGGTCAGGGCCACATACAGCACCCGCATTTCCTCGCTGACGCTCTCCGCCGCCATCTTCGCGGCAATGGCACGCTTGGCGATGGAGGAATAGCGCACCCGGTTTTCCGTATCTGCCACGCTTAAACCCAGTCCCAGCTTCTTGTCGCAAAGGATCTGGGCACGTTGGCTTTCCATATTGAAGCTGCGGGACAGGTTGCTCAGGAACACCACCGGAAATTCCAGTCCCTTGGACTTATGGATGCTCATAATGGTGACGCATCCGGCACCGGCAGCTCCGGCGCTTACCAGTCCCTTTTCCTCCATGGCATCCAGATGCTCCAAAAACTGCCCCATATCCTTCAGACTGCCGCTTTCAAAGTTGGCCGCCAGCTGGAAGAAGGTACGCAGATTGGCCTGCCGGGCAGCGCCGTCGTCCATGGCGCCGAAGATGCTGTCCATCCTGGTCAGCGTCAGGCAGCGCTCCAGCAGCCCCGTCAGGGTGCTCATTCTCGCCTCCCGGCGGAGGGTATCCAGAATGCTCAGGAAGGTCACCGCCCTGGGATGACTGCTTTCCAACAATGCGTCATACACGCTGCCCCATTTCTGTTCCCCACGGATACAGGCCAGATCGTCAGCCGTGAAGCCAAAGACCGGGCTTGCCAGCACGGCGATCAGGGGAATATCCTGCCGGGGATTGCGGACAATTTGCAGCAGACTACGCAGGACACCGATTTCCTGGGTCTGCAGCAGATCCGTACCGCCGCCGGAAGCACAGCGGATGCCCCGGGCTTCCAGTGCCCGCTGAAACACGCCGCCGGCACTGCCGGGGGAGCGCAGAAGGATCACAATATCCTCCGCTCTCACCGGGCGAAAACCATCCTTGTCCCGAACCAGGGTTCCGTTTTGCAGCATTTCTTCAATGCGCCGGGCAACAAATGCCGCCTCCCTGCGGTAGGCATCTCCCTCAGCATCCACCACATACAGCTCCACACCCTCGTCCGGCAGGGGCTGGTGCTCGATGCCTTCCCGGAGGGCTTCCCGCTCTCCGTAAACCAGTCCGCCCACCCGGGGACGCATACAGGCGGTAAAGACATCATTGACCGCCTCCACAATCTCGCCGCCGGAACGGAAATTGTCGCTGAGGAAAATCTTTCGTCCCTCCCCCAGAGGCGCTTCCTCTGCCGGGAGGTATTTTTCGTACTTTTCCAGGAAAATCCCCGGATCTGCCAGACGGAACTGGTAGATGGACTGCTTCACGTCACCCACCAGGAAGCAGTTGTTCTTTTTCCGGGTCAGGGCATCGAAAATGGCATCCTGTACTCCGTTGGAGTCCTGGTATTCATCCACCAGAATTTCCCGGTACCGCCGCCCAATCTCTTCCGCTGCCGCCGTGGGGCTGGTGCGAAGCTTGCCCCAGAGCAGATCCAGCGTGCGGTGCTCCAAATCGCTGAAATCCAGGCACCGGCGGCTGCGCTTGAGGGCGGTATAGTCCTTTTCAAATTGCCGAACCAGCTCCACCAGCCCTCTGGCCGCATCCCGGGACTGGGCAAGATCCTGAAGCACCTGACGGGAGTCATCCTCAAAGCTCTTAAGCTTCTTTTTCATCCCATCCTTGCAGGCCTTCCATGCGGCCTTCACCTGCTCAGTGGTTTCGGGATCCGGGTTGTTCTTGGAGGGGAAGCGGAGGGTGCCGTATTTCAGATTCTTTCGGGCAACCACCTCGTCCCAGCTTTTAGCCTGCCGCAGCGCTTCCAGCTGATGCAGTGCGTCCCGCAGAACGATGGCAGGCTTTTCCAGCTCCGGCCACTCCCCTGCCCACCGGGCGCACTGACCCAGCACGTTTATCTGACAGTCCAGATAGGAAAACAGCTCGTCCATCAGGTATTTTCCCCACGCCGTCTGGGAAGCGTCCGTCACGCCGTCGGCTTCTCCATCGGCAAGGCAGCTGTCCAGCCAGCCCTGGGGGTCCCGGTGGCACTGGGCACTGTCATAGACCTTTTCGATCAGCTCCGGTACCTGCCGGTCATCCCGCCCTACGCCCTGCGTATCCACAAAGGCACGGAAATAAGGATTCTCCTCCTGGGCTTCGTATGCCCGATCCAGCAGGTCGGCCAGCACCGTCTGCCGAAGCTCCCGGCATTCGTTTTCATCCGCCACCCGAAAATCCGCCGCCAGATCCAGCCGGTAGGCGTATTCCCGAAGCAGGTCGCCGCAAAAACCGTGGACGGTGGAGATTTTGGTCAGAAACAGCCGCTGCATCTGCTTTTGCAGGTGCCGGTTCTCCGGCTCCTGGGCGATCCGCTCCGTCAGCTTGGCGGCGATTTTCCCCCGCAGCTCGGAGGCGGCGGCTTTGGTATAGGTAATAATCAGAAAATCATCCAGATTTGCCGGATCCACCGGATCGGTCAGGTACAGCATCAGCCGATCCACCAGCACCTTGGTCTTGCCGGATCCTGCCGCCGCGGAAACCAGCAGCTTGCCGCCCCGGTTTTCCACCGCCAGCTTCTGTTGGGGGGTCAGCTTCTCAGCCATGGTCATCCAGCTCCTTTCCGATGGCTTCCCAGAACCACTGGGCATCCATTTTCTTAAAGTTCCGCCGTCCCGGCACATTGGCCGGATGGCATACGGCGGCATAATCGCAGTAAGTGCAGGGGTTGTGCTCATTGCCCCGGGTATAGGGGTTCGGCTCCACGTCCCCGGAGGCGATGTCCTCTACCAATCGAGCCAGCACCCGGAAGAGATATTCTTCCAGCTGCTTCAGCTGCTCCCGGTCGGCAAAATCGCCCACCGCTTCTCCATCCTTGTTTCGCTTGAAGCTGCGGTTGGGGTTGTCTCCCGGCTCCATGGCCTGCAAAACCTGCTCATCGTGCAGCAGCAGTCCCCGGCGCTTCCACTGGCTCTGCCGTACCTGCTCCGCTTCCTCGGCGGTCAGCCGCCCGTCGGAGGAGACATAGGGTGCCCGTGCCGGAAAATACTGGACTCCTGCCGCCACCGGCTTTTCGCCCAGCAGGTCGCTTCCGCTGTCCCGGAGAGCAAACAGGTACAGCAGCATTTGCAGTCCCACGCCGTTGAACACATCGCAGTAGTCAAAGCTCTTCCTGCCGGTTTTGTAGTCCACCACCCGGAAATACCGGCTTCCGGGGCTTTGCCAGGTATCCACCCGGTCGATAAAGCCCCGTATCACCGCCGGCATCCCGCCGTTGGGCACCGGGATGGCAGGCAGTCCTTCGTCGGCACCGAAGCTGACCTCAAAGCCGACGGGGGCAAATTCCGCCTTTTCCAGCTCCTGCCACAGCTCTGCCACCACCATATCCAGCTCCCGCAGGTTCCGGCGGAACAGGTAGCTGAGCCGCTGGGAGTCGATCTGGCTGAAATGCTCCCGGGCATAGGCATCGCTGTGCCGGTGGGCAATGTCCAGCGTCTGTTCCAGAGAGATCTGATGGAAACCTCCCAGCTGCTGAACCTCCCGGGCTGTCTGCTCCAGCACCGCGTGAACGTAAGTACCAAACTCCGCCGGATCCACTGCCGCTTCCTTTCTGGGCTTGGCGTGCAGACCATAGCGCAGGAAATAGCTCAGGCGGCAGTCCGCCTGCTTGTCGATCTGGGAGGCAGACAGGGTCAGGGTATCGCCGTAGAGCTTGCGGATATGCGCCCCGGTCACCTTGCCCAGCGCATGATCCCGGCGGCTTCTGGCGGTGCGGTATTCCTCCGCTACCCCCAGCTCAGCCGCTTCCTGCCCGGCATCCCACCGGGCAAGATAGGCGCCTGCCTCCTGTGCATCGGCACCGGCAAAGCCCAGCCGCTCCTGCACCCGGCGCTCGCCCCCTGCCAGCTGGCTCAGCCGCCGGAACACAAAGGAAGGCTGCTCTGCAGAGCAATACACCCGGATACTCTCGGTCGCGCCGCAGAATACCCCATAAATTTCCGAAAATTCCGCCTGAATACCCTCCATGGCGCCGCCGGTCAGGGGCACACCCAGCTCCCGGAGAGTCACACGCTCCTGATCCGTCAGCACACCGGCCGAGCCGCTGTAGCCGGGGAGCTTGCCTTCCTCAGCGCCCAGAACAATCAGGTGTTTCTGCTGGTGGCAGCGCATGGCGCTGACCAGACCCATCTGCACCGCATCCAGCACCGGCGGAATGGTGCCCACGTCGTACTGGCTCAGCAGCAGCCGCAGCAGCCGGACAAAATGCTCATCCTCCCAGTGGGTCTGCCCCAGGACATCGTACATCTGCTCCAGCGCCGACATCAGGATCTCCCAGAGCTGATTCAGGATCTGGGCACTGCGTCCGTCCCCGGCGGCATCCAGCTCCTGCGCCAGCTCCGCCAGCCGCTGCTCCAGCCGGATCTCCTCCAGGAAGGCATACAGCGCCAGCACCTGTCCGCTCAGGGCAGCGGCATCCCGGAAGGCGGTCTGGAGTCTGGCCAGGGGTTCGATTCCCCTGCGGCGCAGATCATTGAGCTCTTCCAGCCGAGCCTCTGCGTGCTCCGTCCACTGGGCGCTGAGACCGTCCGGGTGATTTTCCCAGGGCTTATTCCATTTCTGCCCTCGAATGCCCCAGATAATGGCGTAGTTTTCCACCAGATCGCATTCATCCGGGCTAAGGGGTGACAGAGCGGAGCGGAGATACCGCAGCACGCTCCGCTGGTCAAAGCCCGTCAGCGCCGCGTCCAGTGCCGTCAGCACCGTGGAGATCACGCTCTTTTGCAGAATGTCCTCGGTGCCGGACTGGTAAAGGGGAATGTGGAACCGGTGGAAGATCAGCTCTGCCAGAGGCAGGTACACGCTCATATCCGTGCACACCAGGGTAATGTCCCGATACCGGCACCCCTGCGCCACCAGCTGACGGATCTCCTCCGCCGCTGCCAAACATTCCTGATAGGGATCCTCTGCCCGGAAGGTTGTCAGCAGTCCCGCAGCTTCGCCGCCGGCGATGCTTCCCTGGAACAGCTTCTCCCGGACAATCCCCAGGGGAAGCGGTTTTTCCCCCACTGTCTCGATGCTTACCTCCACCCCGGCTCGCCGGGCGCAGCGCACCAGCTCTCCGGCGGTGCTGCCCGCCTTCTCAAAGGCCAGCGCAGTGGAATCCAACCTGTCGCAGTTGATGCTCACCGTCACATTTTCCGAAACCAGGATCAGGTGCTCCAAAATGGCCAGATGCTGCCGGGTAAAATCCGGGAAACCGTCTATGTAAAAAACGTGCTCTTTGCCAAAATCTCCCTGCTCCATCTGCTCCAGCAGCCAGGTCATCTGATCCCGGGGATCCCGCTTGCCCCGGCTGCACAGGGCATCGTAGCCCTCCATGAGCAGCGACAGCTCCTCCAGCTTCTGGGCAAGGCTTCCCTCCGTTTCCCGGGAGGCCGCCATCAGATCGGCAGAGGAAATGCAGCAGCGCTTAAATTCATCCACCGCATCCATCAGTTCCGTCAAAAATTCCGGCTTGGTCTCCACGGAGGCATAGGCCTTCAGGGAACCTGCCAGCTGGCGTGCCGTGGCAGCCATGGCCACCACCCGTCCGCCGTTGTCCAGGCACTCCTCCGTGCCCCAGCCCATACTGTCCGACACCCGGCTGGCCAGTCTGGTGAAGGATAACACCTCCGCATATCGGCTGGCGGTGTCCCCCGCCGCCAGGCACAGGCGGCGCTCCATTTCGTGGCTGATCAGCTCCGGCACCATCAAAATCCGGTTGCCCTTTTTCTCCCCAACGTCCGCGGCTACCCGGCGCAGGATCTCATCCCGGTTGGCCGTCCAGTCACGACCCAGGATCAGGTGCAGCATACGCCCACCCCTTTCTGTCTGTTTTGCCTATCATATCACATTTTTCCCGGGATGAACAGGGCTTTTTCATTTCCGCCCGAAAGCCCTATGCACCCCGCAGCCTTCCCCGGATCTTTCCCAGCTGATCCAGGAAGAAAAAGCGGATCTCGTATCCTTCCCCGGTGAGGGTATCCGTCAGCCGCCCGGAAAAACCCGCCCCGGCAGCTTCCGCCCGAAAGCCCTCCCCGGTTACTTCCAGACACAGTTGGGGAAACACCA
This sequence comes from uncultured Oscillospiraceae bacterium, assembly GCA_964462775.1. Taxonomy (GTDB): domain Bacteria; phylum Bacillota; class Clostridia; order Oscillospirales; family Oscillospiraceae; genus Faecousia. The sequence continues at coordinate 13,023 of CAYWZB010000017.1, forward strand.
CGCACCACCAGTTCTGCCCCTGACCATCCCCAATGACGATTCGCAGGGCTTCATAGACCCCTGCCGGCAGGGTGAAAGTATCATACTGCCGGGTATCAAACACCTCCCGGCAAAGGCTCACCACCGCTTCGGCATCGCACCCGGCGGCCTGCAGCGTCTGGTTGGCAATCTGCCGGATCTTGGGCAGATTGGCTTCCAGGTAGGCTTTGGCCTGCTCCGCATCCCGCAGCCGCGCCAGATCCGATTGCAGACTTTCCGTCACCGCATCCCGAACCCGCAGCTTGATTGCCTGATCCTCCCGGCTGTCCGATGCCGCCACAACGTGCAGCCGGATCAGCTCCTGATCCAGCGTCTGCCGATCCCCCAGCACACTGCCGCACCAGACAGCCGCCGCCAGGATGGCGCAAAGCAGGATTCTTTTTGTGAATTTTCTCATAAAAACACCGCCAATACTGGAAATACTTCCAGTATTGGCGGCAAAACGGAAAATTATACAGGTTTTGCGATAAACACGTTGGGATAGGAGTCCTTGAGCATATTGCAGATCACCGCCGCCACCTCAAACTCGGAGACGATGGCAAACACCGCAGAGCCGGAGCCGGTCATCTGGTAGCCCACGGCACCGTACTGGTGGAACAGAGACTTGATGTAGTTCAGCTCCAGATGCTCGTCGGTGACCACGGGATCAAAGACGTTGCACAGGTTGTGCGCCACCTTTTCCAGATCTCCGGCCAGCAGGGCACTTTCCATCACTCGGTTGTCCGGGCGCTTGGCAATGTCCACCTGGTCAATCTTTCGGTACAGCTCCGGGGTGGATACGGAGAACTCGGGCTTGACCACCACAAAAATGCAGTCCGGCATATCCGGCAGCTTCCGCAGCCGTTCGCCCCGACCCTCCACCATGGCGGTACCGCCAACGACGCAGAAGGGCACATCGCTGCCCACCTGAGCGCCCAGCTCAGCCAGAGCCAAAACGGACAGCGGCTCGCCGTAATAGCGGTTCAGCGCCCGCAGCACCGCCGCCGCGTCCGCACTTCCGCCGCCCAGACCGGCACCGGAGGGGATGCGCTTGTTGATCCGGATTTCCAGACCGTTGGGGTCCTTGTTCAGAGCATCGCAGTAGACCTTTGCCGCCTTCCAGGCAAGGTTCGTCTCGTCAGCAGGGATGTCCTCCCGGGTACACAGCAGCTTCCAGGGCTTGCCAGTGCCCACGTCGATCTCCACATCGTCCCGGATGGAGATGGCCTGCATCACGCTCTGCAAATCGTGATAGCCGTCCTCCCGCTTGCCCAGCACGTCCAGGGTCAGGTTCAGCTTGGCAAAGGCGCCTTCGTATAAGGTTTCCATAGTCAGATACCGTCCTTTTCTGTTTTTTCCCATTATAACGGAAAGCGGCGGATTTTGCAATGGTCATGTGATAAAAAGGCAGCTTCTGGGCAAGCTACCATCAGCCAGCAATAGAAATGGAGGTAAGAATATGGATATCCTGGCGCTGATTTTGTCCATTGTCGGCTGCCTGAACTGGGGTCTGGTGGGGATTTTCCAGTTTGATCTGGTGGCATGGCTCTTCGGCGGCTCCTGGGGGCTGCTCAGCCGCATTGTCTACACCATCGTCGGTCTGGCAGGTCTGTGGTGCATTTCCTTCCTGTTCCGAAAAAACGCCGTGATTGAGGGCGAATAAGACCGATTCCCCAATCCGGGCAGCTGCGGCTGCCCGGATTTTTCTTGCCAGAAATGTCGAATCGTGCTAGAATGAAGCCCGAGGTGAGACAAGTGAAAAAATGTGTTTGCATTCTGCTTCTGGGATGTCTGCTCTGCGGCTGCGGAGCGCTTCCTTCTGAGCTTGAGACCATACCGGCTCCTGTGGCGTCCCTCCCGGCGCCCACAATCCCGGAAACTACGCCGGAAACCACCGTACCCCCGGATCCCATTGAGGAGCTGCTGGAGCAGCTGACGGTGGAAGAGTTGGTTGGTCAGCTGCTGCTGGCTCGATGCAGCAAGGCCACTGCCCTGACCGATCTGGACACCTTCCATCTGGGTGGGCTGGTGCTCTTTGGGGCGGATTTTCAGGACGAAACCCCGTCTTCCATCCGGGCAACGCTGGCATCCTACCAGTCCGGCAGCCGGGTTCCGCTGCTGCTCGCCGTGGACGAGGAAGGCGGCACCGTCAACCGCATCAGCCGCTATTCCGCCTTCCGCTACACCCCCTTCCCCTCCCTGCGGAAATCCTGGAAGGCCGGGGGCTTGGAGCAGATTTTGGAAATCGAGGAAGAAAAATGCCAGCTTCTGAAGGAGCTGGGGCTGAATGTGAATCTGGGGCCGGTGTGCGATATTTCCGATGACCCCAACGCCTTTATGTACGACCGCTCCCTTGGGCAAAACGCGGAAACCACCGCGGAGGTGATCTCCCAAATCGTCCTGCTCTATCAGCAGCAGGGAGTAGGCAGCGTGCTGAAGCACTTCCCCGGCTACGGCAACAACGCCGATACCCACACCGGCATTGCGGTGGACAGCCGCACGCTGGAGGAGCTGGAAAATCGGGATCTGGTGCCCTTCGCCGCCGGGATTGAAGCCGGATGCAGCGCCATTCTGGTCAGCCACACCATCGTCCAGGCGCTGGATGAGGAGACTCCCGCCTCCCTTTCCCCGGCGGTGCATCAATACTTACGCCAAACGCTGGGCTTTGACGGAGTCATCGTGACAGACGATCTGGTCATGGAGGCCATCACCAAGCAGTATGGCGCCGGAGAAGCCGCCGTGCTGGCGGTGCTGGCCGGCAACGACCTACTGTGCGTCACCGACTACGCCGAGCAATACCAGGCGCTTCTGGATGCCGTCTACACCGGCCGCATCGACTACGACACCCTCCACAACGCCGCCTACCGGGTTCTGCAATGGAAGCAGGAGCTGGGGCTGATATAATAGAAAACGGCGCAGACCGATTGGTCTGCGCCTGTTTTGTGCTGTTATCCCAGAATCTTCTGAACCGCCGCATCGGAGATCAGTCCTTCGCCGCCCAGAACCACACCGCTGGTTATATGATTGGCCTTGGCATAGCTTGCCGCTTGTTCCTCGTACTTGTCCATGGTCAGGATCAAGGGAGCGTGCATGGCGTAGGCCAAAGCGCCGCCACACAGACCATCTGGGAAGTTCCATGCGTAAGCCAGCACTGCGCTGGTGGGATTGTCAAAGTATTCCCGTGCAACCCGCACAGAGGTCTCAAAACGGTTTTCGCCTGCCAGACGGCGGACAGCGCCGTAAGCGCCCAACTCCGCTGCCAGCTCGCCGCTCACGGCACTCTCGCCGCCAATGATGGTAAAGGAGCAGCCGCTGAGAGAGCCGAGGAAGCTCGGATCAATGCCATAGGTCTTGCCGTTCAGGCTGTATACCAGCAGGATGGGCTTGCCTGTTGCCGCCGCGCTGAGGGAGTCGGCAAAGTTGTAGGCGGTGCAGACCAGAACCTCGTCGCCGGGATTCACACCGGCCTCCTGCAGGATCTTCCGGTTGGTTTCAAACCGGTTGCCGCCGCCCAAACGCTTGACGTTGTAGCCAGCCAGTGCGGTTTCATACAGCTTCGGCACAGCATTCTCCCCACCCAAAAGGTAGATGGTACCGCCCCTCGCCAGATTGTTGCGAATGTAATTCATGTTATCGTCGTCCAGATAGGCATACTTGCCGCCCTTACCATAGCTGAGGAGAATGGGGGCACTTTTTACCGTGGACAGGTAGGAGCCAGCCAGAGCATCAGCAAAATCACTGCCGGAAGCCACGATGATAGCTTCAAACTTCTCCATCCCCAGAGTCTTCTTCATCTGCTCCGCAGTCCGAATCGCCGTGTCATAGCGGTCATCGCCGGCTATACGAATGAGCGTCTTGATCTCCTTGCTGCAAATGTCACACTTGCCGTCAAAGTTTTTGTCTTCGCAGCTGGTAATATTGAGATAAAAAGTAGTCTCGTGGCGATCACTAAGATAATAGTTGTAGGAAACCCTGTTTCTCGTAGGTGTCAGAGTGTAACCGTTGACCGTGCCACCGTACCAGTAGGATGCTCTGGATACATCAAAATTGCCGGGCAGTGTGGTAAGATCCAGCTGCTTCTCCGTCCCCAAGTGGACAGTATATTCGTTTTCAAATGTGGACAGGTTGATTATCTTTTCATTCTGGGACAAATCCAGACTGGTCAGCTGGTTACCATTGCAGTAGAGTGTCTGCAATGCCGTGCAG
>CAYWZB010000018.1:0-17136 GCA_964462775.1 uncultured Oscillospiraceae bacterium
CGGTGCCCAGATCCATCAAAATCAGCGGTGCCTGATATTCCGCCAGCGCCGCCACAGCAATGACGATCCGGTCGCTGCCCACCTGGCTGGGCACATCCATATGGATATTCAGCCCGGTTTTCAGCCCCGGCCCCACCACCATGGGCTGCTTGCCGATGACCTTGATCACGCCGGTCTTGACGGAGTTGAACACCGGCGGCACTACGGAAGAGATGATGCAGTCGTCGATCTGACTGACCTTCACGCCGTAGGCTTCGATCATGTTCTTGATCTCCACGCCGTACTGATCCGAGGTTCGGGTGCGGTCGGTGGCGATCCGTGCCTTAAAGAGGATTTTATCGTTTTCAATACAGCCGATGACCAGATTGGTATTGCCAATGTCAATGGCAAGCAGCATAAGCGTCTCTCCTTATCGTTTTTTCATCCGCGCCAGCATATGCAGCAGCGCCTTTCCGATGACCGTCACCAAAATGGCGGCGGCAATGGCCTCCGGGATGCCGGAGGCGGTAACGGTGCCCATCACCAGACCGAACACAGCGGAAATCGCCACATTCTTCGCCTGGGCATACTGCTGCGCCAGCAGCACATAGATGCTGCCCATGACCAGCACCGTGTGGCAAATGGTTGCCACCGCCGCCGTCACCGGCAGTGCCAGACTCTCTTTTTTCAAAACCTTGTAAAACAGCTTCCACAGCCACCCAGCCAGAATGCCGAACAGGATCCGGCACCCCAGACCAATCCAAAGGCTTTTTGCCACGCCGGGCAGACCCTCGGTGGTCATAAAGGGAGAAAAGGCAAAGGCCAGCAGTCCCGGGGTGGTGGTATTGGCCCAGATGGAGCACAGACCGAACAAAGCCCCCAGAACGCCTCCGGCGGCGGGGCCCAGGACAACAGCTCCCAAAATTACGGGAATGTGCATGGTGGTAGCCTTGATCAGGGGCAGCGGAATAAAGCCGATCCCCGTCAGACCCATCACCAGCAGCACCGCGCAGAACATGGCAAGCAGCGCCATGACACGGGTGTCGGTTTTCTTGGTTTGCATATTCAATTACCTCCTGCTGCCGCTCCTCTTAAAAAAGGATACAGCGCATCATTTGAAGTGTTGCTTCGGTGGTATTATAGCAAGCTCCCCCGGAAATTACAAGTAAAAATCCCACTTTACACCGGCGTTGATTTTGACTATAATAACAAAAAACACCGTGGGAGGAACCTCTATGCTACAAGGAAAAACCGTCCTTCTGGGCGTCACCGGCGGCATTGCCGCCTATAAAGCCGCTGCCCTGGCGTCGGCACTGGTCAAGCAGCACGCCGCCGTGGAAGTGGTTATGACCGAAAACGCCACCAAATTTGTCACCCCGCTGACCTTCGAGCAGCTCACCGGGCGGCGCACCATGGTGGATACCTTTGACCGGAATTTTTCCCATCAGGTGGAGCACATCTCTCTTGCCAGCCGGACGGATCTGGTGCTGGTCGCTCCGGCCACTGCCAACGTCTGCGCCAAGCTGGCGCACGGTCTTGCGGATGATATGCTCACCACTACCATCCTCGCCTGCCGCTGCCCCAAGCTCATTGCCCCGGCCATGAATACCAATATGTACGAAAATCCCGTGACCCAGGACAATCTGGCCACCCTGCGCCGCTATGGCTGGGAGGTCATCGAGCCTGCCAGCGGGCGGCTGGCCTGCGGCACTGTGGGCAAGGGAAAGATGCCCGAGCCGGAGGAGCTGGTGCAGCACGTTCTGCGCCACCTGGCACTGCCCCACGATCTGGAAGGCAAGCGGGTTCTGGTCACCGCCGGGCCGACTCAGGAGTCTCTGGATCCCGTGCGGTATCTGACCAACCACTCCACCGGTAAAATGGGCTACGCTCTGGCGCAGATGGCCATGCTCCGGGGTGCTGAGGTAACGCTGATCTCCGGCCCCACCGCCATTGCCCCGCCACCCTTTGTGAAGGTGGTGGACGTGGTATCCGCTGAGGATATGTTCCAGGCAGTCGCCCAGCACGCTCCCCAGGCGGACTTTATCTTCAAGGCTGCCGCCGTGGCAGACTATACCCCTGCGGAGTATGCCGACAATAAGATCAAAAAGAAGGACGGTGACCTGTCCATCCCCCTGCAGCGCACCACCGACATTCTCGCCTATCTCGGCAGCCACCGCCGGGACGATCAGGTGATCTGCGGCTTCTCCATGGAGACGGAGAATATGCTGGAAAACAGCCGTGCTAAGCTGGCAAAAAAGAACGTAGACATGATCTGTGCCAACAATCTCAAGGTCGCCGGTGCCGGCTTCGGGGTGGATACCAATATTATCACCCTGCTCACTGCCCAGGATACCACTGAGCTTCCCCTCCAGTCCAAAACCTCCGCCGCCAACGCCATACTGGATCAGGCAGTCAAGCTGGCACAAAGCCGCTGAAAAAGCACAAAAAGAGGACGCGTTATGCGTCCTCTTTCAACTTTTCCCGTATGTAAGCCTTTGCCTGATCGGGATCGGTTTCCAGCACCAGTGCCGCCTCGTTGATCAGCAGGCGCTCCGCGTCCCGAAGGAAATTGTCGTCGCACAAATGGCAGCGCTTTCCTGCCTCTGCCAGCTGACGCTTGTGGCGGTATAGGGTGTGCACCATCTGTGCCAGCTGCTCCCGCTCACCGCTGCTGATCAGATCCCGGTAGGTCTGCTTGCGGCGGTTCTCATCGCTGATCCAGCAGTCCTGCAAAATTCTGGGATCCCGGAGCATGGCTTCCAGCTCCTCCTTCGTCAGGATGGGGCGGAGCTTGGACATGGCCTTTTCGTTATGGGCGGGCACCAGAAACTGAGACCCCTCCTGCCCTACCGGCTCCAAAACCAGATAGGTCACCATCTGCCTGTCAACCTTCCGCTGCTCCTGATCCGCCACCCGGCAGACCCCGTGAATGCCATATACAACCCGATCTCCAACCTGAAACATATTTTACCCCCTATTTCCGCCAGGCCAATCCGTTCATGGTTATTATATCACAGCCCGCTGATTTTTTCACATGGGAAAATTGCCGAAAAACCGGGAGGAAAAATAGGAAAACTGCCGCCAAAATTCCCTCTTGGCGGCAGTTTGTTTCAATCAGATCACTTCGATTTTAATGGTGTTGGTATTGCCGTGCTGGCCGTTGATGGGGCCGCCGGTGACGACCACATTGTCGCCCTCCTGCAGCTGGAAGGTCTCCTTGGCCACATGCTTGGCGTAGTAGAACATCACATCCATGCTGGGGAACTGATCCGCCAGAACGGGGGTAACGCCCCAGCTCATGGACATCCGGCGCCAGATCTTCCAGTCGGTGGTCATGCCAATGATATCCACAGGGGTGCGGAACCGGCTGACCAGGTTTGCGGTCTTACCAGACACGGAGCAGACCACCACAGCCTTGGCGTTGACATCCATGGCCATGGAGCAAACCGCATGGGACAGGCAATCCAGAATGTTCTTGCCCTCGTGCTCGGTACGCATGAAGCGGCGCTTGTAGTCGGTGTGCTGCTCGGTGTAGGCGCAGATCTCGCTCATGGCCTTCACTGCCTCCACGGGGTACTGACCCGCGGCGGATTCGCCGGAGAGCATGACGCAGGAGGTGCCGTCATAAACAGCATTGGCCACGTCGGAGATCTCGGCACGGGTGGGGCGGGGATTCTGGATCATGGATTCCAGCATCTCGGTGGCGGTGATGACACGCTTGCCCATCATGCGGCAGATTCGGGTCAGCTTCTTCTGAACGGTGGGCACCTCCACATAGGGGATCTCCACGCCCAGGTCGCCGCGGGCGATCATAATGCCGCCGCAGTGCTCGCAGATCTGCTCCACGTTGTCCACGCCGGACTGGTTCTCAATCTTGGCAATGATCTCAATATCGCTGCCGCCGTTGGCATCCAGCAGCTGACGGATGTCAATCACGTCCTGCTTGCAGGAAACAAAGGAAGCCGCCACGAAGTCCACACCGTGGGCAACGCCGAACAGGATGTCGGACTTATCCTGCTCGCTGAGGTAAGGGCCGGACATGACCTTGTTGGGGAAGGACATGCTCTTGCGGTTGCTCAGCACGCCGCCGGCCAGGCACTTGCAGTGGATATCGCTGCCTTCAATGGACTGCACCTGGAACTTGACCATACCGTTGTTGACGGTAACGATGTCACCGGGCTTCAGATCCTTGTTCAGCTGCTTATAGTTGACGCTGACCCGGGTCTCGTCACCCTCGATCTCGTCAACGGTAAAGGTAAAATCGTTACCGGTCTGAATGGTCACCTTGCCCTCGGCAAAGGTGCGGATCCGGTACTCAGGGCCCTTGGTATCCAGCATGATGGCAATGGGAAGACCCAGCTTCTGGCGAACCTTCTTGATCAGTTCAATTTTCTTCTCATGCTCTTCATAGCTGCCATGGGAAAAGTTCAGCCGGGCCACGTTCATACCGGCCAGGCACATTTGGGTCAGGGTTTCTTCATTCTCACTGGCGGGGCCAATGGTGCAGATGATTTTCGTCTTACGCATAGAAATGCCTCCTGATTTCTTTATTGATAGATGATCCTCGTCCGTCTTATTCTACCACACCTGCCCGCCTCCGTCAATGGGACAATTTTCTTAAATCCGCACATCCACTGCGTAATGCCTCAGCCAGAAATCAATCTGGCAAAGGTAGGCCATGGTCTGAGGCTTTCGCATCAACTGACCGTACCAGGGCCATTGGGTGTGGCGTTCCAGCAGCTGCGTCACTGCCTGTTTGTCCGCAATCTCCCACAGGGGCGCGTTGGGATCCAAGAGAATCCCCTGCAGCCGCCGCTCCATTCTTTCGGCGTAGTCCGGGTCAAAGGTCTTGGGATAGGGGCTTTTCTTCCGGTGGAGCACCGCCTCCGGCAGCAGATCCGCCACCGCCTGACGCAGCAGTCCCTTCTCCCTGCCCTGATAGTCCTTATACTCCCAGGGCACACTGTACAGGTATTCCGCTATCCGATGGTCGCAGAAGGGCACCCGGACTTCCAGGGAGTGATACATACTCATCCGATCCTTCCGATCCAGCAGTGTCTGCATGAACCACCGGAAATTCAGGTTCACCATTTCCTTCATCCGCCGTTCCCGGGGAGAATTTTCCGGGAGGATGTCGCTTTCCCGGCAGGTCTGGCGGTAGGCATCCATGACAAATTCCTCCGCGTCTATCTCTATCCCCTTCCGCAGCAGCGCCGCCCGGTGGGCGGTATTCTGTGCCCAGGGGAAGCCCACCTGCTCCCGGATCCTGGGATCCCGATACCAGGGATACCCTCCGAATATCTCATCGGCGCACTCTCCCGACAGGGCAACCTTCACCTTCCTGCGAATCCGCCCGCAAAAGGCCAGCAGGGAAAAATCCACATCCGCCATACCCGGAAGATCCCGGGCAATGGTGGCATTCTCCAGCGTCTGTGCCAGCTCCTGTGCCGAAAGCACCGTGCTTTGGTGGTCGGTATGGAAGGCGTCCGCCATGATGCGGATATAATCCCCATCCGCTGAGGGCTGGAAGGGATTTGGCTGGAAATACCGGTCATTTTTCTCATAATCCACAGAGAAGGTCATCAGCCGCTCTCCCCGCTGCGCCAGCTCCCCAGCGCAGACAGCGGTGATGATGCTGGAATCCAGTCCTCCGGACAGAAAGGTGCCAATGGGCACATCCGACACCATCTGTCCCCGGATGGCATCGGTCACCAGATACCGCACTCGCTCCACCGTCTCCGGGAAGGACTCCCGGTGCTCCCGATCCCGCAGATACCAGTACCGCCTAACCCGGAGCTTTCCCTCCTGCCAGAACCCGCACTGCCCCGGCTCCAGCTCCCGGATTCCCCGAAGCACACCGCTGCCGGGCAGCCTGCCCGGCCCCAGCATCAGCAGCTGCGCCGCCCCCTCTCCGTCCAGTTCCGGCTTCACCCCGGGGTAGGACAGCAGGGTTTTGATCTCCGAAGCCAACAGCAGGCCGCCCCGGTTAAGCAGATAAAACAGGGGCTTCACCCCGATGCGATCCCGAGCCAGAAACAGCCGCCGGCTTTGTTCCTCCCAGACAGCGAAGGCGTAGATGCCGTTGAGCTTTTCCAGGCACCCTTCTCCAAATTCCGCATAGGCATGGAGCAGCACCTCGGTATCGGAGTGTCCCTGAAAGCGGTGCCCCAGATTTTCCAGCTCCCGGCGCAGCTGGGGCGTATTGTACAGTTCTCCATTGTACACCAGCACGAACCGCTCCTGATTCCACGCCAGCTCCATCGGCTGCTTTCCTCCGGCCAGATCAATGATTGCCAGCCGGGCGTGGAGCAGGGTGCAGCCCTGCCCACGGTAGATGCCCTGCTCATCCGGCCCCCGGCGGGTCATGGAAGAAAGCATAGCCTGTGTCCCCTGCTCCTCCAGTCCCACCATCCCGGCGATGCCACACATAAAACCACATCCTTTCTCCCCCATTCTATGTATGACCCCAGGCAAAGTGTGCAAAATAACCCCGGTGATGTATATGAAAAACAGCAAAGACATTTTGTCCTCCCTTCTCAAAACCACACAAATGGGTCAGGTGGGCATCCGCAGCGTGCTGGATACCGCCATGCCCCCTGCCCTGCGCCGGGCGCTCCAATCCCAGCTGAAGGAGTACGATGCCATTGAGACGGAAGCCCACGCCCTGGCCGGTCAGCGGGGCTGGGAGTTGCCGGAGCTGGATCCGGCGGTACGGTTTCTGGCGGACATGACCACCCGGATGAAGCTCAGCGGTAAAAACGCCGATTCCAAAATTGCCGCCATGATGGTGCAGGGCAACACCCGGGGCGTAATCAAAAACCTGAAAAACCTCCACCGCCTCCAATCCCCCGACCAACCCATCGAAACCCTGTCCCAAAAGCTGCTGGACTGCGAAAACGCCAATATCCGGCAAATGTACGATTTTCTGTAGACGTTTCTACGCAAAAAGACCGCTTCCGAAGCAGAAGCGGTCTTTTCATCATCTCAGCAGCATTAAGTTGGTATCCGTCAGGAAATTGGCGCAGTTATAGCATACCAGAATATCATCAAATTGTTCCCGGCTTGCCAGCTCCGATACCGACTGGCGGTAGTAGCGCAAGTCCACCAGCACCACTTCCCCATAGCTTTCCGCCAGGAAGCCCCCCAGACAATTGGCGTAGGAATCCCGGATGACCAGCAGCTTTCCCTGCTTTTCCGGATTCTCAATACGCACGATGGAGTGGTTTCCATCCAGAAAAACGGTGTATTTATCCGCTTCCTCCAATCGCTCGGTATAGAAGATCCCGTCGTGGGTGCCCTCCGTTTCTCCTTTGGTTACGGTCAGGCTGTTGCTTCCCTGCCACAGTTCGATAGCTTCCGCAGGTGTCAGCCACAGGGCGCTTCTGGAATAGGTGGAGCCGTGGAAGCCCCCCACCGTTGTCACCGCAAAATCTTCCTCCGGGGTATATTCCCGCCCCATTGCCTGAGCACAGGCAACATAGCCATAATACGCCCCACGGCTTGTCCAGTGGTGATCAGTGTTGTAATACAGCTCCGGTCTGTTCCGATAGAGCTCCTCCACCCTTATCGGCGAAACAGCGGTGCCGCTTTCGGCATAAATCTGTTCCAGTGCCTGTTCATCCGTATACCCTTCCGCTCCGGCTGCCCAGCCTGCGGTGGGCACCACCAGCAGATGGATTGGTTGCCCCAGCTTCTCACCCAGTGCCTGGATTGCCCCCAGATTCCGGGTAATGGCTGCCGCATTGGTCTCTACCGGTGCTTCCAGCAGCTTTCCATCTTCCAACCAGATATCTTTCAGCTTCTGCCGTCCCGCCAGCAATTCCAGATAGGCATTGATCCCCACCAGCAGGTTTCTTCCCAGAACATGATCCGACAGATATTCCTCCACCTCTGTGCCCCACTTGCCGGAAAGCAAAGATTGCCAGCTCAGCTCCGGTGTCTGAGCCAGATAGCGCTTTTCCATAGGAGAAAAGTCACTCTGGGGCAGCAAATATCCGGCCGCAAAGGTAATCAGAAAGCCGCAAAACAAAATGGCACCAATGACATTATGTTTTTTCATGCTCCGCCCTTCTTACGCGAACGGCGCTTCAAACTCCGCCGCCAGCGCATCCACATCAGGGGAGATCAGCAGCGCCAGATACAGCCCCTTCACCAGCACCACCGCCTTTTCCACGATTACATACTGATCCGGTGCGTAAGAAACCGTCTCATCCAGCTTGGCCTCGATCCGGGTCTGCGCCAGCTGACGCAGGTTTTCCAGAGCGGTCTCATCCTTCGCTTCCAGCAGCCAGACCTCATCGGCGCGCATTCCCTCGGCGCAGACAGCCACCTTGTACTGTGCACAGTCCTCAGCAGAAATGCCCAGGAAATTCAGCATGGTGTCCTCATCGGGGTAGAACATTTCCGGCATATATTGGCTGTAGCTGTCATACAGGGCGCTGACATCCACAGACACAGTCTTTTCTTCCTCCGCCTTTCCACAGGCCGCAAGACCCAGCACCATGCTCAGAATCAGCACAATTGCAATACACTTTTTCATTAGAGAGTTCCTCCTTCAAGTTCATACTGCGCGTAGTAACGCAGGATCTTCATCCAGTTTTTATATCCGGTGTCATTCAGATGATAGCCATCCAGGTTGTATTTCTGGGGCATTCTGCCGCAATGATCCTGGATATAGTAAAACAGGTCAAAGTACAGGCAGTCGTTTTCCTGACAGTAGCGCTTCATTTCCTCGTTGTATTCCGCAACCAGGCTGTTGTACTTCAAAAATACTTCCCCCTTGCTCCCCTGCTCGTCGGCATACTGGGGAATGTTGGAAATGATCACAATCTCCACATCCGGGCTTTTCTCCCGGATTCGCTCCAGAATAATATCCCAGTTTTCAAAGAAAACCGCCCGTTGGGGATCCGATGCCAGGTCATTGGAGCCGATCAGAATATAGGCTCTTTCCACCTCCGAAGCGGCAATGGCATCCTCCAAATTCATCTCGTGTCCCTGGAAATAAATGTTCTTGAAGCGCCGGACAAAGCCGTTCAAGCTCGTGCCGCCTCTGGCCAGAAACAGCATATCTCCCAGATAATTGCCCTTGCTTTCGCACTGCAGCATCATATAGGTTATGGAGTCTCCCACAATGGCGGCATTGTCAAAGTAGGTGCAGGGGGTGTCCAGATCCACCTCGGGGATGACCCGCTTGGGCTGGCTCAGAATATCAAAGCTCAGTTGCTCCAGCTCCTCCTGCATCTGTGCCAGGCATCCGGCTGTGCACTCTGCCTGCCGGTCTCCGTAGCTGGCACGGATGGTGGTGGTTCCCACGCCGTTGGCCGTCAGCACGCCGTTTTCCACGGATACCACTGCCGGATCCTCGCTTTCCCAGGTCACCAGTTCTCTGGGTACCAGTCCCAGGTAAATGTCTTCCGCTTCGCCCACAACCGAGAAGGTAATGGAGGAAACTTTCAAAAACAGGGAAGCATCTTCCACGGCTGCTTCCATTTCCACAACGGTTTCCTCTGTCTCGGCAGGCTGCGTGCTCTGAGTTTGGGGAACGGTAGCCTCCACCGGCTTTTCTGTGCTTTCCGCCATCTCCCCGGAGGAAGCGCACCCCCACAGGGTCAAAGTCATTGTGGCCGCAAGCAGCCAGGCCAGTATTTTTCTCATGATGGATTCCTCTTTCAGTCAATCTTTGCGTCAGAACGCAAAATAAATAAACGGATTATAGCTGGAGCTGACAATGTAAGCCGCGGACAGCAGCAACAGCACCAGACAGGTCAGATTTTTCACCAGCTCCGAGCTGCCGAAGCGCCCCAGCTTTTTCTGCAGCCACCCCACCACCGGGGTAGAAGCCACCGCGCACAGCACCAGCGCCGAAGCGTGATTTTCCAGTGCGCTCCAGGCAGCGGCATCCACAGCGCCGCCCCCCGACAGGCCGAACATGGATCCAAAATAGCCGAGAGCCTGACGCATGGATGTGGAGCGGAACAGCACATATCCCAGCAGCACCAGAACCATGGTACGCAGGATCTGCAGCAGCGCAAACCAGGGCGAGTCAGTTTTGATCTTCAGCTTTTTCACCAGCTTTTTCGATGTGGGCTGGAAGATCAGCGCAGCAATCAGCAGCACACCGTAATAAACGCCCCACAAAATATAATTCCAGCTGGCACCGTGCCAGATGCCGGTGCTGAGCCAGACCACCGCCAGGGCAATCACCGTCGGTGTCAGCCGTCCGGCGGCTTTTCCCCAGCGCTGCTTTACCTTTTTCCCCAGAGGTACCGCCTTCCGGGAAACGGGATAGAACAGGTAATCCCGGAACCAGCTGCTCAGCGAAATATGCCAGCGATTCCAAAACTCCGATACCGTTCTGGCAATATAAGGATAATTGAAGTTTTCATCAAAATGAAAGCCAAACATCATGCCCAGTCCGATGGCCATATCCGAATAGCCGCCGAAGTCAAAATAAATCTGGAAGGCATAAGCCAGCGCTCCCAGCCAGGCCATAGCAGCAGAAAGCTCCGACGCATCCGTATAGCCAAAGGCTTGATCCGCCAGCAGGGCAACGCTGTTGGACAGGATCATCTTCTTGGCAAGACCCACCGTGAATCTGCGGCTTCCTCTGGCAAAATCCGCCACGCTCTCCTTCCGGGTTCGGATTTCCGCCGCCACCGTATCATAGCGGACAATGGGGCCGGCGATCAGCTGGGGAAACAATGACACATACAGCGCCACATTCAGCGGATTCTTTTGCACCTCACCTCTGCCCATAGCCACATCAAACACATAGGACATAGCCTGGAAGGTGAAGAAGGAGATACCGATGGGCAGGATGATATGGGTCTGGGGAATGGCTCCCCGGAAGATAATGTTCAGATTTTCAATGGTGAAATTCAGATATTTAAAGACAAACAGCAGCGACAGATTGGCAATCACCATCAGGGTCAAAACCACCCTCTGACCGGTGCCCTCCTGCTTTCCGGCCACCAGCAGGCCGAAAATATAGTTTGCCAATATGGATGCCAGCATCACCAACACAAATTTCGGCTCCCCCCAGGCGTAAAACAGCAGCGATGCCAGGGTAAGGAAATAATTCCGAAACCGCTTCGGCAGAATATAATATCCCGCCAGCGTGATGGGCAGAAACGCGAATAAAAATACAGCAGACGAAAAAACCAAAAACGACCCCTACTTTCCTGTATATGCCGTGCTGAGCCGGGCCGGATCAGATGCTCTTTTCAATGGCATCCACCAGTTCGCCCACATTTTTCATGCTCAGCACAACGTTCATGGAGAAGTGAATGCCAAAAGCATCCTCCACCTCCGAGATCAGCGTGATATGGGTCAAAGAATCCCAATCTTCAATATCTGCAGCGGTGGTCTCCTCGGTAACCGTAATTTCCTCGTCAAAAACATCCGAGAAAACCTCGTTGAGCTTCTTGAAAATATCCTGTCTGGTCATAGCTGTTACTCCTCTGTGATAAATGTTTTATGATATTGATAAGTAGACACATCCGCCCGGAAGCAGTTGTCCTCCACGGGCTTAAAGCCCATTTTTTCGTAAAGATCCTTCACCATGGCATTTTTCGGGGAAGGAATGTATTCGCCCCGCACCGCCCGGAAGCCATGCTTCGCCGCAGTGCTCACGATGGTATCGGCAATGAATTCCTCCATTCCCCGCTTCAGCACCCGGCAGCTCATAAGCCACTCGCTGACAAACAGTGTCTGCGCGTCCTCCTTGTCCAGGATCACCACGCTGATCAGGCCATGATCTCCAAACTTGTCTTTCAGGGTAAAGTACAGGCAGATATGCCCCGCATCTTCCGCCAGCGCTTCAATCTCCGCCTCGGTGTAGCGCACTGTACGCAGATTGAACTGGTTGGAACGCTGGGTCAGCTGGGCGATCCGGGGATAATGGAACCGGTCGAAAGGTGCCGCAGTTGCCTTCATTTCCAGTCCCTGCAGATAGTCGTCATAGGACTGGAAGGCTGCCTCAAAGGCCGACCGCTCCGCCTGCTGCCGGTACTGCTGGGTGCGGTTGGCATCCTCAGCAGAATAGGACGCTGTTTCAAACAGATCCAGTCCCCGCAGATAGCTCAGATAGGATGCGGGATCCTCCGGCAGCTCCGGCACCGTGATCTCCGGGATCATGCTGCGTACCAGATTTCGCTCAAAGGGATTATCGTCCAGAAACACCAAACTGTCCATGCCGATATTCAGCGTCTGCTGGATCCTGCGGATATTTCCCGCCTTATCTTCCCAGTTTGCCACAAAGGCAGAGAAGTCCTCCAGTCGCAGTACCATCTCCGGATGGTGGAGAAATGGCTCTTTTGCCGTGTCTTCATGATTCTTACTGCACACGGCCAGCAGGATCCCCCGGTTTTTCAGCTCCTTCAGCCAGGTCTGGAATTCAGAGAAAGCCTGCCCTGTTCCCAGCTCACCGATTTGGATGCCGCTCAGACCGTCATCTCCGATCACACCGCCCCAAAGGGTATTGTCCAGATCCAGCACCACGCATTTTTTCACAGCGCCCCGAAGCGCCCGGATCAGGCTCACCACCTTTTCCGCCACTGCGGGAAGCACCTCCACCCGAATGGGCATTTTTGCAATGTAATAGAGCTTGGGATCAAAGAACGCCTCCCGGCCGCAGCCGGTCTGGAGGGCATCCAGATCCACCAGATAGACATTTTTCATCTCCTGGCAGCCCTGCATCAGCAGATAATTCAGCTTCCGCTGCTGAAACAGGAAGGATTCCGCCGTTTTGTTGCCATACTGGCCGAAGCCGCCGTCGTCCATCAGGGGGAAATTGCACTGCAAAATCGTTGTCCGGATATTGGCATTGATCCGTTCCCAGATTCGGCGGATTCGTGCATACTGATCCTCCGCAAAGGAAGCCCGACAATCCAGCGCAACCGCGCAAAACGCTTTGTACAGCTTCTCCGTGCACGTCTGGATCAGCACCGCCTCCGGGGCGAAGCCATACAATTCCGAATCGGGATCCATGGTCTGGGCATCGATCTGATCGTAGTCCGTGTCCAGCACGCGCATACCCAATCCCGCATAAACACCATACCCGGCAATGGCGGTAGCCAGATGCTGGGTCGCGCAGTCTCCCATGACTGCCAGCTTATACGGGGGCAGCTGAGAAGAATCGGTTCGGGACAGCTTTTTCAGCTGCGTAAAGGTCAGGTCTGTCATTGTACGCATACCTCCCCAAAAAACAGAAACCTCATTTCCCGTTATTGTAACATAGATTTCCCGTATTTTCCATACACAGAGCAAAATAATTTTCATCCGCACCATTTCCTCCCCCAGCGCATAGCATAAATGCAGTGAAAGGAGGAATGCCCCTTGCCAGCTACGGGCTATATACAGGTGCGGGCCTATACCAGCATTGCCCGATACCCCTTGCAGAATGTGGCCATTGCGGTTACCCCTGTGGACGGTACGGCGTTGGCCATGCGGCTGACAGACCGGAACGGGCTGATCGACCCCATTGAGATCCCGGTTCCCGAAAAAGCGGAAAGCCAGTCCCCCGCCCCCGGGGAGCTGCCCTTTACTTCCGTCAATCTCTATGCCCACCTGACGGGCTATGAGCAGGTGGAAGCGAAAAATCTGCAGGTATTCGCCGATACCACCACGGTACAGAATCTGGAGATGATTCCCCTGTCGGAATTTCCCGACGCCTGGGACAAAACGGAAGTATTCGACACCCCTCCCCAGAATCTGTAGGAGGTAGGTCATGCCCAATCCCATCACCCCGTACATCCCCCAGCGGATCACCGTGCACTTGGGTGCCCCCAGCTCCGATGCCGCTAATGTCACCGTCAGTTTTGTGGACTATGTGAAAAACGTCGCTTCCAGCGAGATTTACCCCACCTGGGAGGAAAGCGCCCTGCGCGCCAATATTCTGGCCATTATCTCCTTTGCCCTGAACCGGGTGTATACGGAGTTCTACCGCAGCCGGGGCTATCCCTTTGATATCACCAGCTCCACCGCCTATGACCAGTTCTTTGTCAACGGACGCAGCTTTTTTACCAATGTTGCCCGGATCGTGGACGATATCTTCACCAATTACCTCCGCCGCCCCGGGTTTGTGGAGCCGCTGGCAGCGAAATTCTGCAACGGCACCACCGTCACCTGTGAGGGGCTGAGCCAGTGGGGCAGTCAAAATCTGGCGACCCAGGGCTACTCTTCCACCCAGATTCTGCGCAGCTACTACGGAAATGTGGAGATCGTCACCAACGCCCCCATCCGGGGCATCACCACCAGCTATCCCGGCACGCCCCTGCGCCGGGGAACCACCGGCCCCAGCGTGGTGACGGTGCAGGTATCCGTGAACCGGATTTCCCAAAATTATCCAGCCATTCCCAAGATTTCCTCCGTGGACGGCATCTTTGGGGCACAGACCGAGGCGGCTGTGCGGAAATTCCAGGAGGTTGCCAACCTGGAGGCAGACGGCATCGTGGGCAAGGCCACCTGGTACGCTCTGGTGCGCTACTATGTGGCGGTGACCTCCCTGGCGGAGCTGAGAAGCCAGGGGCAGCAGTTCTACGCCAACTCCTGGGCAAATTCCGACCCCATTGAGCAGGGCGACCGGGGCATCAAAGTCGAGCACCTCCAGTATATGCTCCGAGTGCTGGCCGCCTACATCCCAGCAATCCCCACCGTGGCGGTGGATGGAATCTTCGGCCCCGCCACCCGCAACGCGGTGCTGGCCGCTCAAAGGCGGTTTGGCCTGCCGGAGACAGGGATTGTGAACTTCGACACCTGGAACGAGATCTATGACCAGTTCTCCGGCATCGAAAACACCACCTGGCGTGACCCGGAGAATTTCCCCTATACCTCAGCCATCATCGGGGGCACCGCCCCCCGTGCCCGGTATTCCCGAACCACCACCATGACCCAGTTCCCGGGCAGCGACCTGCGTGCCGGGAATCAGGATCCCGTCAGACAGGAGGCACCGAGATGAAACCAGCTGAATCCTTCCTGGGGCAGCCCATTCGCAGCCTGCAAACCATGCTTCGGGTCATTGCGGAAGCCGACCCCAGCCACCTGCGTGTGATCCCCGACGGCATCTATGGCACGGAAACCATGGCCGCCGTTTCGGATTTCCAAAGAAAACACGGTCTGCCTGTCACCGGGGTTACCGACCAGCGCACCTGGGAGGCCATTGTGGCGGTGTACACCCCGGCACTGGTGGAAGTGGATCGTGCCCAGCCGCTGGAAGTGATCTTCAATCCCGGCCAGGTGATCCGCCGGGGGCAGCGCCACCCCAATGTCTACCTTGCCCAGAGCATCCTGACGGTGCTGGCGCAGGTGTATCAAAGCGTAGCCGTCCCCAGCCTTTCCGGGCTTCTGGACGATGCCACCGCCGACTCCCTGTCCACCTTCCAGAATCTTTCCGCTCTTCCCATGACCGGCAATCTGGACAAACAGACCTGGCGGCATCTGGCGCTGCACTATCCGCTGGCTGCCAATCTGCAAAATGTTTCCAATTTATAAATTTTTCCGCATCCCGCCGGGAAACCCTTGATAAACCGGGGCAAACTGTCTATAATGAATCTAATTACCAGACACGGAGGACGCACCATGGTTTTCAAGAATTGGAAAAAAGAAATACTCACCATTCCCAATCTGCTCAGCCTGTTCCGGCTGGTGCTGATTCCCGTGTATGTCTACATCTACCTCAACGCCACCGAGACTTGCCAATACATCACCGCCGGCTCCATTATGGCGGTTTCCTGCCTGACGGATATGATCGACGGCAAAATCGCCCGAAAATACAACATGATCTCCACCGTGGGCAAGATCCTCGACCCTTTGGCTGACAAGATCACCCAGTTCACTTTGACCATGTGCCTGTCCGTCAAGTATCCGGCGTTGCGCCCGGTGCTGATTCTCTTTGTGGTGAAGGAGCTGTTCCAGCTGATCGTCGGCTTTATCCACCTGCGCAGGGGCAAAATGCTCCCCGGTGCGCTGATGGCCGGCAAGGTCTGCACCACTATTTTGTTCATCAGCCTGATCTCCATGGTGCTCTTCCCCACCATGGACGGACGGATTATTGACTCTCTGGCGGTGATTGACGCCGCCTTCCTGGCAGTCTCCTTCGTCAGCTACATTCTGGCCTACTTCGGCAAGAATACCAAGGTTGAGGATCTGCAGCAGGATTGACCCCGCAGGAACCAGCGAACCCCTCCGCTTGCGGAGGGGTTTTTCATCTTGCAGGGGCGGTATTTCTGTAGTATAATGCAGGAAAAATGTCCGGTCTCCCGGCAAACAGGAGGAAATCAGATGGTTGATTGGAAAAACCTGCCGAAAATCGATGCCCACATTCACCTTATGCCGGAGGATGTGATTCAGGCCAATCAGGGCTACAGTGATCCCTTTGTGGACTACGGAAGCGTGGAAGCGTACCGGCAGCGGATGGAAACATGGAATATCCGGCAGGCGTGGATCATGCCCTTCAACGACCCATATATGCTCTCCATGGATTTTCAGGTGGAGACGGTGCATGACAATCTGCGCCGGATGGCATCTGCCGGCGGTGGAAAACTGCGCCTTTTTGCGGACGTGGATATCCGCCGGGAGATTGGGGGAACGCTTCGGGAGCTGGAGCGGGTTCTTGCCTGGGAGGAAACAGTGGGAATCAAACTCCATCCTACCAACACAGGCTACCCGGTGGACGGTGCCTATTACGATGCCATTTTCCAGTTTGCCGCTGCCTCCGACACGCTGGTGGAGATTCATTCTTATCCCCGGGGGCATTTGTCCGATGACGTCTGCTCCCCCAGCCGGATCCGCAGAGTTCTGGACAAACATCCGGCACTGAGGCTGTCCATTGCCCATTTGGGCGGATTCCAGTATGAAGAGCTGATGGATCTCCCGGTTTTCTGCAACCTGTCCGCGGTGCTGCCGGATCTGGTAAACCGACTGGGCACGGAGGAGACCAACCAGATCCTCCGCCGCATGGGTGTGGATCGGCTGATCTTTGCCACCGACTTCCCTGACAGCCGCAGCCTGAAATCAGAGGACATTTACGAAACCTATTTCGACATTCTGGGGAAGATGGACTTTTCTCAGGAGGAAGCGAAACGCATCTCCATGGGCAACGCCCTGAGAATGCTCCGCCGATAAATTCAGGGCACAAAAAAGCAGCGACCCATTTCGGGC
>CAYWZB010000019.1:0-16824 GCA_964462775.1 uncultured Oscillospiraceae bacterium
GCAGAGTAGTGGACATTATGGTTTCCTCCAATTGGATAAAATATTTTGACTTTTTTAGGCGCATGAAGTACAATGTCTTCACGACGCTTGAATGTTATATCACACCCAAAATCAAATGTCAACATGATTTTTCCGAAATTTTATCAAATCCGAACTAAGCTCTTGTTTTCTCTCGTTTTCTCTCGAATGCTCTTGTTTTCTCACACCCTATTTTCATTGATTTTCAGGAGGAAATCCCACTATGCAAAAACTCATGGGTCTTGTCCGCCGGTGCGTGGACGACTATTCTATGATCGAAGCCGGCGACAAAATTGCCGTCGGCGTTTCCGGCGGCAAGGATTCACTGGTGCTGCTGGTATTGCTGGCCGGACTGCGGCAGTATTTCAACAAGCCTTTTGAGCTGGAAGCCATTACCATCGATATGGGGCTTGGCATGGACTATTCCGGCGTGCAGGCGCTGTGCGACCAGTGGCAGGTTCCGTATACCATTATCAATACCCAGATCGCTCCCATTATCTTCGAGCACCGGAAAGAGAAGAACCCCTGCTCCATGTGCTCCAAAATGCGCCGGGGCGCTCTGAATCAGGCTATCATCGACAAGGGCTTCAACAAGCTGGCGCTGGGACATCACTATGACGACGCTGTGGAGACCTTCCTGATGTCGCTGCTGTTTGAAGGCCGGATCAGCTGCTTCCAGCCGGTGACCAATCTGGATCGCACCGGCGTGGTGCAGATCCGCCCCATGCTCTACATCCACGAAAAGACCGTGGACAATTTCGCCACCCGGCAAAATCTGCCGGTGATCCAGAACCGCTGCCCCGTGGACAAGATTACCAAGCGGGAGGAGGTCAAGCAGCTGATCTATCAGCTGAGCCAGACCTACCCGGATCTGAAGGAGCGGATCTTCGGTGCCATGCAGCGCTATCCCCTGCCCGAATGGGAGCCGCATGGGCGGTACAAGCGTCCAAAGGAGCAGGACTGATTCATAAACGCAACACTTCGCCCCCTTTCTTCGTTATCCAGACAGAAAGGGGGCGTTTCCATGGAACGCAAGGCACTGACCCAGTTCTTCCGGGAATACCGATTCCGGGATCTGGCGAGTTTTTCCTTTTACCACGGACAAAAAAATTTATTTTGACGCAACACCTTCCCCGGCTCAAACGTTATCCATGCAGAAAGGAGGCACGCCATGTGGGAAGATCTGTATGAATCCCATTATCAGGAGCTGCTGCGCTACGCCGACTCCGCCTGCAAGCAGGAAGCCGAGGCGGAGGATCTGACCCAGGAGGTCTTTTTGAAAGCTCTGCAAAATTACGACACTCTTGCCGACCTGGGACCCAGCCAGCGCCGGGCGTGGCTTTATCGCACCCTGAAAAATGAGCTATGCGACCGCTACCGCCACGCCAAGCTGGAGCAGCGCTACACCCGGGAGCTGACGGAGGATACCCTCGCCCCGGAGCCGGGAATGGAGCAGGTGGAGACCGCTATGGTGCTGCAAACCCTGACGGCGCAGGATCGGCTCCTGTTTACCCTGCGGTATCTGGAAGGCTACACCGCATCCGAAATTTCCCAGATGCTGCAAATCCCACCCGGCACCGTCCGCTCCCGGCTCAGCCGGTGCCGCACCCTGCTGAAACACCAACTCAAGGACTATTATTAAGGAGGATACCGTTATGAAACGACTTGCTGTTAATTCCGCCACCTGCGATGCCCGCAACCTCACCGAAGAGATCCTGTCCGCCTATGATGCGGTCACCTTCAATTGCGCTTTCCTGCTGGTCAGCCCGGAGAGCCAAAAGCTCATCACCCGCTATGGTGCCAAGCTCAACTGCTCCAATGTGTGCATTCTTCCCGCGGATTGCTCCGTGACCACCATCAACGCCCCGCTCCAGCTGAAGCCCTCCGCCGCCGTGGAGAAAAACACCTTTCTCATCGTCAACGGCCCTCTGGAAATCGCTCCCGGATGCGAGGCGCTGCTGGACAGCTATTACGGCATTTATGTCAATGGCCCCCTGCGCTACCCCGAAAGCCTCAGCGGCTACCTGTCCAAGATTTCCGTCAATGGGCCGGTCACCCCGTATCCCGACGAAGCGGTTGTCCTCAAGCGCAACGCTGTCATTGACCGCTATTTCCCCCTGCGTGCCAAGAGCAAGCTGTACTGGTCTGCCAATCGGCTGATCATTGTGGATCCCATGCTGGACGGTCAGAAGCTGGCGGAAAAGCAGATCCGCTTTCTGGCTAAGCAAATCCTGATCACCGAATCTCTGGTGGAAAGCATGATCGAATGTCTGGACGAGCAGGCGGAGCTGATCATCCTGCCCGACGGCACCGCCGTAATCCAGGATGACGCGGAGCTGACGGATGCCCTCCTCCGCAAATACGGCACCCGGCTGTATATCATCGGGGATCTGACTGTGACGGAGGACTCCGAAGCCGCACTGGCGCAGCTGGAGTATCTGAAGGTCTGCGGCGATGTCACTGCCCCCCAGTGTCTGCAATCCGCTCTGCTGGAAAAGGCGGACATTGACGGCGCTGTTACCGCCCGTTCGGAGTTTCTGGGATGGCGGATCGATGAGCAGGCCATTGTACGGGTCTCCCGGTGGATGCTGGAGCAGGAGGAAAATGGAATCTGGATCGAAGACTGCGCCATTGTCCGCGTTGACGAGGACATCCCCTGCTCCCTGATTCTGGAAAAGCTCCATGTGGTAGACTGCGCCGCAGTGGAATGCGCCGATGAGCAGGTCGCCGCCCTGTCCATGGTCTGCCAGGATTGCGCCAGCATTGGTGAACCAGAGGAGGACGAAGAGGATCCCGACACCGTCAAAATCAATTCCGCCAGCTATACCTTCTGACAGCAACCGGGTCAGCTGCCCTTTGCAGCTGACCCGGTTACATTATGCGCTTTTCTTTTTCCGATAGAAGGTGAACCACTCCGCAAACAGGCACATGGGAATGGCGGCGAAGATATCCACCACGGAGTGCTGCTTGACAAAGGAGACGGACACGCAGATCAGCAGGCACCAGATGGTGACAATCCACTTCCACAGCTTGCCCGCCTGCTTCTCCCGCAGCCAGGTGGAGATGATGCCCAGGGAATACCCCACATGCAAAGACGGGCACACGCCAGTGCTGGTATCAAAGTTATAGATGATCCCCAAAATCCAGGTGCAGACATTGTCCCGGGGGAATACCTCCGGCCGCAGATCCTGCCGGGTGGGGAAAATGATATAGATAGCCATGGCAATGACCTGCGTGACAATGATGTAAGTCTGGAGCTTTTTGAAGCTGTCCACGCTGTACAGCACGAAATACAACAGCGATGCCACAATCAGGGCATACCAGCTGACATAGAAGATCACAAACCACTCGCAGAAGGGCACCACATCATCCAGCCAGCAGTGCACGGGATAGCACTTTTCCGCCGGGATCAGGTTTTCCGTCAGCATATACAGGAGGAAGTAACCCCCCCAGCCCAGCAGCAGCTTCAAGTGGCGGTATTCCGGGCTGTTGATGTTATTCAGCCGCAGCTTGCGATAGTCAACGGTGGGCGCTCTCATGGGTTTCCTCCTTGGGGATGTTGGTGGGATAGTATTTCTTGGGAATGTTCCGGTAGGGCACCACCGTATGCTCCGGCAGACCGCAGGCAATGTCCGTGATCTGGGTCATCAGATATTCCTTGATTCTCTGGCGCTCGTCATCCATGGGCACATCCGGGCAGAACCGGGTGGGCTTGCCGAAATACATGGTTTTCAGCTTCGGAGCGATGTACAGGGGCACAAAGCAGACCGCCTTGCCGGTCTTTTTGTAATACAGCCGGGCAACGTCGATGAATTTGTCCTGGAAGTCGTAGAGAATGTGGTTGAATTTCACATCATGCTCTGGGAAGATCACCACATTGGAGCCTTCGTCCAGCCGCTTGACGGTGTTTTTGAAGGTGCCGATGATCCGGGTGTCGTGGTAGACGCCGATGGTGTTGGCGTTATTGAAAATGCACACGGACAGCGGGGTGATGAGCTTTGCCACAATTTTGTAAAACCAGTGGGTATACCTGGGCTTCTGGGACCAGAAGTCCTGGAAGGCGTATTCTGCCACATCCTCCTTGTGCATCATCTGTCCGGCGCACCAGGTATCATGCTGCCCGGGGCAGTACAGCTCCGCCACGATGGGGCCGTGGAGCTGGGTGTGGTTTCCGACAATGATGCAGGCCTCCTGGGGCAGGTTTTCCGTGCCCTCCACCTTCATTTTCGGGTAGAAAAACCAGATGGTTTTCTTGATCATTTTATAAATCAGAGATGTTTCCTTGGGATTTGCCATGGGTATTGATTCTTCTTTCGTTCACTGACGTGATAGATTAGCCTTTGCGGTAAAAACTGTTGCCGCCGATAAACTCCCGCACCAGACTGGTGGGGGGGATTTCGTCATCTACATCCGCTTCCCGGACGAAGTTCAGGATCTTGACGATGTTGCGTACCTGATCGTAGCACTCGTCCTCCGGCTGCACCGCGGTCAGCAGGGGGAAAATGTGCCGTTTCAGCACTGCCAGCTCGTACAATGTGGAGGAATTGAAGATCACATCGGCATTCTCCTGATAGGGGAAGATCCACCGGCGCTCTCCCCGGCGGACGCTGTCCCACATGGACAGGGTTTTCTGCACTGTGGCGCCTCGACCCTCGTAGTCCCGGACAATCCGGCGCAGCAGCCGCAAATAGCTGGTGGGAATCCGGTTGTGGTTGTCCAGATTCAGTGGAAGTAGGGGGCTGACATACAGCCGGAAGATCAGCTTCGGATCCACATTCTCCGGCAGCATCCGGGGATTCAGGCCATGCAGCCCCTCCACAATGATAACCGACTCCTCCCCCAGCCGCAGCCGCTCCCCCAGCCACTGGCGCTTGCCGGAGCGGAAGTCAAAGCTGGGAAGATCAATCTCCTGCCCTGCCAGCAGCGCCGCCATGTGGGTGCGGAACAGGGCGGTATCGATGGTGTTGATGTGCTCCAGATCCAGCGTGCCGTCCGGTTCCGGGACGATGGTATCCCGGTTCGCATAGTAGTCGTCCAAGCTCATGAGAATGGGCTTTTTGCCATGAACCCGCAGCTGGGTGGCCAGCCGGTTGGCGGAGGTGGTCTTGCCCGAGGAGCTGGGGCCTGCCAGCATCACAATTCTGGCTCCACGCTGGCACACCATATCCGCCACCTGGGAAAACCGCTTTTCGTGGAGGGCTTCATTAACCCGGATCAGCTGCCGGATGCGGCCGGAGGTGGTCAGGTCATTCAAATCCGCCACCGTCTCGCATTCCATCAGCTGGCACCACCGCTCGCCCTCGGAAAACACGCTGAAGAAGTTGGGCATGGCAGGCACCGGGGCGCAGCGCCCGGGATCTGCGTCATCGGGATAGACGAATACAAAGCCCCCCTCCATGGGAACCATGTCCCACACCGTCAGATAGCCGGTGGAGGGCAGCATTTCGCCGTAATAGTAATCAGCAAAGTCTCCGTAGGCGTACTCGTCAAAATAGTCCGCTGTCCGCCAGGACAGGAGCCGTGCCTTATCCGCCTGGCCGTCCTTGTGGAACCGTTCCAGCGCCGTATCCAGCTTCACCCGGCGGCGGATCAGGGGAATGTCCTCCTCCACCAGTGCCGCCACCCGGGCTTTCAGAAGCCCGCAGTCAAAGTCCGGGGCATTGTCCACCCGGATGTAGACGGTATCGCCCAGGGTGCAGTTGATTTTTGCCGCCGCCTGAGGCCAAAGCTGCCGCAGTGCCAGGAAGATCACAAAATGTGCCGTGCGGATATAGCACTCCTTGCCGGCGGGATCGCCGTAGCGCAGCAGCCGCACCGTACCGCCGGAGGCCTCCATCGCCCGGCGCATGGAAGGACGCTCAGGCGTTCCGTCCTTCTGCCGCCGGGGGATATAGTTGAGGGTGAATACCTCACCGGCGATTTTTGCCGCAATGGGTCGCTGTGCCGGGGCATCGGTTTCCAGCCCCAGCTGTTTTACCAGTTCCAGCAGGCTCTGGCCGGGTCTTGCTTCGCATCTGTTTCCGTCGATGGTCAAAAACATGGTCGTGCCTCCTTGCGGTTTTATAAGGTGTCAAGTAGTATAGCACGGTTTCAGGGTTTTTTCAATATTTCCCAGCCCCGGCAATTTTGAATTATTTGTTACATTTTCGCAGACGCAGGTAGCCGAAAATGCCCACCGCCGCCAGCAGGCAGTCCAGCACCAGCCAGCCCCAGACAGGGCCGGTGACGAACACCGCCGTAGGGCCGTCGGCACCGCCGATGATGCCAATGGAAGCGGCGTTCTGATGGCGGATCTGCCAGGAAATCCCCAGCAGCGCCGCCTGGGTCAGCACACTTTTCAGTAATCTGCCGCCGCCATAGAGCGCCATCGCCGCAAACAGGAACCGCCAGGGGCTTTTGCGGTAAGCTTCCTCCTGCATCTCTACCATATACCCCGCCGCCACCGCCCGGGCAGTGCCCAGGGAGGCTTCGACGGACTCCCAGCTCTCCCCCTGCTCCATTCGGGCGGAAATGCTGGTACGCAGATCCTCCACCAGCCGCTCCTTCAGCGCCTTGGGCAGATTCAGCCGCCGGGAGACCCGGCGCAGATATCGTCTGATCTTTTTCTCAGTGTTCATCGTTGGTGCCACCTTTCAAAATATGTTCCACTGTGCCGGCAAATTCCGCCCACAGCGCCTGCCGCCGCAGGCTTTCCTCCTGACCCTTTTGGGTCACCTCATAGATTTTCTGGGGACGTGCTCTCCCCTCTCCCCTGCTCCACAGAGACTGGATGAAGCCCTCATCCTCCAGCCGGTAGAGGATGGGATAGAGAGTTCCTTCCTTCACGTCAAACAGCCCCGCCGAGGATTCCTTCAGCCGCTGCTGCAGGCCATACCCATGGCACCGCTCCCGGCACAGCAGCTCCAATACCAGCATTCCCAGCACGCCCTTGCGGATCTGCTGGGAGAATGTATCGTCCATATACTCCCCTCCTCGTAATATTTAGGATTGCTATGTATAATACTATAGTACCATATCCGCCATCTGTCAAGAAAAAACTCCGTACGCCCAAAGCATACGGAGTTTTCCCTTATTTATGATACTTGCTGCCCGCCTGAATGGCTTCCGCCCGGTACAGCTGCTCCAGCACCATGATCCGCGCCAGATGGTGGGGGAAGGTCATTGGCCCCATGGACAGGCGAAAATCCGCCCGATCCTTCACCCGCTGCGCCATGCCGAAGGAGGAACCAATGAGAAAACAGGCGCTGGATTTGCCCCCGTTTTTCACATCCCGGAGCTTGTCGGCAAAGGCTTCGCTGGACAGCGTTTTGCCCTCCGGGGTAAACACGCAGAACCAGGCACCCTTGGGAATCTTGCTCAGGATCCCGTCCGCCTCCTTTTCCAGCCCCGCGGCGATCTCCGCCGGGCTGGGATCCTCCGGCAGGCGGCATTCCGGCAGCTCCAGCAGAGTAAACCGGCAATAGCCTCCCAGCCGCTTGCGGTATTCCTCCGCCGCGGAAATGTAGAATTTTTCTTTTAGCTTTCCCATGGTAATCAGGGTAATATCAAACATTCTATTGCTCCTTACCGGTTAATTGTCTCCGCTTTGCGGCATACTTAAGAAAAAGGAGGTGGTTTTATGGCGAAGAAATCCCATCCCCCCATTGTCACCGATCCCTTCGGCAGCTACACCGGCCTGGTCAGGCACCCGGAGGAAAAGCCGGTGCAGGATGCGGACGACCTGTAGCCCTTATCCCGGAAGCCATCCAAAGAGCCGGGCAAGCCAGCCCGGTTCCGCCGCAGACTCTTCCACCGGCTCCGGGATTGAGCCGATGTAGCCGCTGTAAATGTAGCACGTCTGATCCCGGGTCTGGATCTGATACCACAGATTTCCCTCTGAGTTCACCAGACTTCCCAGAACCGTCACTTCCTCCCCCGGCATCAACGTTGCCGCCGTTACCGAGCGGCAGTCCGTGGCGTTGCTGCAGGGCAGGCTCATGGCGGTTACCTCCCCCAAAGCCATCCAGGTCTGGGCTGTCTCCATGGGAGAAAATGCTCCGCACTTTTCCAGGTACTTTTCCGGCAGGCTCCACCGGGAGCGTGCCAGAAGCATATCCACCGCATCCTTGCTGTCGTAGAGCTGATACAGCTCCTCTTTCAGGCATTGCCGGTTGATGGTCACCGTGCCCACCAGCTGATCCTTCTCGTAGGCATCGTACCGGGAATAGTAGGTCGATTGCACCAGCTCCGTAAAGGCGCCGAAGTCCCCATCCCCCACCAGCAGGCACCCGGCAGACCACATGGCCTTCTCGATCACATGGTTTCCGGTGCGGGTGTGGATATTGATGGCGGTGGCCTGGGAGGTAACATACCCTTCCGGGGTCATGTACACCGCCGATACCGTGTCATCCTCCGCCGTGGTCTGGATATGCAGCGCCTCATACGCACCGTTGTGCTTGACGGAGTACAGCTCATAGGTGCCGTCCCGGACAGTGGCCGGGCCTGCCGCACCGATCCCCTCCAGCCGCCATTTTCCGTATTCCAGCGGCCGATCCGGCAGGGTGCTGCAATTGCTGTTGAAATAGATGATCCCCGGCGTACCGTCGGCCTGCAGCCGCAGTGCGATACATACCGCCGACACCCGGTAGTAGGAAATATCCGATAGCTCCTCGTCGTTCATATTGTCCGAGCAGCCCTCAAAGAAGAACAGCGCCGTATAGCCATCGGTCAGGGTCTGACGCACCGCTGCGTCATAGCGCAGGGCGTAGTGGATCATCCCCTCGGCAAATTGCCGCCGCTGGGGATCCTGAATAAAGGGCGACAGATCGATCTGATAGGCCTCCGCCGCCCGGGCTGTGGGCAGCACCGGCAGCAGTACGCACAGGCATAGCAGAAACGCCAGGATTTTTCTCATAAGCAACCTCAAATCCGCAAAATCTGGTGCCATTTTACCACAAATTCTTCCATTCGTCAATCAGCAGCAAAAAACCCATGACGCTTTGGGCATCATGGGTCAAAACAGGCGGATTTCCGGCTGGGCGAACGCTTCCAGCGCCTGAAGGTCAGGCAGGTCTACCAGATACGCTCCCAGCGCCTCCAGACGGGTCATGGCCTCTCCTCCGTCCCGGAAGCAGGCCACCGGGCTCCAACCGGCACAGAGGTTTTTCACCGTACCGTCCCAGGTGCCGCCCCGTCCCCAGTCGCTTTGGGCAACGAACACCATCCGTCCCAGGGCGTGGATGCAGCGGTTGCGGCTGAGCGCCCGCTGGGCGGAAAAGGGCAGGTCGAAGTCCTCCTCGCTGACATAGAGTACATTTTCCCGGAGGGGCTGTCTGCTCAACTCGTCTGCCACGATGCTGATGACCCGTCCTCCAGCTTCCAGACAGGCTTCCTGAGCTGTCCGGTCTGCGCCACGGGCGTTGCCGGATACCAGCGTCAGTCCCTGCAGCGCCGCCTGACGCCCCACCTCGGCGGCAAACACACGGTTTTCCTCCCGAAGCTCCCGGCTGCCCACCAGCGCGATGGCAGGGGTATTCAACAGGGCAGTCTCTCCCCGGCACCACAGGCAACCGGGGCTTTCCTGCCCCAGCCGGTGGCGAAGCAGCCCGGGATAGTCGGGGCTGACCCGGCTCACCGGGACACAGCCCTTCTTCGCTCCCCGGCGCAGATAATATTCCAGCTCCGCCTCCTGCCCCAGCAACGCCAGAATCCGCTCCGCGGCCTCCCTGCCGAAGCCCAGCGCCAGCAGATCCTTTTCTTCCAGATCCCTGTCCTGCCCCCCAGGCTCCATGGTTCGCACACGCTCAGCCAGGGTACGCAGCTGGCTTGCCGACAGCACCCGGCGGTTGGGATCGCCCAGATGAGAGGTCAGCAGCAGAAAGCCACGCTCCCGGGGATTCAACGGAATCTCCTCTTGGGTGCGGGGGCAGGCTTTACCACTTCCTCCGTCAGGCTTCCATCCTCCCCCAAAACCATGGGCTTGATGGAAAAGTTGCAGAATTTGCAGATTTCCTCCAGCTTGGCCTTCTCCGGGAAGTTGCCAATGATGCTCCACGCCACGCCCTTGCGCTTGGCACGGCCGGTACGGCCGATGCGGTGGACGTAGTATTCGTTCTCCTCCGGCACATCGTAGTTGATGACGCAGTCCACATCGTCCACGTCAATGCCCCGGGATGCCACATCCGTGGCTACCAAAACCGCCAGCTTGCCGTCCCGGTAGCGCTGCATGGTCTTTTCCCGCTGGCTCTGGCGCATGTCGCCGTGGATGCAGTCACAGTCCAGCCCCGCCCGGGAAAATTCGTCGGACAGCCGCTGGCACATATGCTTGGTATTGCAGAAAATGATTACCCGCTCATAGCCCCGGGTGCGGATCAGCTTCAGGGTTTTTTCCGCCTTCTCCAAAGGGGTGCAGCTCAGGGAGAACTGGTCAATGTCCGGGCGATCCTCCTGCTTCGGCTCCACGGTGATCTCAATCTCGTCCCGCTGGTACATCCAGGAAACGGTCATGACCTCCTGAGAAATGGTGGCGGAAAACAGTCCCAGATTCTTCCGGTTCTTCACCTTGTCGATAATCCGGGTCACGTCCTTGAAAAAGCCCATATCCAGCATCCGGTCGGCCTCGTCCAGCACCACGGTCTGGATCTTGTCCAGCCGGATGGTTTTGCGGTTGTAGTGATCCATCAGCCGTCCGGGGGTGGCCACCACGATCTGGGGCTTGCGCTCCAGCGCCTTGATCTGGCCGCCGATGCCGGCACCGCCATAGAGCACCGCCACCCGGATGCCGTTGAAATAGGTCAGCAGTCCCCGCAGCTCATCCCCGATCTGGATGGCCAGCTCCCGGGTGGGAGCCAGGATCAGCCCCTGAACATCCTGACATTCCGGATCCACATGCTCGATCATGGGGATTCCGAAGGCAAAGGTCTTGCCGGTGCCGGTGGGTGCCTTGGCGATCACATCCTCCCACTTGAGGAAATGGGGAATGGCCTCTGCCTGAATGGTGGTGGGATAGCCGTAGCCCTTCTTTTCCAGAGCCTTCAGCATGGCCTCGCTGAGACCCAGAGATTCAAATGTAGCTTCCATATATCTTTATCCTTTATGCGTAATTATCTTTTGATACTATAGCACCTTTTTCCCGGCTTTGCAACTGATTTTGTATTCCGCAGGCCGACATGGCATACAAAAAGCAGGGTGCGCCGCAGCACACCCTGCCTCAATCTGTCAAAAACTTCCTTTTCCGGCTTCCCCTCTGGGGGAGCTGTCATGCGACAGCATGACTGAGAAGGCATATTGAATCTTTTCAGTGCAAATATCCAACTTTCCCGGATTTCCAACAGAAATCCCGAACTCTCTCCGTCAGGGCATTTGCCGCGCCACATCCGCCAGGGTCTTTCCGTCAAAGAAGGTATTCACCAGCGTATAAAACTCCGTCCACAGCGGATAGGTTCGGCACTGCTCCGTTCTGGGGCAGGTCGGCGCGCCGGTTTCCAGGCAGGCCACCGGTGCCAGATCTCCCTCCGTCAGCCGGAGGATGTCCCCGATGCGGCACTGCTCCGCCGGTTTTGCCAACCGATAGCCCCCGGTCTTGCCCTGCAGTCCCTCGATCATGCCGCTTTTGGTCAGCACGGGCAGAATCCGTTCCAGATATTTCAGGGAGATCCCCTGCCGCAGGGCGATCTCTTTCATGGGGATATAGCCGCCGTCCCCATGCTCCGCCAGATCGATCAGAACCCGCAGGGCGTACCGCCCCCGGGTAGAGATCAGCATATTCCCTCCACGGCATCAAAGCCCTGCTGTAAATCCGCCAGAATGTCGTCAATATGCTCCGTGCCGATGGACAGGCGGATGGTGTTGGGATAGATTCCCTGATCCGCCAGCTCCTGCGCTGTCAGCTGGCTGTGGGTGGTGGTGGCCGGGTGGATCACCAGGCTCTTCACATCCGCCACATTTGCCAGCAGGGAGAAGATTTTCAAGCTGTCAATAAACCGGTGCGCTTCCTCCTGACCGCCTTTGATGCGGAAGGTAAAGATGGATCCGCCGCCGTAGGGGAAATACCGCCGGTACAGCGCATGGTCGGGATGCTCCGGCAGTGCCGGATGCTCCACCTTCTCCACCATGGGGTGGCCGCTCAGGAACCGAAGCACCTGCTCTGTATTGGCGGCGTGGCGCTCCATCCGCAGCGACAGCGTCTCAATGCCCTGCAGCAGCAAAAAGGCGGCAAAGGGCGAGATTGCGGCTCCCATATCCCGCAGCAGCACCGCCCGGACATAGGTGACAAACGCCGCTTCCCCGGCTGCCTGGGTAAAGCTGACCCCGTGATAGCTGGGATTGGGCTGGGCAATGGCAGGATATTTCCCGGAAGCCGCCCAGTCGAATTTGCCGCCATCTACAATAATCCCGCCCAGGGTGGTGCCATGACCGCCCAGAAATTTGGTAGCGGAGTGGACAACGATATCCGCGCCGTGTTCAATGGGACGGATCAGGTACGGCGTACCGAAGGTATTGTCCACCACCAGCGGCAGACCGTGGCGATGTGCCAGCGCCGCCAGTGCATCCAGATCCGGGATATCGCTGTTGGGATTGCCAAGGGTCTCCACATAGATCGCCCGGGTGTTGTCGGCAATGGCGTTCTCCACTTCCTGCAGGTCATGGATGTTGACAAAGGTGGCCGTGATGCCGAAGGCAGGCAGGGTATGCGCCAGCAGATTATAGCTGCCGCCGTAAATGGTCTTTTGCGCCACGAAATGACCGCCGCTTTGCCCCAGGGCTTCCAGAGTGTAGGTAATGGCCGCGGCGCCGGAGGCCAGCGCCAGTGCGCCCACGCCTCCTTCCAGCGCCGCCACACGCTTTTCCAGCACTTCCTGGGTGGAGTTGGTCAGCCGCCCGTAGATATTGCCCGGATCCGTCAGGCCGAAGCGTCCGGCCGCCTGAGCGCAGTCCCGGAATACATAGGAGGTCGTGGCATAAATAGGCACCGCCCGGGCACCAGTGGCGCTGTCCGGGGTCTCCTGCCCCACATGCAGCTGCTTGGTTTCAAAATGATAATCAGACATCATGTAATTTCCTTTCTTTGTTGAAATGGGTCAGACTTCTGCCTGATGGCACATTCGTCCAAAGCGGAAATTGGCTCTTACCAGCGTTTCAAATACATTTTTCACAAGGGAGCCATCCTTTCGGAAAAGGTTAATACCTACCTTGTAGGTTGGTTTTAAGTATAGCAGATTTTTCCATTCCTGTCAACGTTTTTCTTCCGTCCCTTCCGAAAAATTCACACTTCCTTTTCCCCTCGGCGGTGGACAAACAGGAGGAAATATGGTATATTGTAGACTATGATATTATGTCCAAGCTGTAAGGAGAAAGATTATGGGCAAACTAATCGTAATTGAAGGCACCGATGGCTCCGGCAAGTCCACCCAGTTCGGCCTTTTGATCCGGCGGCTGGAGCAGGAGCAGCGCCCCTTCCAGAAGCTGGTTTTTCCCCAGTATGCCGAGGAAAGCTCCGCGCTGATCCGTATGTACCTGGGCGGAGAGTTCGGCACTCATCCCAGCGATGTCAACGCCTATGCCGCCTCCGCTTTCTACGCCGTGGATCGCTACGCCTCCTACAAGAAGGTATGGGGTGAGTGGTACCGGCAGGGCGGTCTGGTGGTATGCGACCGGTATGTCGGCTCCAACGCCATTCATCAGGCCTCCAAAGAGCCGCCGGAACAGCAGGGCGCGTTTCTGACCTGGCTTTCCGATTTTGAATACCACAAGCTGGGGCTGCCCCAGCCGGATCTGGTGATCTATCTGGACGTTCCCACAGACTTCACCGAAAAGCTCATGCGCCGCCGGGAGGCGGACACCAACACCCACGCCGACATCCACGAGCAGGATCTGACCTATCTGGCCACCTGCCGCCGCACCGGCCGGATGGCGGCGGAGCACTACGGCTGGACGGTGATCCAGTGCGTGGAAAACGGTGCCATGCGTTCCATCGAAGACATTCACGAAGAAATCTACCGCCATGTCGCGGCCTGTTTGGAGGACTGAATTATGGTATATATGCTGCTGGGCACCGGCTTTGAGGAAACCGAGGCCATTGCCCCTCTGGATCTGATGCGCCGAGCCGGTATTGAAGTCAAAACCGTCGGCCTCAACGGAAAAACCATTCTGGGCAGCCACAAGATCCCGGTGGTGGCAGATCTGGAAATCCACCAGCTGGACGTTTCCGACGCGGAGATGATCGTGCTGCCCGGCGGACTGGGAGGCGTGGCCTCCATTTCCGCCTGCGATGCCGCTTTGACCGCCGTCCGCCAGGTCTGGGATGCCGGCCGTTACGTTGCCGCCATCTGCGCCGCCCCCACCATTCTGGCAAAGCTGGGCATCACCGATGGCCGCCGTGCCACCTGCTACCCCGGCTGTGAAGATCAGATGGGCAGCGCCATTATGGTCGAAGAAGCCGCCGTCACCGACGGTAAGTGCATCACCGGCACCTCTGCCGGCTGCGCCGTGCCCTTTGGTCTGGCGCTGATTGAAGCGCTGAAGGGTGCCGAGCAAGCCCGTGCCATCGCCGGGCAGATCGTCATCCGCTGACAGGAGGAGATACTATGGATCACAATCAATCCCCCAACCTTGAGCCGGAGGAAGTGCTGCCGGAGGAACTGACCTTCACCCAGCCGGAGCCTGCGTCTCAGGAGGAGATGCCCCTGATTGAGGAGCTTCCCCTCTCCCCGGAGCCGGTGCCGGAGGAAATCCCGGACAGTGAGATCCTCCCGGAGGCGGCACCCGAACTGCCGGAGGAATCCGCCGGGATTCCCGAAGAAGCCCCTCTGTCGGAAGAAGTTTCCTTCGTTCCGGAAGAAGCTCAGCCCTTCTTCCCCCAGGATCCCGAGGAGCCTGCCCCGGAGGAAATGCCCCCTCTGGATTCCCCCCGGGAGGAAGCGCCCTCTTTCATGGAACGCATTCCCGATACCGACGAAGACTATCCCGCCCCGGAACTGCCGGAGGATTTTGAGCTGGTGCCCGAAGACGGCAACCGTGACCCGGAGTTGGATGTACAGCTCTACGAGGAAACCCTGCCCCTGGACGCAGAGCCGGAAACCCTTCCCGACACTTACACCGATGACGGCGGCGAATTTGACCAGGCCTTCCAGGAGCCCCCTCAGGAGGAACCGATTCCCGTCCGCCAGCGTCCTGCCCGGAAGGGACGCCCCAAGCGCCGCAAGGGTGAGGGACTGTTCGGCATCCCCAGCATTCTGGCAACCGTGGTGTGGCTGGCGCTGATTCTGGTGATCGGCGTGACGTTGGGGCGGATGCTCTGGGTCTGCGCTGCGGATGTGCTGGCCTTTGGCCGGGAGGATAAGCCCGTCACCGTCACCATCTACGAAGCCGATTCCATGGAGGACATCACCAACAAGCTCTATGATGCCGGTCTCATCCGCTACAAGAGCCTGTTCAACTTCTACGCCTCCATTTCCGATGCCGAGGAGGACATTGATCCCGGCATTTATGACCTGAACACCCGCTACGATTACCACGCCCTGGTCAATATGATGTCCGCCAGCTCCACCCGGGAGGTGGTCAAGGTCACCATTCCCGAAGGCTACACCTGCCGCCAGATCTTTGATCTGCTTCAGGAGAACAAGGTCTGCACCTCCGTGGATTTGGCCGCTTACGCTGCTTCCGGGGAGCTGGACGACTACTGGTTCCTGGAGAATATCCCCCGTGGGGACAGTTACTGTCTGGAGGGCTTCCTCTTCCCGGATACCTACGAGTTCTATAAGAACGACTCCCCCAGAAGCATCCTGCAAAAGTTCCTGAACAACTTTGACTACCGCTTCACCGAGGAAATGCGTGCCCAGCTGGATACTCTAAATGCCAACGTCACCGGCGGCACCTACACCATCCGGGAGCTGGTCATTGTGGCATCCCTGATTGAGAAGGAAACCGCCGCCTCCGGTGAAAGCCCCCGGATCGCCGGTGTCATCTACAACCGTCTGTTCAACTGGGGCAGCACCCCGGCCTTCCTGAACATCGACGCATCCATCGTCTATGCCCAGAACGGCGACAACAGCCACATC
Organism: uncultured Oscillospiraceae bacterium; assembly: GCA_964462775.1. Classification (GTDB taxonomy): domain Bacteria; phylum Bacillota; class Clostridia; order Oscillospirales; family Oscillospiraceae; genus Faecousia. The sequence continues at coordinate 16,056 of CAYWZB010000019.1, forward strand.
GACACCTCCATTGACAGCCCCTACAACACCTACCTCTACACCGGGCTGACCCCCACCCCCATTGCCAACCCCGGTCTTTCCAGCCTGCAATCCGCACTGAACCCGGAAAGCCACAACTACTATTACTACGTTCTGAATCCGTCCACCGGTATGCACCAGTTCGCCTCCACCTATGAGGAGCACCAGAACAACGTCAGCCAGTTCGCCGCGGTTTCCAGAGCGATCCAGGAGGAAGAATGAGAAATCTGGAATTGCTGTCTCCTGCCGGAGATATGGAACGGCTGAAAATGTCCGTGCTCTACGGCGCTGACGCAGTCTATCTGGCAGGCACCAGCTTCGGAATGCGCTCCTTCGCCGGGAACTTTTCCCCGGAGGAGCTGCCTCTGGCAGTGCGCTACGCCCATGACCACAATGTTAAGGTTCACGTCACCGTCAACACCATGCCCCGGAACGAAGAAATTGCCCAGCTGCCCGCTTATTTGGAGCAGCTGGACGCAGCGGGGGTGGATGCCCTGATTGTGGCGGATCTGGGTGCCTTCACTCTGGCGGGGAAATATGCCCCCCATTGCCAGCGGCACATTTCCACCCAGCAGTCCATTGCCAACTATGCCTGCGCCCAGAGCTGGTTTGATCTGGGTGCCCAGCGGGTGGTGCTGGCACGGGAATGCAGCCTGGCTGAGATCACCGAGATCCGTCAGAAGGTGGATCCTCAGCTGGAAATCGAGACCTTCGGACACGGTGCCATGTGCGTCAGCTACTCCGGCCGGTG
>CAYWZB010000020.1:0-15701 GCA_964462775.1 uncultured Oscillospiraceae bacterium
CACACGCACCTCAAACGTGCTTGTCTACCATTCCAACACTCTCGCAAACATGCTTGGATATTATAACTGTTTCGGTTGGTTTTGTCAATAGCTTTCTGGGAAAAAGCGAGGATGTTCCCCGGCATCCTCGCTTTTTTGAAGGATCAGCCGCCGCAAAGCCGCTTCCTGCGGCGCACCAGCAGGGCAATACCCAGACCAGAGAAGGGCAGCAGCAGGCAGGCGGCGATGGGAAGGGCACTGTCGCCTGTGGGGGGTGCGGCTTCCTGGGGACGCTGACGGGGATTGGCCTGCAGCGACCACTCGCCGTCATAAGGAAGCTCCACTAGAAACGGCTCCATGGGCAGATATCCGGGCACCGCTTCCTCCTGGATCAGCAGATACAGCCCCGGCACCAGCTCCGGGAAGGCGGCGTAGCCGTCGGCATCCAGCTGCATCCGGGTGCCCTCAAAGCGAGCCTGCTCTGCCAGCCATGCGGCAAGATTCTGGGAGAAAATATCCTCCCACGCCACTGCGCCGCCGCCGAAGGAATCCTCCAGCCGGTAGCCCCCGGTGATGGGCAGCCCCACCCGGTAAAGAGTCACGGAGCCCCCGGAGATCACGGCACCCTCCCGGCCTAAGTAGACACGAAGGGAGCCGGTTTCCTCTGCCCGGGCGGTCAGGGGAAGCAGCAGGATCAAAAGAGTCAGCGCCAGAGACCAAAGCATTGGTTTTCTCATGTAAATTCCTCTCCTTTTTGTGAAGCTGCCCTCAGTATACACCGATCCCTCAGCGGATGCCGTCGAAGCCGGGACGGCGGCGATATTCCCGGGTCAGAGCGGCAACCTCCGGGGTCAGCAGTGCCAGCGCCAGCAGGTTTGGAATGGCCATGAGTCCGTTGAGGATCTCCGCCAGAAGCCACAGGGCATCTCCCCGGAGGCAGCTGGCAGCCACCACCACGGCGGTCTGCGCCAGGGCGAACCACCGCCATCCCCGGGTGCCGAAGAGAAATTCGGCGCACCTGCCGCCGTACAGCCCCCACCCCAGCACTGTGGCCAGAGCGAAGCAGATCAGCGCCCCGGTGAGAAACCACTGGGCGGCGGAACCGTAGACTGTGGCGAAGGCGGCACCGGTCAGGGCGGCACCGGCATCTATGCCATAGGGAATGGGCACGCCGCTGACCAGAATCACCAGAGCTGTCAGGGTGCAGATGACGATGGTATCCAGAAAAACCTCCATAATGCCCATCAGCCCCTGCTGAGCGGGGTGATCCACCTCCGCGGCGGCGTGGGCGATGGAAGCGGTGCCCATACCGGCTTCGTTGGTGAATACGCCCCGGCTGCAGCCTGTGCACAGCGCCTGAAAGGCGCTGCCCAGCATCCCGCCGGTGACTGCCCGGGGGCAGAAAGCCCCCCGGACAATGGCGGCAAAGGCATCGGGAAGCCGCTGCCAGTACCGCATCAGCACGCCGGCACACAGGAGAATATAGGCGGCTGACAGCAGGGGCACCAGCCCCTCCGCCACTGCGCCGATGCGCCGGGCGCCGCCTAAGAGCATGGCTCCCACCAAAATGGCCAGTGCCAGCCCCAGAAGCAGATCTCCCGGCGTACCGGTGCGGATGCCCAAATTTTCCAGAAGCACCCGGGAGCCGGAGAGAACAGCGCTGATCTGCGTGGCGTTGCCCACGCCAAAGGCGGCAAACAGACCGAAGAGGCTGTAGACCTTTGCCAGAGGCCGAAACCGGGGGCCTAAGCCCCGGGTGATGACATACATGGGGCCGCCGGCCCAGCCCTCAGCGGTTTTGACCCGGTAGCGCACGGCCAGAGTGACTTCAGCGTATTTGGTGGCCATGCCCAGAATGCCACAGATCCACATCCAGAAAATGGCACCTGCCCCGCCCAGGCACAGGGCACCGGCAACCCCAACCAGATTTCCGGTACCCACGGTAGCCGCCAGAGCGGTGCACAGCGCCTGAAAGGAGGAAACGCCGCCTTCCTCCCGGTGGGGACGGAGTTTGGAAAGAAACAGCCGGCAGGCTCGTGGGAATAAGGTCAGCTGCACAAAGCCCAGCCGCAGAGTCAGCAGAAGTCCCACGCCCAGAATCAGCACCAGCGCCGGTGCGCCCCAGACGAAGCGGTGAATGGTGGATAGCAAATTCGTGTCGATCCCCTCCCGTTCCTATTTGCGTGAAAAAAGCAGCCCTCCGCCCTGGAGAACTGCTTTTGTATGGCGTATTCGGTTATTCCCAGGTTGCCCAGATATCCGGGCAGTAGCCTACGGTGGCCTGCTTGCCGTTGCGGACGATGGGGGTCTTCATCAGCATGGGATCGTCAAAGACCTTGTCCTCCTTGGCAACGGTGCTGTCCATGTACTTCATCAGGGTGATATCCGGGGACTTGCTGTCCCAGTCGATCAGGTTGTCGATGCCGCCAACCGCCCGCAGGACACTGTCAAACTCCTTGCCGGACATCCCGTACTGCTTCAGGTCGATGGACTGGAATTTGACCCGCCGCTCCTTGAAATAGCGCTCTGCCTTCTTGGTGTCAAAGCACTTGGACTTTCCGAAGATCTGAATGTTCAATATACCACCTCCTGCAGGCACAGCCCCTGTGGCGGTGCCAGAAATCCGGCATCGGCACGCTTGCCGCCGAACAGCGCCGGGATGGAATCAGGCTGCCGCTGACCCCGTCCGACCTCCACCAGTGTGCCCACCAGAATGCGAACCATGTTGTGAAGGAAGCCGTTTCCGGTAAAGAGGAGCACCACTTCCTCACCCTGCCGCTGGATTTCCACAGAGCGCAGGAAGCGGACGGTGGACTTCTTTATTTTGGCGTTGCCGCAGAAGGCGGAGAAATCATGCTCCCCCACCAGCAGCCCGGCGGCCTGCTCCATGGCGGCCAGATCCAGCGGCTCCGGCATGATGGTGACGAAGCGGCGCTGAAAGACGCAGGGGGCATCGCTGTTCCAGATCCGGTAGCGGTAGGTTTTCTCCTTGGCGTTCAGCCGGGCATGGAACCGGGGAGAGACGACCTTGCAGGAGTATATGCCGATGTCCTCCGGCAAATACCGCCGCAGCTGGGACAGAATCTCCTGGGGCGGCATGGTGCTCTCGCAGTGGAAGCTGGCGACCTGCCCCTGGGCGTGGACACCGGCATCGGTGCGGCCACTGCCGCTGATCTGGACAGGCTCGTCCAGAATCCGGCTCAGCGCCGTTTCCAGCTTGCCCTGAATGGTGTCATCCCGTCCGGGCAGCCGCTGCCAGCCCCTGTAACGGGTGCCGTCATAACAAATATCAAGCCTGAGATTGGGCATAATCCTCTAATTCCTCTCTGGCCTCCCGCTCGTTGTCCGCAGAGAACAGGAATCTCCCGTTTCTGTCATAAACCTGAACGTGACCGTGTACATAGCGCATCGAATACATAACCAGCAGCTCCTTCGCTTTTGTTCTGGCTGTATTCTAACATTTGAATTATCCGATAAAACGGACTGTTTTGCGAAAAGAGCCGTTTTATTTGTCAGTTTTAGCCAACGACTTCATAACCGGCGTCGGTGATGGCCTTCTTCAGGGCTTCCACATCGGCGTTGCCGGTGACGGTGACGTTCTTGGCTTCCAGATCCACCACAGCGTCGGTAACGCCGGGAACGGCCTTGCAGACCTGCTCCACACGAGCCTTGCAGTGGGTGCACATCATACCATTGACATAAATCACAGTTGCTTCCATTTTGATTTCCTCCTGAATGTTTTCTTGAATTTCCACCGGTTTGGCAGAAGAAATGACGGTTTTGGGCTGGAACAGCCGCAGGCGCAGGGCGTTGGTCACCACAAATACGCTGCTCATGCTCATGGCAGCGGCGCCCAGCATGGGGCTGAGGGTGATGCCCAGGGGCAGGAACAGCACACCGGCTGCCACGGGAATGCCCAGGGAATTGTAGAAAAATGCCCAGAACAGATTCTGACGGATGTTGCGGATGGTGGCACGGCTCAGCTCAATGGCACCGCTGACGGCAGCCAGCGAGCTGTTCATCAGCACCACATCCGCCGACTCCATGGCAATATCCGTACCGGCACCGATGGCCATGCCCACATCGGCAGTGACCAGCGCCGGGGCATCGTTGATGCCGTCGCCCACCATGAGCACTCGCTTGCCCTGAGACTGAAGCTGTCGGACAGCTCCGGCTTTTTCCGTGGGCAGCACATCGGAGATCACATGACGGATCCCGGCACCGGCGGCAATGGCCTTGGCGGTAATCTCATTATCGCCTGTGAGCATTACTACGTCAAGTCCCAATTTCTGCATGGCACGGATGGCATCGGCGGAATCGGGCTTCAATACATCCGCCGCGGCAATGGTGCCCAGATAGTCCCCCTTCTCGTTGGCAAAGTGGAGGGGGGTCTTGCCGGAGGCGGCCAGCTGAGGCAGCTGGGGAATGGAAACACCCAGCTCCTCCATCAGACGGCGGTTGCCGCCGTAGCAGCGGACACCGTCAATGGTGGCGGCAACGCCCCGGCCGGGAAGGGTCTCGAAATCCCGGGTGATCCCGCAGGCGGGAGCGCCGGCCTTCTGCAAAATGGCCTTGGCGAAGGGGTGCTCCGACCGGCATTCCAGAGCGGCGGCGGTTTTCAGCAGGGCATCGGCATCCAGCTTGCCGGGGAGAATGTCGGTGACCTCCGGCTTGCCGGTGGTCAGGGTGCCGGTCTTGTCCAGCACCACGGTGTCGATGTGATGGAGGTTTTCCAGGGCTTCGGCGTTCTTAAACAGCACGCCCATCTGTGCGCCCCGCCCGGTGCCCACCATGATGGCCACAGGCGTGGCCAGTCCCAGAGCGCAGGGGCAGGATATGACCAGCACGGAAATGGCGCAGTTCAGGCTAAATTCCAGAGAATACCCGGCCAGCATCCATACCAGGAAGGTAACGGCGGCAATGGACATGACCACTGGCACAAAGACACCGGCAATCTTGTCCGCCAGACGGGCGATGGGTGCTTTGGAGCCGCCAGCTTCTTCTACCATGCGAATGACCTGCGCCAGGGTGGTGTCCTGTCCCACCTTGTCCGCCCGAAATTCCAGATAGCCCTCGGTGCTGACGGTGGCGGCGGCAACGGTGTCGCCGGGGAGCTTCTCCACGGGAACGCTTTCACCCGTGAGGGCGCTCTGATCCACGGAGGCACGGCCTTCCAGCACCGTGCCGTCCACCGGGATGCTGCCGCCGGAGCGGACGATGACGGTGTCACCCACCTGCACCTCCTCCACCGGAAGCTCCAGCACCTGACCGTTCCGGCGAACCTGGGCGGTTTTGGGGCTGAGATCCATCAGCGCCCGGATGGCGTCGCCGGTTCTGCCCTTGGCACGGGTCTCCAGAAATTTGCCCAGAGTGATCAGGGTCAGAATCATGGCGGCGGACTCGAAGTACAGATTCTCACTGTACATCTTCACCAGCGCCCAGTCTCCATGCCCCATGCCGTAGGCCATGCGGAACAGAGCGGCGATGCCGTAGCCCAGTGCCGCCAGAGAGCCTACGGCAATGAGAGAATCCATGTTGGGGGCACGGTGCCACAGCGCCTTCAACCCCCGGCTGTAGTAGACCCGGTTCAGATACACCGGAGGCAGGGTCAGAAACAGCTGCAGCAGGGCAGCCACCAGGGCATTCTCTTGCCCGTGGTACCAGTGGGGGACAGGCAGACCGACCATGTGCCCCATGGTGAAATACATCAGCACCACCAGACAGATGGCAGAGCCGATGATCCGCTTTTTCATTTCCTTCAGCGCGGGATTTTCCGTGGGCTGGGGAGGCTCCTGCTTTTTCTCCCCGGGAAGGGCGGCATTGTAGCCGGCGTTTTGGACGGCCTGGATGATGGCGGTGACGGCCTCGGACTCTGCCTCCACCTGCATGGTGCCGGCCAGCAGATTGACCTCCGCCCTGGTAACGCCGGGGACGGCGGCAGTCACCTTCTCCACCCGGGCGCTGCAGGCGGCACAGGTCATGCCGGTGACGTTGAATTTCAGTTTCATGGAAACACCTCGTTTTCATAAGCTCTGATCGTTCACAATTTGTTCATGAATCAGATCTCTCTTTATGGTATTATCTTATCACATTTGTTTCAAAAGGCAAGTATGCACTATTTTGTTCCATACTACCCTTTTGGATACCAAGGAGGCTTGGACAATGGAGAATCAAGAGAACTGCCCGGTGGAAGCCACACTGGAGCTGATCGGCGGCAAATATAAGGCGCTGATTCTGTGGCACCTGGCAGACGGCAAGCTGCGCTTTTCCCAGCTGCGTAAAGCTGTTTCCGGCGCCACCGCCAAGATGCTGACCCAGCAGCTGCGGGAGCTGGAGGCGGACGCACTGGTGCACCGGGAGGTCTATCCCGTGATCCCGCCCAAGGTGGAGTATTCCCTGACGGAGACCGGACGAAGCCTGATGCCCATCTTAGTTGCCATGCGGGACTGGGGCGCCGGATATCTGCGGGGGAAAAAGTGCGAGCCCAGCTGCTTTATGATGCACACAGACCCCCTGACGCAAACACATTGAAAAGGAGAAGCTTACATCTTATGAGAATCAAGGTTTTGTCTGACAGTACCTGCGACCTGCCCGCATCTGTGGTGGAGGAGCTGAACATTGGCATTGTGCCGCTGATCGTGGTGAAGGAAGATCAGCAGTACCGGGATGCCGTGACCATTACTCCGAAGGAGATTTTTGACCATGTGGCCGCCGGCGGTGCCCTGTGCACCACCTCCGCGCTGAACGTGGGCGATTACGAGGAAGTGTTCGCCCAGTACGCCGGGGAATACGACGGAGTCATCCATATCAACATCGGCTCCGGCTTCTCCTCCTGCTACCAGAACGCCTGCCTGGCCGCTTCGGAATTTGACAATGTGGTGGTGATTGACTCCCAGAACCTGTCCTCCGGTCAGGGTCTGGTGGTGATGAAGGCCTGCGAACTGGCCCAGACTGCCACCAGTCTGGAGGAAGTGAAGGCTCAGCTGGACGAATTTACCGGCAAAGTGGAATCCAGCTTCCTGCTGGATCGGCTGGATTACATGGTCAAGGGCGGCCGGTGCTCCATGGTGGCGGCACTGGGTGCCAACCTGCTGAACCTGAAGCCCTGCATCGAGGTCAAGAACGGCAAGATGGTGGTGGTGAAGAAGTACCGTGGCAACTATGCCAAGTGCCTGGCAAACTATGTCCGGGAGCGGCTGGAAAACCGGGAGGATCTGGATCACAATGCCATTTTCCTGACCAGTACCCCGGTGACGGAGGAATGCTACACCGCCGCGGAGGAAGCCCTGAGCCAGTACGGCAGCTTCGACAAGGTCTACCGCTCCGAAGCCGGCTGCACCGTCTCCTGCCACTGCGGCCCCGGAACCCTGGGCATCCTCTTTGTACGCAAGTAACGGAAAAAGAAACCCAAAAGCACGCCAAAAGGGCGGTAACTACAAAACAGTAAACAGCCACAACAGCTTGATCTGTTGTGGCTGTTCTTGCATATGCGGCCAACTTATGATAGGATATTATCAGTTAAACAAACTGGAATTTAAGGAGATGATTTTCAATGAGTAAGGTATTTTTGCCGGGCTGTAAGGTTAAAGCAAAGTTTAAGTATCAAAGTGATAAATTACAAGCATATCTGGAACAGAAGGAAGGGGTTCAGACAGTTGGTTGCTGTAAAGCATTCTGTTCGCAAGTCGTACCTACGGATATCGCTGTTGTGATTTGCAATAATTGTGCTGCAATTATGGAGGAGAGCAGTGTTGTCAGTCAAATTGAATTTGTCTGGAATATCATAGATAATGACCCTGAATTTCCTTTCCCAGACTATCATGGAGAAAGGATAGTAGTGCAGGATTGTTGGAGAGCGTATGAAAAGCGTTATGTGCAGGATGCTGTTCGTTCTCTAATGCGGAAAATGAATATTGTCCCAGTTGAGCTTCCGAACAATTATGAGAAGGCTGATTTCTGTGGTGCAGACCTTCTTGAACCATGTACTGATATAGAAAAAAAGTTTGCGCCGAAGAGATATGCAGTCAATGGTGCGAATATGTATAAGCCGATTCCAAAGGAAGAGGAAGATGATTGGCTTCGCAACTATTGCAGTCAAATTACGGAAGAGAAAGTTGTATGCTATTGCATGGCTTGTCTGGATGGGATTAACCGTGGAGGCAAGACAGGAAAACATTTGCTTGAATTGTTGTTTCCTGAGGACTGAAGACTCCAATTTCCTGAACAGTAAGGGCGCACTTCTAGAATCTACTGCGTATGCCGTGGGATTTGCTGCGTTGCACCGCTCCAAAGTCCCCCTTTACACAAGAAAGCCAGGGGCGCTCCTACCCCAATGCAATCAATAAAAGCCGACTTATGATTGTAACCATAGGTCGGCTTAATTGTTTTGCGAACACCGCCCAAAAACCCGGCGTGCTTTTTCTTGTGATTTCCATCTTGTAATTTTTGGGGGTTGTGATATACTGTTGTCATCTTCTTTTTCGAGGGATTCCTTATGGATTACAACACCTTATTGGATATGGCCACGGATCTGGGATATGAGCTGGCTATGAGCGGCGCGGAGACCTTCCGGGTGGAGGAGAGCATCAACCGGGTTATGGGCGCTTACGGCGTTCAGAGTGAGGTTTTTGCCATTCCCAACTACCTGATTGTCAGCATCCTGACGGAGGACGGCACCCCCATCACCCGGATGCGCCGGATCGGTCAGCATGGCAACGATCTGGATGCCGTGGAAAAATACAATGCCCTCAGCCGCCGCTATTGCAGTCAGACACCCCCTCCCGGGGAGGGTATGCTCTGGCTGGAGGAGACCCGGAAACAGCGGGTGCGGTATTCGCTGCCCATGGAATATCTGGGAGACTTTATCGGTGCCGGCGGCTTCGGTATGCTCTTTGGGGGCAGCCTGCGGGATGGCCTGTGCGCCGGTCTTTGCGGCGTGGTCACAGGTATGGTCAGCCGCTTTCTGGAAAAGCATAAGGCCAACCCCTTTTTCCAGCTGATGGCCTCCTCCTTCGTCATGGCGCTGGCGGCGTATGCCACCGCGGCGGTGGGGCTGGCGCAGCACCCGGATTCGGTAATCATCGGCGCCATTATGCGTCTGGTGCCGGGACTGCTGTTTACCAACGCCATGCGGGACATTATCTACGGCGATACCAATTCCGGCATCAACCGCATTGTGCAGGTGCTGCTGACCTCCATTGCCATTGCCATGGGCACCGCCGTGGCCTGGAGCTTTGCCAGCCGCACCTGGGGCGCGCCGCCGGTGGGGCAGGCTGTGGAGCACACCATTCTGGTTCACTGCGTTCTTGCTTTTGTCGGCTGTCTGGGCTTTGCCATTTTGTTCAATCTCCATGGCCCCGGGGCGCTGCTTTGCACCATGGGCGGCGTGCTGGCCTGGGCGGTCTATCTGGTGGTGCTTCGCTCCGGTTACAGTGACATTCTTGCCAACTTCTGGTCTGCGCTGGCGGCTTCCGTCTATGCCGAGACCATGGCACGGATCCGCAAGTACCCCGCCATTTCCTATCTGGTGGTGGCGATCTTTCCCATGATTCCCGGCGCCGGTGCTTACCGCACCATGAACTACGCCGTCCGGGGGGATATGGAGGGCTTTGCGGCGGAGGGAATGCACACCATCGCCATTGCTGGTATTCTGGCGGTGGGAATTTTGTTGGGTTCTACTGTGTTTCGGATGTATTCCCAGTGGAAGCTGAGCAGAAAGCAATAAGCACGCCGTGGGCGGTGACGATAACAGAACAAATCCTCCGTAAGGCTGCGGCCATACGGAGGATTTTTTACAGCTTTGCGAACACGTCCCCCAGACTCCGGTGGAGCACCAGATCGGCGTAGCCGTCGTAGGGCGTTTCGTCCCGGTTGATGAGCACCAGCCGGTTTCCCCGGTAGTAGCGGATCAGTCCGGCGGCGGGATAGACCGTCAGGCTGGTACCGGCGACGATGAGCAAATCGGCGCTTTCCAGAGCCTCCACGCTCTTTTCGAGGGTGTGGGAATCCAGACTTTCCTCATAAAGCACCACGTCGGGCTTGACGATGCCGCCGCAGGCGCAGCGGGGGATGCCGGGGGCATCCTTCACAAACTGGGCATTGTGGAATTTGCCGCACCGGGTGCAGTAATTACGCAGGACGCTGCCGTGCAGCTCATAGACCCGACGGGAGCCTGCCTTCTGGTGCAGACCGTCAATGTTCTGGGTGATGACGGCGGACAGACGCCCCTCACGCTCCCACTGCGCCAGCTTGTTGTGGGTGATGTTCGGCTCGAAGCCCAGGGGCAGCATCTTCTCCCGGTAGAAGCGGAAGAAATACTCCGGCTGCCGGGTGTAGAAGCTGTGGCTGATGATGGTCTCCGGGGGATAGTCGAATTTCTGACTGTACAGTCCGTCCACGCTGCGAAAATCCGGGATGCCGGATTCGGTGCTGACACCGGCTCCGCCGAAGAACACCATCCGGCGGCTTTCCGCAATCCAGCGGCGCAGGGTATCCAGTTCGTCCATAGGCACGCCTCCTTTTTCTTTTATTTTACCCTATTGCCCCGGGAAAAGCAACACCGGAAACCTCTTGCAAAGTGGAAGGGGATAGAGTATAATAAGCGAAAGAACGTTTTAGAAAGGGGCGAGAGCCTTGTATCAGCCTTTGGCAGACCTGCTGCGTCCGCAGACCTTGGACGAGGTTTACGGGCAGGAGCATATTCTGGGGGAGGGTGCCGTGCTGCGGCGGCTGATCGATTCCGGAAAGATCCCCAACATGGTCTTTTACGGCCCCAGCGGCACCGGCAAGACCACGGTGGCCAATATCATTGCAAAGCAGACCAACCGGACGCTGTACAAGCTCAATGCCACCACCGCTTCCACGGCGGATATCAAGGAGATCGTATCCCAGCTGGATACCTTTCTGGCACCCAACGGGGTGCTGCTGTACCTGGACGAGATCCAGTCCTTCAACAAAAAGCAGCAGCAGTCCCTGCTGGAGTACATTGAAAACGGAAAGATCACCCTGATCGCCTCCACCACGGAAAACCCCTATTTCTATGTGTTCAACGCCATTTTAAGCCGGTCTACCGTGTTTGAGTTCAAGCAGGTCGATGCCCCGGCGGCGCTGAAGGCGGTGAAGCGAGCGGTGGAATATATGGAAGGCCGGACGGCGCTGACGGCTCAGCCGGAGGAGGGGGCGCTGGAATACATCGCTGCCTGCTGCGGCGGCGACCTGCGTAAGGCGCTCAATGCCGTGGAGGTGCTGTTCTCCGCCGGAATCCCGGAAGGGGATGTCCTGCCCCTGACGCTGGCGGATGCCAAAACCGTCACCCAGAAAAGTGCCATGCGGGCAGATCGGGATGGGGACAATCACTACGATCTGCTGTCCGCCCTGCAAAAATCCATCCGCGGCTCTGACCCGGATGCCGCCTGCCACTATTTGGCCCGGTTGCTGGAGGCGGGGCAGATGCAGTCCGCCTGCCGCCGGCTGATGGTCATTGCGGCGGAGGATGTGGGGCTGGCGTATCCCCAGATTATTCCCATTGTCAACGCCTGTGTGGACATGGCGCTGAAGCTGGGAATGCCGGAGGCTCGGATTCCCCTGGGAGACGCGGCGGTGCTGATGGCCACCTCGCCCAAGTCCAACTCCGGACACATCGCTCTGGATGCGGCGCTGGCGGATGTACGCAAGGGCAAAGGGGGCGATTTCCCCCGGCATTTGCAGAATATGCACGCCGATTCCTACACCATGGAGCGGGAGCAGGGCTATCTCTATCCCCACGATTTCCCCAACCACTGGGTGCGTCAGCAGTATTTGCCGGATGGGCTGGTGGGAACCACCTATTACGAATACGGCCCCAACAAGCTGGAGCAGTCTGCCAAACAGTATTGGGATGCCATCAAAAAGGAGTAACGGCTATGGATATTCAACTGGGCGACATTCTGGTGATGAAAAAAGCCCATCCCTGCGGCGAGAAGCGCTGGCAGGTGCTGCGTACCGGGGCGGATTTTCGCCTGCGGTGCCTGGGCTGCGGGCATGAGCTGATGACTCCCCGGTTCAAGGCGGAAAAAAATATCCGCAGTGTCCAGCGGAAGGAGCCGGAAATCTGAGGATCGGCTCCGGTAGCGGAGAATGCGGTGCCACTTTGACTGAACTTGCGTCGGTCGCGTCTTCTGGATGCGACCGACTTTTTTGCGTTCCGGGGCTATACTGTTGCCATACCGATTGGGGGTGAGCAGGTCGCTGATTTATGGGGATCTTGTGGTGATACTGAACTTTTTGGTGGATTTCCTCCTGCTGCTGGGAACAAATCGGCTGTCCGGATTTCCGCTGTCGCCGGGGCGGTCTGCCGCGGCGGCAGGGCTGGGGAGCGTGTACGCCGCCTCCTGCCTGGTGCCCGGATTTCGGTTTCTGGCAGGAAATCTGTGGCGGCTGGTGAGTCTGGCGGGCATGGCGGCGGTGGCCTTCGGGCTGAGCCGAAGCGCCGTGCGGCGTGGGGGCGTGTTTGTGCTGCTGAGTCTGGCACTGGGAGGCATTGCCTGCCTGATGCCGGGACTGCGCTTCGGCACGCTGGTGCTGGCATCGGCGGGACTGTGGCTGCTGTGCAGAGCGGTGCTGGGGGAAGGACGGCTGGGGCAGGAATATGTGCCGGTGACGCTGTGCCGGGAGAATCGCCGGGTGACCCTGACGGCGCTGGTGGATTCCGGCAATACCCTCCGGGATCCGGTGACCGGGGAGGGGGTGCTGGTGATCTCCCCCGGAGCGGCGAACCGGCTGACGGGGCTGACCCGGGAACAGCTGGCAGATCCCCTGACCACGCTGACCCAGCGCCCGGTGAGCGGACTGCGGCTGATTCCCTACCGGGCTGTGGGGCAGGACGGGGGAATGCTGCTGGCCATGCGGATCCCCCAGGCGATGGTGGGCAGCCGCCGGGGCAGCGCACTGGTGGCCTTCGCCCCGGAAGGCTTGGGAGAAGGGAAGGAATATCAGGCTTTGATAGGAGGGGCACTATGAATTTCCGGCAATGGTTGAAGCAAATGGGGCAGGGGAGCAAGGGCTGCATTTTCTACATCGGAGGCAGCGATGTGCTTCCGGCACCGCTGAAAGGGGAGCAGGAGCAGGAGGCACTGGAGGGGCTGCAGCGTGGGGAGGAATGGGCACGGCAGAAGCTGGTGGAGCACAATCTGCGGCTGGTGGTGTACATCGCCCGGCGGTTTGAAAACACCGGCATCAATCTGGAGGATCTGATTTCCATCGGCACCATCGGTCTGATGAAGGCGGTGGGCACATACCGGCTGGACAGGAAGATCAAGTTGGCGACCTACGCCTCCCGGTGCATTGAAAATGAGATCCTGATGTACATCCGCAAAACCGCCAACCAGAAGGCGGAGGTATCCCTGGACGAGCCGATCAACATGGACTGCGACGGCAATGAGCTGCTGCTGTCGGACATTCTGGGCACCGAGGAGGATATGATTCTGCGGCCGCTGGAGGAGAATGTGGATCTGTGCGTGCTGCGGCAGGCACTGGGGGAACTGCCCCAGCGGGAGCGGGAAATCATGGTGCTGCGCTACGGGCTGGAAGGCCGCAAGGAGCTGACCCAGAAGGAGGTCGCCCAGAAGATGGGTATTTCCCAGTCCTACATCTCCCGGCTGGAAAAGCGGATATTACAGCGACTGAAAAAGGAATTTCTGCGGCAGACAAGCTGTGCTTGATTTTGGGAAATCGATATGCTATAATCGATATGAAATCATATCGATATAGAATTGTATCGATAAAGAGGGAGAGATTGTCATGGAACAGAAGAAAATTTCCAAATCCGTCCTCAAACGACTGCCGGGTTACCTGGCTTATCTGAAAAATATGCCGGAAAACGCTCCGGAGCACATTTCTGCCACGGCGCTGGCCAATGCCCTGGGTATGGGCGAGGTGCAGGTACGCAAGGATCTGGCCATGGTGTCCGACGGCGGCCGTCCCAAGATCGGCTACCAGCGGGAAGCCCTGATCGACGATATTGAGCAGTTTTTGGGATACGATAACACCACCGACGCGGTGCTCATCGGCGCGGGCAAGCTGGGGCAGGCGCTGATGGCTTACATCGGCTTTGAGGAATACGGTCTGAACATTCTGGCGGCTTTCGACAAAAAGCCCAAGATGGAAAAGACGGAGGACGGCAAGCCGGTGTATAACATCAGCAAGCTGGCGCATTTCTGCCGCACCCACAAGGTGCTCATGGGCATCATCACGGTGCCGGCGGAAGCGGCGCAGGAGGTGGCAGATCAGCTGATCGAGGGCGGCATCAAGGCCATCTGGAACTTTGCCCCTACCCATCTGGACGTGCCCGGCAACATTCTGGTGCAGAATGAGAACATGGCCACTTCCCTGGCGGTGCTTTCGGTGCACCTGCAGGCGCAGATCAAGGAAGAAAAGGAAGCCGGGAAATAACCCGTTTCCAGAGGGCGCTTCTTAAGCCCCCCTGGGACGACAGGGGATTCTGACACAAAACGTGGAGCGTATCGATTGCGATACGCTCCACGAACTTTTTATAGAATGAAAGGATTTTGCCTTTTATTTGAAAAGGCGCTCCGACCAGCTCTGATTGCCGCTTTTGGCGTCATCTCCCACAACCGTAAAGCCGCAGGATTTCAGCGCCTGTACACAGGACTTGGCGAAACTGCCGTTTGCGCCCCAGGTGATGTTGCTAATTCCTGTACCGCCGCCGGAGGCAGCGATGCAGGCGGTTTGCTCGTTGCCATACTCCGTCAGTACCACCGAGATGCTGGCGTAGCTGCTGGTGCGGAAATAGAATTTTTCATAAACCAGGGACAAAATGGTGACATCGTGGATGGTTTGCAGGACTTGGGAGACCATCTCCGCGCCTTCGATATAGTGAATGGCCTGGTGGATCTCCTGTAGGGTGAATTGCTTGTTTGCGGTCATTTGAAGTGTTGTAGCAGCCATAAGAAAACCTCCTGAGTATCTGCGTGGAGTGGACGAATGGCTTTGTGCCATCTTACAGCATCATAATAGCAGAGAAAAATGGAAAAATCAAGAAGCAGCAACACTTTTGCCCTCTCAGTCATGCTGCCGCATGACAGCTCCCCCCAGAGGGGGAGCCAGCAGATGAAGCTTTTTTGACAAACAGACGAGGGATGCCAGCAGGCATCCCTCGCTTGATGAGCGGATTATTCTTTCCACAGCTTCTTGGGGTACAGACCGCTCTCCCGCATACCGGCCAGAGCGTTGACCACAACAGGCTTGTCCTCCTTGTAGGTCACGCCGTACCACTTGTCCTGGCTGGACAGCAGACGGACACGAGCCTTCTTCTCCTCCAGCAGCTGGCTGACCACGGCGGGCAGGAAGTACTCGCCCTTCAGGGGGTTGGTCTTGGCGGCGTTGTCCAGGAAGGCGGGGAAGCGTGCCCAGGCCTCGTCCAGGTAGCTCTTGTGGAAGCCCCACATATTCATGGAAACGATGGTGTCCTCGTCCAGATCCGTCCAGGTAGCGCCGTCGTCCTCGGTGAACCGGGGAGACTTCTCGCCTTTGGCGATCTTGGTGCGCTCCACCACGTTGGCCAGGTAGCCGTCGGGGGTGGCTTCGCAGACGCCACGGGCAACCGTGCCGTTCTCGGTGACGGTGTTCTTCAGCAGGTAACCCACCATGACGTACTCGTAGCATTCAGGAGCATCGGGATGGGCGCACAGGTAGTCGTAAATGGTCTTGAAGGCATCCACGCCGTA
>CAYWZB010000021.1:0-14997 GCA_964462775.1 uncultured Oscillospiraceae bacterium
CGAAGCTGACGTTGGATTTGTCGATGCCCATGCCAAAGGCGTTGGTGGCAACCATCACTGTCTTTCGGTCGTAGAGAAAATCCTCCTGATTTTTTGCCCGCTCCTCCTCGTCCAGTCCGGCGTGGTAGCGGGTGGCGGCAAAGCCCAGATCCCGCAGCGCTTCGCACACCGTCTCCACCTTTTTCCGGGTGGAGCAGTAGATGATGCCGCTTTTGCCCCGCTTGGTGGCAAGGATCCGCTTCAGTTCCCGATCCTTCAGCTCCGGCTGGATTACGTCAAAATAGAGGTTGGGGCGGTCAAAGCCCGTCACCGTCCGCACCGGATCCCGCAACTGCAAGATCCGCTCCACGTCCTTACGCACCTGATCGGTGGCCGTGGCGGTAAAGGCTCCCACCACCGGGCGGCGGGGGAGGGAGGCGATGAAATTGACAATCCGCAGATAGCTGGGGCGAAAATCCTGCCCCCACTGGGAAATGCAGTGGGCTTCGTCCACCGCCAGGAAGGAGATGTTCAGCTTCTCCACCACACCGGCAAAGCCGCCGTAATCCAGCCGCTCCGGCGCAACGTAGACGATTTTGTATTTTCCTGCCAGCAAGTTGCGGTATACCGCCTGCATCTGGGGGCCGGAGAGGGTACTGTTGATATAGGCCGCCGGCACACCAGCCGCTTTCAGCGCCAGCACCTGATCCCGCATCAGGGAAATCAGGGGGGAGATCACCAGCGTGATCCCCGGCAGCATCAGCGCCGGGAGCTGGTAGCAGATGCTTTTACCGCCGCCGGTGGGCATGATGCCGAATACATCCCGCCCCTGCAGGATGCCATCGATCAGCCCTTCCTGCCCCGGTCGGAATGCCGGGTAGCCAAATACCCGGCGCAAAAGGGATTGCTTCTCCATTGTATCACCATGTTACAGTCATTTGCTCCATTGTCGCACATTTTTTCGGAAATTGCAACCGGCATTTTCCCCACGGAAAAAAAGAGAAAAAATCCTGCTTTGCCTATTGACATTTTCTGAATCCGTGGTATCATATCGATATAAAGATATCGGTAACAAAATACCGAGTCAAACAGCTTAGAAAGGTGGATCTTTATGGAACATCGTTATACCCCCGTTACCAATGCCGAGGAACTTAGCGCAGCTTTCGCCCGGGTTCGGGCTGCTCAGCGTCAGTTTGCTACCTACACCCAGGAGCAGGTGGATCGGATCTTCCTGGCCGCTGCCTCCGCCGCCAACCGCTGCCGCATCAGCCTGGCAAAGCAGGCCGTTGCCGAGACTGGTATGGGCGTGGCAGAGGATAAGGTCATCAAGAACCACTACGCTGCCGAGTATGTTTATAACGCCT
The DNA here is from genome assembly GCA_964462775.1 of uncultured Oscillospiraceae bacterium. GTDB lineage: Bacteria > Bacillota > Clostridia > Oscillospirales > Oscillospiraceae > Faecousia. The sequence continues at coordinate 1,344 of CAYWZB010000021.1, forward strand.
ATAAGAACACCAAGACCTGCGGCGTTCTGGAAGAGGATACCGCCTACGGCATCCGCAAGATCGCTGAGCCTGTCGGTGTTGTGGCGGCCATCATCCCCACCACCAATCCCACCTCCACCGCCATCTTCAAGACCCTGCTGGCGCTGAAAACCCGCAACGGTATGATCATCAGCCCCCATCCCCGGGCAAAGCAGTGCACCATCGCCGCTGCCAAGGTGGTGCTGGAAGCAGCTGTGGCCGCCGGTGCTCCCGAGGGCATCATCAGCTGGATCGACGTTCCTTCTCTGGAACTGAGCAACCTGGTTATGCGGGAAGCGGACATCATCCTGGCCACCGGCGGTCCCGGCATGGTCAAGGCCGCTTATTCCTCCGGCAAGCCTGCCATCGGCGTTGGCCCCGGCAACACTCCCGCCATCATTGACAGCAGCGCCGATCTGCTGCTGGCTGTCAACTCTGTGATTCACTCCAAGACTTTTGACAACGGCATGATCTGCGCTTCTGAGCAGTCTGTTATCGTGCTTGACAGCGTTTACGATGCAGTCAAGGCAGAGTTCGCCGCCCGGGGCTGCTACTTCCTCCAGGGGGAGGAGCTGGATAAGGTTCGGGGTACCATCCTGATCAACGGCGCTCTGAATGCCAAGATCGTGGGTCAGTCCGCCCACACCATCGCTTCCTTGGCTGGGGTAGAGGTGCCCGAGACTGCCAAGATCCTCATTGGTGAGGTGGAGAGCGTGGAGCTGAGCGAAGCCTTCGCCCACGAGAAGCTGTCTCCCGTGCTGGCCATGTACCGGGCTGCCGACTTTGCCGACGCTCTGGATAAAGCTGAGCGGCTGGTGGCTGACGGCGGCTATGGTCACACCGCTTCCGTATATCTGAACACCGTCACCGCCTCCGAAAAGCTGGATGCCTTTGCCAACCGGATGAAGGCCTGCCGGATCCTGGTCAATACCCCCTCCTCTCAGGGCGGCATTGGCGACCTGTACAACTTCAAGCTGGCTCCCTCCCTGACTCTGGGCTGCGGCAGCTGGGGCGGCAACTCCGTTTCCGAGAATGTGGGTGTCAAGCACCTGCTGAACATCAAGACCGTGGCAGAAAGAAGGGAAAATATGCTCTGGTTCCGTGCACCCCAGAAGGTCTACATCAAGAAGGGCTGCCTGAGCGTGGCTCTGGATGAGCTGAAGAACGTCATGGGCAAGAAGAAGGCCTTCATTGTCACCGACTCCTTCCTGTACCACAACGGTTATACCAAGGCCGTGGAAAATAAACTGGATGAAATGGGCATCCGTCACACCGTGTTCTTTGATGTGGCTCCCGATCCCAGCCTGGCCTGCGCCAAGGCCGGTGCCGCCCAGATGGCTGCCTTCCAGCCGGACGTGATCATCGCCGTGGGCGGCGGCTCCGCTATGGACGCTGCCAAGATCATGTGGGTGATGTATGAGCATCCCGAAGCGGACTTTATGGATATGGCAATGCGCTTTGTGGATATCCGCAAGCGTGTGTACACCTTCCCCAAGATGGGCGAAAAGGCCTACTTCGTGGCCATCCCCACCACCGCCGGTACCGGTTCCGAGGTGACCCCCTTCGCCGTAATCACCGACGAGAGCACCGGTGTCAAGTACCCCCTGGCTGACTATGAGCTGATGCCCAACATGGCCATTGTGGATGCGGACATGATGATGAACGCCCCCAAGGGTCTGACCGCTGCCTCCGGCATCGACGCCGTCACCCACGCTCTGGAAGCCTATGCCTCCATGATGGCAACGGACTACACCGACGGTCTGGCTCTGCGTAGCCTGAAAATGATCTTTGAGTACCTGCCCCGGGCTTACGACAACGGCCCCAGGGATCCCATTGCCCGGGAAAAGATGGCCAACGCCGCCACCATGGCGGGTATGGCTTTTGCCAACGCCTTCCTGGGTGTATGCCACTCCATGGCGCACAAGCTGGGCGCTTTCCACCATCTGCCCCACGGTGTTGCCAACGCCCTGATGATCGACGAGGTTCTGCGGTTTAACGCTGCGGAGGTGCCGGCGAAGATGGGCACCTTCCCCCAGTATGACCACCCCCACACGCTGGCACGGTATGCTGAGGTTGCGGATTACCTGGGCATCCGGGGCGAGACCGATCAGGAGAAGCTGGAGGGTCTGATTGCGAAAATCGACGAGCTGAAAAAGGCCGTGGGCATCAAGGACACCATCCGGGACTACGGCATTGACGAGACCGACTTCCTGAACCGGCTGGACGAAATGACCGAGCAGGCCTTCGACGATCAGTGCACCGGCGCAAACCCCCGGTATCCGTTGATGAAGGAAATCAAGCAGATGTACCTGAACGCCTACTACGGCAAGTAATCAAAACACAAAAGTGCAGCGGCACAACGCCGCTGCGCCTGAGTGTGCCCCAAAGCCCTTGCCTCTCCGCTATGCATTCAGTGGCTGTAAGCTGCTTTGCAGCAACACCCACGAAACCTTTGGGAGAGATGGCACAGCGAATGCCGTGACGGAGATGGTTCTGGTTTTTTCTTAAAAATCCAGAAAAGTCGGATGTTTGTGCCAAAATATTCGATAAACTCTCTCAGTAATGCGATCACATGACAGCTCCCCCAGAGGGGAGCCAGGAAACGAAGATTCTTCCAGCTCCGGAAAGCCTTGCCGGAGCTGGATTTTGTTCTTACAAATTCACCACATTCTGCGGCTTTCCGTCCAAGAAGGCACGGATGTTTTCCGTCACGCATTCCAGCAGCCGACGGCGGCTTTCCAGAGGAGACCAGGCAATGTGGGGCGTGAGGATGCAATTGGGGGCGGTGAGCAGGGGATTGGCAGGAGCCATCGGCTCCTTGCTGACCACATCCACGGCGGCATAACGGAGCTTTCCGGTTTCCAGCGCCTGGGCAACGGCGGATTCATCCAGCAGACCGCCCCGGGCGGTATTGATGAGGATGGCACCCTCCTTCATGCGGGCAAGGGTATCCCGGTTAATCAGACCGGCAGTCTGCGCTGTCTGGGGGCAGTGGAGGGTGACAAAATCCGACTCTCTCAGCAGCTGATCCAGCTCTACATAATCCGCATTCTCCCGGCGGGTGCGGCTGTATACCAGCACCTTCATGCCGAAGGCCTTTGCCAGCGCCCCTACCGCCTGACCGATGCGCCCATAACCGATGATGCCCAGGGTTTTCCCGGACAGCTCCATCTGGGGGGTATCCCAGAAGCAGAATTTAGGGCTGGTGCACCAGGCACCCTGGTGCACCCGGCGGCTGTGATGGCCAATCTGGTGGCAGATTTCCAGCATCAGCGCCAGGGTGAACTGCGCCACGGCATCGGTGGAGTAGCAGGGAACGTTGGTCACCGGAATGTTCCGCCGGGCGCAGGCCTCGCAGTCGATGACATTGTAGCCCGTGGCCAGCACACAGATCAGCCGGATTTCCGGGCAGGCATCCAGAACGGCTTGGGTGATGGGCACCTTGTTGGTCAGCACGATCTGGCTGCTGCCGATGCGCCGGATGGTTTCCTCCTCTGAATCCGTCAGGGGATAAACGGTCACCTCCCCAAAGGCGTTCAGACAGTCAAAGGACAGGTCGCCGGTGTTCAGGGTGCTGCCGTCGAGAATTACGATTTTCATGGAAAACGCTCCTTTTGCTTGCAAATAGTCTGGGATTCTGGTATGATAATTAGAACGAAACAGGGTAGAGGTAAGGCAAATGGAAATTTTGTATCAGGATTCGGATATTCTGGTCTGCATCAAGCCGCCGCGGGTGCTGTCCACCGACGAGCCGGGGGGGCTGCCGGAGCTGCTGCGGCAGCATCTGGGAGATCCCAAGGCGGATATCCGCACGGTGCACCGGCTGGATCGGGTGGTCGGCGGTGTGATGGTGCTGGCACGCAACGCAAAGGCCGCTTCCGAACTGTCCCGGCAGATCCGGGAGGATTCCTTTGAAAAGGAATATCTTGCCGTGATCCACGGCTGCCCGGCGGAGGATACGGGAACCCTCCGGGATCTTCTGGTGCGGGACAAGGCACGGAAAATGACCCTGGTGGCTGCGGAGCCGGGCAAGGGCGTGCAGGAAGCGGTGCTGGATTATCAGGTTTTGGGAAAAAACGATGAGCTCTCCCGGGTAAAGGTGACGCTTCGCACCGGGCGTACCCATCAGATCCGGGTGCAGTTTGCCAGCCGGGGCATGGCGCTGGCTGGAGAACGGAAGTACGATACCCGGGAAGACCCGTACGAGATCGCCCTGTGGTCTCACCGTGTGGGCTTTACCCATCCAGGCACGGGTCAGCGGATGTGCTTTTCGCAGGAGCCGCCGCACATTGCCCCCTGGGATCAAGTATAACATAATTGCGAGAATTTGGGAAGGAGAACCCATGGAAGATCATTGCCGTTATTATGATTTTTTTCAGCACCGCCAGTGCGAATATTTCCCCTGCCATCCGGGGGCTGACCCGGAGAGCTTCAGCTGCCTGTTCTGCTATTGCCCATTGTACTGCTTGTGGGATCGGTGCGGAGGACAATTTGTCTACACCCAGCAGGGCATCAAGGACTGCTCGGGCTGCCTGCGTCCCCACAAGCGGGAGAATTATGACAGCATCTGCCGCCAGATGGGGCAGGTGATGGAACTTACGAAAAAACACGACTGAGGTTATGATGACTATGAAAAACAGAAAGCTGCCCTGGTTTATGATCCCCACCATCTGGTCACTGGCATGGCCGACCATGCTGGAGGAGCTGATGCAGACTCTGGTGCAGTACATTGATACCGCCATGGTGGGCGCTCTGGGCACCCAAGCCACGGCGGCGGTGGGTGCCACCAGCACCGTCAACTGGCTGATCGGAAGTACCATTTCCGCCGTCGGCGTGGGCTTCCTGGCCTACGTTTCCCGAGCCTGCGGCGCGGGGGACAGGGAACGGGCAGGGAAGGCCGCCTCTCAGGCAGTGCTGGCCACACTGGTCAGCGGCATTTTCTTCACCATCGTGACCCTGGGACTGAGCCGGAAGGTGCCGGTCTGGATGCAGGTGGATCCCCAGATCCAGGATCTGGCGGCACGGTATTTCTGCGTGCTCTATACCCCCATGCTGGCACGGGCGGGCACGATCATCTTCGGCACGCTGCTGCGGTCGGTGGGAGATACCAAGACCCCCATGCGGGTGGGAATGCTGGTAAACGGACTGAACGTCATCGGCAATTTCCTGCTGATTTACCCCAGCCGAACCCTTTGGGGCATCCCGGTTTACGGCGCCGGGATGGGTGTCATCGGCGCGGCGGTGGCCAGTGCGGTTTCCTATGCGGTGGGCGGTGTGGTCATCACCATTGTGCTCTGGCGGCATCCGCTGGTTTCCCCCAGAGGGCAATCTCTTAAGCCTGACTGGCAAGTGCTGCGCCCCTGTCTGAAGGTGGCGCTTCCCAATGCGCTGCAGCGCTTTGGAACATCGCTGGGCTATGTGGCCTTCGCTTCCATGATCAACGCCCTGGGTGAGGTGGCAACCGCTGCCCACACCATTGCCAACACGGTGGAATCCGCCTTCTACATCCCCGGCTACGGTATGCAGACCGCTGCCGCCACTCTGGCGGGCAATGCCCTGGGGGCAGGGGATCGGCAGCGGATCCGGGATCTGGGCCGCATGATCCTGATTATTGAAGTGAGCCTGATGATCCTTTCCGGCGGACTGCTGTTTGTGTTTGCACCCAATATGATGGGGCTGTTTTCCAAAGACCCGGCGGTGATCCGGCTGGGTGCTACGGTGCTGCGGATGGTGGCCGTGTCTGAGCCGTTCTACGGCGTGTCCATCATTCTCGAGGGCATGATGCAGGGCGTGGGCAAAACGGTGATGCCCTTTGTCTTTGGCATCAGCGGTATGTGGGGAGTACGCATTGCCGGCACCTTCCTGTGCACCCGGATCTTCGGTCTGGGACTGGTGGCCGCCTGGGGCTGCATGATCGCCCATAATCTGCTGCTGTTTGTCCTGTTTACTGTGTACTACCTCAGCGGAAAATGGAACCCCTTAAACGCAAAAATTTCTGAAAAAAGTGCTTGATTTTTCAAAAACTCTGTGCTAGAATAGACCAGTCTGAGAACAAGGTGAGTCCTCTGCGGCCGGATGGCACGCATGAACGCCTAATTTTTAAGGAGGACAATGTTATGGATTTAGTCAAGGCTCTGAACAGCCAGTACATGAAGGAAGAGCTGCCTGAGGTTCAGGTCGGCGACACCGTTCGTGTGCACGTTCGCATCAAGGAAGGCTCCCGTGAGCGTATCCAGGTCTTCGAAGGCACCGTCATTGCCCGCAAGCACGGCGGCATCGGCGAGACCATCACCGTTCGTCGTATCTCCTACGGCGTTGGCTGTGAGAAGGTCTTCCCCCTGCACTCTCCCAACGTTGCCATGATCGAGACCGTCCGCAAGGGCAAGGTTCGTCGCGCCAAGCTGTACTACCTGCGTGAGCGCACCGGCAAGGCTGCTAAGGTCAAGGAGAAGGTCTAATTCGACCATTCATAGAAAAAGAGGGCTTGGCCCTCTTTTTTTATACCTATTTTCTAAAAATTTATAGATTTTGGTAGAAAATCGGAATGGGATATGGTATACTGAACTATCATGCGACATTACGCACAGGAGGTGCGATTATGGCTGAAAAACCGAAAAAGCAGAAGGAAGAGCTGACCTGGCAGCAGAATCTGACGCTTTATGTACACGATTTTGTGTATTTGCTGTCCATTGTGATGATCCTGTTTTTGCTGGTGTTCCGGGTGGTCGTGGTATCCGGAAGCAGCATGAAGCAGACGCTGGTGGACGGGGACTATCTGCTCCTGCTGAGCAACACCTTCTACCGTCAGCCCCAGCATGGGGATGTGGTGGTCATCAGCAAGGAATCCTTCGACGATGGCAAGCCCATCGTCAAGCGGGTCATTGCCACCGAGGGGCAGACTGTGGACATTGATTTTGAAACCGGCACTGTCTATGTGGATGGACAGGAACAGGTGGAAGACTATATCAACGAGCGGACGTATCTGGATGAGGGAACCCGCTTTCCTCTGACGGTGGCAGAAGGGTGCATCTTCGTGCTGGGGGATAACCGGGGCGTGTCCCGGGACAGCCGGGATCCGGTCATCGGTCAGATTGATACCCGACAGGTGCTGGGAAAGGCGCTGTATCTGTTCCTGCCTGGCACGGATAAGGGCACCCAGCAGCGAGATTTTGACAGAGTAGGAGCAGTACGATGACAGACAATACGATGAATATTCAGTGGTATCCCGGTCATATGACCAAGACCCGGCGGCAGATCGAAGCGGATCTGAAGCAGGTGGACGCAGTGTGCGAGATCGTGGATGCCCGGATCCCCATGTCCAGCCGGAACCCGGATATCGACAGCATCTGCGGCGCCAAGCCCCGGATCATCGTGCTTAACCGGATGGATCTGGCGGATCCCAACGCCACCAAGAAATGGATGGCTTATTTCAAGGAAAAAGGCATGGCTGTGCTGGCCACGGACTGCAAGACCCGCCGGGGCATTTCCGATTTTACTCCGGCTGCCCGGCTTGCCTGCGCCGAGAAGCTGGAGCGGGATGCCAAGCGTGGCATGAACCGCCCCCTCCGGGTGATGGTGGTGGGTATCCCCAACGTGGGCAAATCCACCCTGATCAACCAGATTTCCGGGCGGAAGGGTGCCAAGGCGGAAAACCGCCCCGGTGTCACCCGGGGTAAGCAATGGGTGACGGTGGATGCCGGTCTGCAGCTGCTGGACACGCCGGGCATTCTGTGGCCCAAGTTTGAGGATCCCAATGTGGGTATGATGCTGGCCTATACCGGTGCGGTGAAGGACGGCATCATGGACGTGGAGGAGCTGTCCTGCCGGCTCATGGAGCTGCTGCACAAATACTACCCCCAGACTCTCATCGACCGCTACAAGGTGGAAGCCCCCGAGGGCACTCCCGGCTGGGAGCTGGTGGAGCTGGCGGGGCGGAAGCGGGGCTATCTGGTTTCCGGCGGTGAAGTGAACACCGAGCGGATGAGCAAGGTGCTGCTGGATGAGTTCCGCGGCGGAAAATTGGGAAAATTCACCCTGGAAATGCCGGAGGATATGGTATGAGCGAGATCACCATGTGGGAAATCGAGAATGAGCACTACAGCGACACCGTTTCTGTGATCTGCGGCGTGGACGAAGCGGGGCGTGGCCCTCTGGCCGGACCCGTGTGCGCCGCCGCGGTGATCCTGCCCAGAGACCATCAGATTCCCGGGCTGACAGACAGCAAGAAGCTGTCCGACAAGCGCCGCCGGGAGCTGTTCCCCCTGATTCAGGAGCAGGCCATTGCCTACGGAATCGGCTGGGCCTCGGAGCAGGAGATCGACGAAATCAATATTTTGCAGGCCACCTTCCTGGCTATGAACCGGGCGCTGGCACAGCTGGGCACCCAGGCGGATCTGGCGCTGGTGGACGGAAACCGGGATCCCGGCTTCCTCATTCCGGTCAAAACCGTGGTCAAGGGGGACAGCCTCAGCGCCAACATTGCCGCTGCTTCCGTGCTGGCCAAAGTCAGCCGGGACGATGTGATGCTGGAGCTGGCAAAAGAGTACCCCCAGTACGGCTTTGAGGTGCACAAGGGCTACGGCACCAAGGCGCATTACGCCGCCCTGACGGAGTTCGGCCCCAGCCCCATCCACCGCAAGACCTTCCTGAAGAAGTTCTATGGGAAGGAATAATCTGGTCGGTGCCTGGGGGGAAGCCCTGGCGGCGGAGTATCTGCGGAAAAAGCGGTATACCCTGGTCGCCTCCGGCTACCGATGCCGGTATGGGGAGATCGACCTGATCGTAAAAAATAAGCAGTTTTTGGTATTTGTTGAGGTAAAACTGCGAAAAAACGCCAAGTTTGCCCCGGCGGCAGCGTATGTGGACGGCCGCAAGCAGGAGCGGATCAAAACCACCGCTTCCCTGTACTTAAGTCAGAACCCCACGGAGCTGCAGCCCCGGTTTGATGTTATTGAGATCTACGCCCCGGCGGGCACGGAAACGCCCCGGCCGGAGATCAATCATATGGAGGATGCGTTTGAATGAATTTTCCTGTTTTTGATTTTCACTGCGATACCGCTCTGGCACTGCTGGGTCAGAGCATGAACGATGCCGGTTCTCTGGCAAAGAACGAAGGTCATATCGACCTGGATCGGGCAGAAAAGCTGGGGGGCTACTCCCAGTGCTTCGCCTGCTTCACCACCCCCTTTATGGAGGAGTGGAACCACGTCTCTCCCGTTGTCGTATTTGAGCGGGAGCTGGTGAGCATCCAGCGGGAGGTGGAGAACAACAAGGATCGGATCCGCATTGCCTATTCCCCGGAGGAGATCGAGGAAAACCGGCGCAACGATCTGATGTCCGCCATTTTGACGCTGGAGGGCACCGCCGGCATCAACTACCAGCCGGATATTCTGGAGGATCTCCACGCCATCGGCTTCCGGGTGTCCAGCCTGGGCTGGAATGAGAAAAATCCCCTGACCGGCTCCCATATGACCGGCGGTGGTTTGACGGATCAGGGCAGGGAATATGTCCGGGAATGCCAGCGGCTGGGGATTCTGGTGGACGTGAGCCACATCAGCGACGAGGGCTTCTGGGACATTCTGAAGATGACCGGTGCACCCGTCATCGCCACCCATTCCAACTCCCGGGCGGTGTTCGGAGCCAGTCGAAACCTGACGGACGATATGTTCCGTGCCATCTGTGAAACCGGCGGTGTGGCCGGGTATAATGCCTGTAAGGAATTTACCGGCGAGGATCCTGACATCGATACCATCTGCGACCATATTTTCCATTTCCTGGAGCTGGATCCCACGGGCAAGCACATTGCGCTGGGCGGCGACCTGGATGGTGTGGACGAAATGCCCCGGGGCTTCCAGGGCGTGCAGAGCTGGCCGGTGCTGGCGCAGCGGCTGCTGGAGCGTGGACTGACCGAGGACATGGTCATGGATATTTTCTGGAACAACGGCATTGGAGTGATGAAGCGTGCTGTACAGAACCACCCGTGATGAACGGGATGCCTATACTGTTCAGCGGGTACTGACGGAGGATCGGGGACCCGACGGAGGCCTTTTTCTGCCCTTCCGAATGCCCCGCTACACCCAGGAAGATCTGCACGCTCTGGGACAGCTGCCCTTCACCGCCCGGATCGCCCAGGTGCTGAACACCCTGTGCAACACCGGCCTGACCCAATGGGACGTGGATTTTTGTGTAGGGCGGCGGCCGGTGCGGCTGGTCAGCCTGCCGCAGAAGATTCTGCTGGCGCAGTGCTGGCACAACGCCCAGGGCGGCATCGACTATCTGGTGCGTACTCTGTCCTCCCGGGTTCGCCGGGACAGCCGGCCGGAAAGCACCGACTGGTTGGAAATCGCGGTGCGTGTCAGCGTGCTGTTCGCCCTGTTTACCGAGCCGGAGATCACCCGACTGGGGCAGGTGGACGCGGCATTTTTGGCAGGGGAGCTGTATGGCCCGGTGAGCGCCTTCTATGGCCGCAGCTGGGGCCTGCCCATTGGCAATATTCTCCTCTGCTGCAACGAAAACGGGCAGCTTTGGGAGCTGTTCCACCGGGGGCAGCTGCGTACTGATGCGGTCAGCGTCACCACCAAGACCCCGGACGGAGATGTGACATTGCCGATGGGACTGGAGCGACTGCTTTATGAAGCCGGCGGAGCGCAGGAGGTTGCTCAGTTTCTGGATTGCTGCCGCCGGGGCGGTGTGTACAGCCCCAGGGATGGGGTGCTCAGCGCCCTGCGCCGGGGAATGTTCGTCAGCGTCGTTGGTTCCCGGCGGATGGAGGATACCATCGCCAGCGTCTGGGCAACCGCCGGTGTGGTGCTTTCGCCGTACGACGCACTGTGCCATGCGGGGCTGTCCGACTGCCGGGCAAGAACCGGGGAGAATCATCCGGCGCTGATCTTTTCCGAGAAAAGCCCCTTACGGGATGGGGAAGTGACCGCCGGTGCTTTGGGGATGTCCCCGGAAGCGCTGGAAGCTGCCCTGCGGGGCAAACAAGACTAACGAAGGAGGTGCCTCATGGCACTATACGCCATCGGCGATCTGCACCTGTGCCTGGGCGCGCCCAAGCCCATGGATATTTTCGGCGGTGCCTGGGTGGGCTACATGGACAAGCTGAAAGAGGGGCTGTCCGTCATTACCCCGGAGGACACCACCGTTTTGCTGGGGGATCTAAGCTGGGCGCTGGATCTGCCCGGTGCCAGGGCGGACTTTGCCTGGATCAATGCCATCCCGGGCAAAAAGATCATCCTGAAGGGCAACCACGACTACTGGTGGTCCACCGCCGCCAAATTTCAGAAGTTCTGCCTGGAAAACGGCTTTGAAAATCTGCACCTGCTCAATAACAACGCCTTTGACTATGCCGGAACCGCCATCTGCGGCACCCGGGGGTGGTTTTTCGAGGAGGAGCGCTCCGGGCAGCATGACGAGAAGGTATTCAAGCGGGAGCTGATCCGGCTGGAAACCTCCCTGCAGGCGGCAGGGGAGAAGCCGAAAATGGTATTTCTCCACTATCCACCCCGGTATAAGGGCTACGAATGCCCGGAGATTCTGGCGCTTCTGGATAAGTACGAGGTGCGCCGCTGCTTCTACGGTCACCTCCACGGCGGCAGCCACAAGCTGGCCATGGAAGGACTGTGGGACGGGGTGGATTTCCGCCTTGTGGCTGCGGATTACCTGAATTTTAAGCCCATGCGGGTGCTGTGACCCGGGTGCGGGAAGATTTTACAGAAAATTTTCAGAAAACTATGGACTTTTTCCGGGTTTTCTGTTAGAATAATTCGGCTATGAAAAAATATAGAATGGTCTCGCCCTGCGAACCAATTTTAGGAGGATTACTTACATGAACGTTAAGAGCATTGAAAGAAACGGCAACGAAGCTACCGTGGTCGTGGAGATCGACAAGGAGCTGATGGAGAAGGGCGTCAACGCCGCTTACCTGAAGGCTCGCAAGCAGATCCAGATCCCCGGCTTCCGTAAGGGCAAGGCTCCCCGGAAGATGATCGAGTCCATGTACGGCGCTCACGTTTTCTACGAAGATGGTCTGGAAGAGATCTTCCCCGAGATCTACGACGCTGCCATCGCTTCCCAGGAGTTCAAGGCCATCGGCCGTCCCAGCCTGACCGATATGCAGATCGCTGAGGACAACACCGTTACCCTGACCCTGACCACCGAGGTCTATCCCGAGGTCACTCTGGGTCAGTACAAGGGCGTTGAGGTGGAGAAGACCGAGGCTGTCGTGACCGACGCTCAGGTTCAGGCTGAGCTGGATCGCATGGCTCAGAACGTTGCTTCCACCGAGAACGTGGAGCGTGCCGCTGAGATGGGCGACACCGCTACCATCGACTTCGAGGGCTTTGACAATGGCGTTGCTTTCGACGGCGGCAAGGGCGAGAACTTCGACCTGAAGCTGGGCAGCGGCCAGTTCGTCCCCGGCTTCGAAGAGCAGATCGTCGGCATGAACGTTGGCGAGGAGAAGGACATTGACATCACCTTCCCCGAGGACTACCACGCTGAGCTGGCTGGCAAGGCTGTTGTGTTCCATGTCAAGCTGAACAAGCTGTCCGTTACCGTCACCCCCGAGCAGGACGATGAGTTCGCCAAGGACGTTTCCGAGTTCGACACTCTGGAGGAGCTGAAGGCCGACATCCGTGCCAAGGCTCTGGAGCAGACCCAGAAGCAGCTGGATTCCGCTTTCGAGCAGGCCGCTGTGGAGAAGGCTGCTGAGGCTACCACCGTGGATATGCCCAAGGCTCTGGTGGAAGCTGAGCTGGACACCCAGATGGAGCGCTTCGCTTACCAGCTGCAGATGAGCGGCTACTCCATGGAGCAGTACGCCAAGATGATGGGCGGCGACGTGTCCACCATGCGTAACGCTTTCCGTCCCGGCGCTGAGAAGCAGGCCAAGATCTCCGTGACTCTGGAGAAGATCGTGGAGGTCGAGGGCATCGACGCTTCCGAGGAAGAGATCGAGGCTGAGTTCGAGTCCCTGGCCAAGCAGTACGAGCTGGAAGTGGCCAAGGTCAAGGAAATGGTTCCCATGGGCGAGCTGACCTCCTCCATCAAGACCCGCAAGGCTGTCAAGGTCATCGTGGACAACGCTGTGGCCGTGGCTCCCCAGGCAGAAGAGAAGACCGAGGAGTAATTTCTTTAAAAACCATCCCGTGTTCGCCCTGAGGGCGGACACGGGTGTCCCCATTTCTCACGGCGAGGAATAACCTCCCTCTAAGATGGTTAGAATGTTTCGACCCCCATTGAAAGGAGACATCACCATGAGTTTAGTTCCCTATGTTGTGGAGCAGACCAGCCGCGGCGAGCGCAGCTATGACATTTTCTCCCGTCTGCTCAACGACCGTATCATTTTCCTGTCGGAGGAAGTCAACGACGCCACCGCATCCCTGGTGGTTGCCCAGCTGCTGTACCTGGAAGCCCAGGATCCCGACAAGGATATCCAGTTCTATATCAACAGCCCCGGCGGCAGCATCACTGCCGGCATGGCCATCTATGATACCATGCAGTATATCAAGTGCGACGTGGCTACCATTGCCGTGGGCATGGCCGCCTCCATGGGCGCGTTCCTGCTCAGCGCCGGCACCAAGGGCAAGCGTATGGCGCTGCCCAACGCGGAGATCATGATCCATCAGCCCTC
>CAYWZB010000022.1:0-14594 GCA_964462775.1 uncultured Oscillospiraceae bacterium
GTTTCTTTTATTATACCAGAAACAAGGGATTTTGGGAAGTTTTTTGACAAGCTGCCAAAGACCGGCACTCTGGTGCCGGTCTTTGGACGTGTAGGAGGCGCAATGTTCCTTCGTAAGAAAAGAAAACAGGACAGCTGCTTGCTGTCCTGTTTGTTTTACGGAGATGGAGGGATTTGAACCCCCGCACGCCTTGCGGCGCCTAGCGGATTTCGAATCCGCACCCTTCAGCCACTTGGGTACATCTCCATGACCAGAGTATTATACCAGCAGCAGAGGAAAAAATCAAGCTCTTTATGGGCGGAAGTTGGCTTTGTCCACCACCTCGTACAGATCCCGGCGGCACTTTTCTTCAAAATAGCGCTTTAACGCCAGGTTGGTGTCCCATTTGCTTTGGGGGTAGGAGCCGTAGCGGTTTTTGACATCGGTCATCCGCTCCTCGATGTCCAGCACGCCCTCACTGCCGGCAAGGGCATCGCACAGCTGGATCAGCCGGTCGTAATCATCATCCCGGGTCTGCGCCAGCGCCGTTCGGATCAGTTCCAGCTCCTGGGGCGTGGTATCAAACTTCCCAATATAATCCTGAAGGCTTTTGCCATGGAAGGAGTGAGTCAGGCAGATTTGGGCAACCTCCGGATAGCCCAGGGAGAGCATATACGAATAGCCGTCCGACACATGACCCAGATGCCGGACACCGAATTTGCGCCCAATATCATGGAGCAGTCCCAGAATGTAGGCCTTTTCACCATCCATGCCGCAGACTGAGGCAATGGCCTGGGCACAGTGGGCGGCGCCCCGGCTGTGGTCGCCCCAGGGGCCGGGGTTGCAGGCTTCCGCCTCCCGGAGCAGACGCTCCGCTTCCAAACGGTCTGGTATCATGGAAAAGATCTCCCTTTCATCAATAATACCATCTTAATACGACCTTCCGATATTTGTCAAGGAAAGGGCAGTAGACATTTGGCGGGATTTGTGGTATTCTGTAAAAAACAAAAGAAAAGGATATTCCCTTATGAAACAGAAAGCAATTGCCTGGATCCTGCTGCTGATCCTGACCCTTTCCGGCTGCGAAAAGACACCCAAGCGGGTGACGCAGGAGGTGGATAAGACCACCTTCGGCATTGATGTTGCCCGGTATCAGGGCACCATTGACTGGGACTTTGTCGCCAGAAGCGGCGAGGTGGACTTTGCCATGGTGCGTGTGGGCTACCGGGGCAACGAGGACGGCATCATCAAAGAGGATGCCAACGGCCGGTATAATCTGCAGGAGGGCGCCAGGTATGGCGTACCGCTGGGGGTGTATTTCTTCTCCACTGCTGTCACCCAGGAGGAGGCCGTGGAGGAGGCGGAATGGGTGGCTCAGCTCATTGCCAGGTATCCCATTACCTATCCCGTGGTATACGACTGTGAGGGCTTCCGGGACATGGACAGCCGCCAGTACAATCTGACCAAGACCCAGCGTACCGATATTGCGCTGGCCTTTTTGGAGCGAATCGAGGAGCTGGGATACGAGGGAATGTTCTACGGCTCCAAAAATGAGATTCAGGGGGATGCTTTCTGGGAGACTTCCCGGATTGCGGAGGACTACAAGATCTGGGTTGCCCAGTATCCCGCGGAGGAACCGGATCCGGTGATTCAGGTTTCCAGCTATACCGGCACCCACGCCATGTGGCAGTATTCCATGAGCGGCTTTGTACCCGGCATTTCGCAGGATGTTGACCTGGATGTGGCCTACTTCGGCTATGACGGCATCGAGCCTGCCCGAGACAGCGAAGCCCCGGAGATCGTTGGTCCCGATGTGGAGGCCATGATGGACTTCACCCAAACCTATGAGACGGTCACCGCCAAGGACGAGACCAATCTGCGAAGCATTCCCAGCCAGGATGTGGACAGCAAGGTTCTCTACACCCTGAAAAACGGCGAGACGGCCACCCGTGTGGCCATCAGCAGCAGCGGCTGGTCCAAGGTGGAGTTTCAGGGCAGTATCTATTACGCTGTCAGCAGCTATCTGACCACGGATCTGGACTATGACCCGGTGACGGAGGAGCTGATCAAGGACGAGGGCGTAGATACCGAGTTTAAGAAGGTCAATGAAAAGGTCACTGCCAAGGTGCTGGTGAATCTGCGGAAGCTGCCCAGCGTGGAGCACGAGGGAGCGACGGTGGTGGCAGAGCTGAAAAATGGAGATACCGCCATCCGAACCGGCATCAACGAGGATCTGGGCTGGTCCCGGGTGGAATACAACGGCCAAGTTCTGTACTGCGTCAGCAGCTATTTGAAGGTTGTGGAATAATTTTTTAAAAATTTGCAAAAAAGTGTTGACAAATTCCCATTACTGTGCTAATATATTCAAGCGCTGAGGGAAACCCCTTCGGAAAGCGAATATGGGCGAGTGGTGGAATTGGTAGACTCGCTAGATTCAGGTTCTAGTGTTCACTGCGGACGTGCGGGTTCAAGTCCCGCCTCGCCCACCAAAGAAAAAGAGACATCCTTTGGGTGTCTCTTTTTCTTTGGTATACGGGACTTGAAAGGGCGTTACCAGTGAGCTGTTTGCCAGTGGGAAAGAAAAAGCGTGTGTGCCGTGGTTATTTTGCGGCACACACGTTTTTGATTATTACAGTTCTTTTTGGGAGGCTTCCTGCTGGTAGTCCAGGATCTCCTTGGCGATATAGACCGGGCGCTGCTTGCTCTGCTCGAAGGTACGTCCCACATATTCACCGATGATGCCAATGCAGAACAGCTGTACCGCTCCAAAAAACAGCAGCAGCACGATGATGGTGGCATAGCCGGGGACATCGATGCCCTTGATGAGCTTCTCCAGCAGTACCCAGATCAGGTACAGCACCGCAGCAATGCCGGAGACGCTGCCCAGAACCGTGGCCAGCCGCAGGGGAGCAGTGGAGTAGCCGATGATGCCCTCCACGGCGTAT
Source organism: uncultured Oscillospiraceae bacterium (assembly GCA_964462775.1). Taxonomy (GTDB): domain Bacteria; phylum Bacillota; class Clostridia; order Oscillospirales; family Oscillospiraceae; genus Faecousia. Next base: position 2,925 of record CAYWZB010000022.1, read on the forward strand.
TCCATCAGCTTCCAGAAATTCCACTTGGTGGTGCCGTGGGCACGCTCGCAGGCGGTGTAGGGGATGAATTTGGTATCGAAGCCCACCCAGGCGAAGATGCCCTTGGAGAAGCGGTGGTATTCCGCCAGCTCCAGAATGCTGTCCCGGACGCTGCGGCGGAAGGTGCGGAAATCGCTGGCATCCGGCTGCAGGGTCACCTTGGACAGCTTGTTGATGATGGTGTAAAAACTCTTTTTGAAGAAGGACAGCACCTTGCCCTCGCCCCGGCGATCCTGATAGGCGGCGATTACATCGTATTCCGGCTCGGCATCCAGCAGGGCGACCATCTCCCGGACGATCTCCGGCCGCTGCTGCAGGTCGGCATCAATGAGGGAGATGTATTCGCCGGAGGCATGGCGCAGTCCGGCGTACAGCCCGGCCTCCTTGCCGAAGTTCCGGGAGAAGGAAATGACCTTGGTGGGGCAATCCTGGGCGGCGTACAGCTTTTTCAGGTTGTGCAGCGTGGCATCCTTGCTGCCGTCGTTGACAAAGACGATTTCGTAATCATACCCGCAGCCGGAAAAGGCTTCCCGGACGGCCTGGGAAAAGGCGGCTACATTTTCCGCTTCGTTATAGCAGGGAACCACCAGGGACAGTTTCATAGAAAATCAACTCGCAATGTAAGAATTTTTCTTATTGTAGTCCATTTTCCTCCCGGTGTCAAGGCTGGCAGCGGGGGAATTGGGCTTGACAGACCCGGTTCGGGATGGTAAAATGATGCCAATGGAATATCGCGTTGAGCGGAAAGAGTACCGATGGGAAAACCATCAGAGAGCCTGGGTCACCGGCTGAAAGCCCGGGCAGGGGACACATCGGGAAGTGCGTCCGGGAGCGAAAAGAATGCCCTGAGAGTGAAAAATGAGAGTGGAACCGCGGCCATTGCCGCCTCTTGTACCTGTATGTTGGTATAAGGGGCGTTTTTTGTTTCCAAAATAACCTTATGGAGGAAAAATGCCATGTATCTTTACAATTCTCTGTCCCATAAGAAGGAACTGTTTGTTCCCAAGGATCCCAATCTGGTGAAGATGTACACCTGCGGACCTACGGTGTACCACTATGCCCACATCGGCAACCTGCGCTCCTACATCATGGAGGACGTGCTGGAAAAGGCACTGCGCTATGTAGGCTATCCTGTCAAGCGGGTCATGAACATCACCGACGTGGGTCACCTGGCTTCCGATGCCGACACCGGCGAGGATAAGATGGTCAAGGGAGCCAAGCGGGAGAACAAGTCCGTTATGGAAATCGCTCAGTATTATACCGATGCCTTCTTCTCCGATTGCGACAAGCTGAACATCAAGCGTCCCGACGTGGTGGAGCCCGCCACCCACTGCATTGATGAGTATATCCACATGATCACCACCCTGCTGGACAAGGGCTGCGCCTATATCGCAGGGGGCAACGTGTACTTTGATACCTCCACGCTGGACAAGTATTATGTGTTCAATGACCACGATGAGGACGATCTGGCCGTGGGTGTCCGGGAGGGCGTGGAAGAAGACCCCAACAAGAAGAACAAGAATGACTTCGTGCTGTGGTTTACCAAGAGCAAGTTCGAGGATCAGGCGCTGAAGTGGGATTCTCCCTGGGGCGTGGGCTATCCCGGCTGGCACATTGAGTGCTCCTGCATCTCCATCAAGCATCTGGGCGAGGATCTGGATCTGCACTGCGGCGGCATTGACAATGCCTTCCCCCACCACACCAACGAGATTGCCCAGTCTGAGAGCTTCCTGGGTCACAAGTGGTGCAACTACTGGTTCCATGTCCACCACCTCAATACCGACACCGGCAAGATGTCCAAGTCCAAGGGCGAGTTCCTGACGGTTTCCCTGCTGGAGCAGAAGGGCTATGATCCCATGGCTTACCGCCTGTTCTGCCTGCAGAGCCACTACCGCCGGAATCTGGTGTTCAGCTGGGAGAATCTGGACAACGCCGTTGCCGCTTACGACAAGCTGGTTGCCAAGATCGCCACACTGAAAGATGGCGGCGATGTGGAGCAGGAGGCCTTCGAGCAGTTGAAGAGCCGCTTCGTGGGCGCGCTGAACGGCGACCTGAATACCTCCGTGGCGGTCACCGCTTTGTACGACGTGCTCAAGGCCAAGTGCTCCGATGCTACTAAGCTGGCACTGATCCGGGACTTTGAGCAGGTGCTGTCTTTGAACCTGCTGGAGGCCGCCGCCAAGCTCAACGCCAAGAAGCAGGAGGAGGAAGCCGCCAACGCCGACCCGGAGATTGACGCGCTGGTTGCTGCCCGCACCGAAGCCAAGAAGGCCAAGAACTGGGCAGAGGCAGACCGCATCCGTGACGAACTGAAGGCGCAGGGCATCGAGATCATCGATACGCCCCAGGGCGCGAAATGGAGAAGAGTATGAAGCTGCTGATCCTGGACGGCAACAGCGTTATTAACCGAGCTTATTTTGGTGTCAAGCCCCTTACCAACCGGGAGGGGCTTTTCACCCATGCCATTTATGGCTTTTTGAATATTCTGGAGCGAATGGAGAAGGAGGAGCAGCCCGAGGCCGTGGCTGTGGCCTTTGACCTCCATGGCCCCACCTTCCGTCATCTGAAATATGACGGCTACAAGGCAAACCGCCACGGGATGCCCGAGGAGCTGGCCATGCAGATGCCGGTGATGAAGGATGTACTCCGGGCGATGAACATTCCCATCTACGAATGCGCCGGATGGGAAGCGGACGATGTCATCGGCACCGTGGGGCGCATTTGCAGCAACAATGACTGGGAGTGCGTCATTGTCACCGGCGACCGGGATTCCCTGCAGCTTATTGACGAAAATGTTCATGTGAAGCTGGTGATCTCCAAGGCCGGTCAGACCACCGCTACCCTCTATACCCAGGAGGTTTTCCGGGAGCAGTATGGCTTTGAGCCGAAAAAGCTCATTGACCTGAAGGCGCTGATGGGAGACAGCTCGGACAATATCCCCGGCGTCAAGGGCGTTGGCGAAAAGACCGCCAAGGATTTGCTGGGGAAATTCGGCAGCCTGGACGAAATCTATGCCCATCTCGATGACCCCTCCATCCGCCCCAAGCTCCGGGAAAAGCTGGAGCAGGACAGGGAGATGGCCTATCTTTCCTATGATCTGGCAACCATCCGCCCGGAAGCTCCCATTGATTTTGCGCCCATGGATGCGGTGGTGAAGCCTTACAATAAACCTGCCCTGTACCAGCTGTTCCAGCGGCTGGAATTTGTCCGGCTTATCGACAAATACGGTCTGCGTGGAGCGGCAGAGGAAGTAGCGCAGCCCCAAAGCGTCAAGCTCGCCCCGCTGCCCAGGCGGGATGCCATGCCCGAGACGGTGACACGATGTGCCGTGTATCTGGCTGGGGACGGCAGTCTGGGATTTGCCTGGGAGGATGGCGTTTGCGCCATGACCCCCATGGAGGTGCAGATGGGCGGCGTGAATCTGACAGGGAAGACCCTGGTGCTCCATGACAGCAAGTCTGCCAGGCACCGTCTGGCGGATCTGGGCATCGAAGCCGGGGAGTGTGTCTTTGACACGGCGCTGGCCGCCTATGATCTGAACCCCTCCCAGTCGGAGTATCCCGTATCCAAGCTGGCTACCAATTTCCTGGGGCGCTCCGTGGAGGACGAGGATGCCGCCGCCTGCGCCGAAGCCATGTGGCAGATGGAAGACATCCTGACCCGGGAGCTGGGGGAAAAGGGCATGACCACCCTGTACCGGGAGATGGAGCTGCCCCTGTGCCAGGTGCTGTACCAAATGGAGGTGCGGGGCATCGCCATTGACCGGCAGCAGCTGGAGCAGTTCGGCACCATGCTTTCCCAGCGGATCGCCGCCTGCGAGGAAGTGATCTACTCTTATTCTGAGGGAACCTTCAATATCAATTCCACCAGGCAGCTGGGTCAGCTTCTCTTTGAAAAGCTGGGATTGCCCCCGGTGAAGAAAACCAAAACCGGTTACTCCACCAATGCGGAGGTGCTGGAAAAGCTGAAGGACAAGCACCCCATCGTCCCGGCGATTATGGACTACCGGATGTTGACCAAGCTGAAATCCACCTATGCCGAGGGACTTTTGAAGGTCATCGGCAGCGATGGGCGGATCCGTACCACCTTCCAGAATCTGGTCACCGCCACCGGGCGGCTGTCCTCCACAGAGCCTAACCTGCAGAACATCCCCGTCCGCACCGATTTGGGAGCAGAGATTCGGAAGATGTTCGTGCCGAAGGAGGGCTGTGTGCTGGTGGATGCGGACTACAGCCAGATCGAGCTGCGGGTGCTGGCGCATATCGCTGACGATCCGGCAATGAAGGAGGCCTTCTGCCAGGGTTATGACATTCACACCGCCACGGCCGCCCAGGTGTTCGGCGTGCCGGTGGAGCAGGTGACAGCCCTGCAGCGCCGCCATGCCAAGGCGGTGAATTTTGGCATTGTCTACGGCATTTCGGAATTTTCCCTGGCGGAGGATATCGGTGTCAGCCGGTACGAGGCGAGGGAGTATATCGATAACTATCTGACCAATTTCCACGGCGTGCGGGACTATATGAAGCAGGTAGTGGCAGATGCCCGGGAAACGGGCTATACCCAGACCCTCTATGGCCGCCGCCGGTATATCCCGGAGCTGACCTCCAGCAACTTCAATGTTCGCAGCGGCGGGGAGCGGATCGCCCTGAATACCCCCATCCAGGGTACCGCGGCGGATCTGATTAAGCTGGCCATGATCCGGGTGGAAAAGGCGCTGAATGAGACTTATCCCGAGGCTAAGCTCCTGCTGCAGGTGCACGATGAGCTGATCGTGGAATGCCCGGAGGCCATTGCCCAGGAGGTTGCGGCGCTGGTCAGCCGGGAAATGGAAACGGTGGCCAGTTTGTTTGTTCCCCTGACAGCGGAAGCACACTACGGAAAGAACTGGTACGAAGCAAAATGAGAATTACGACCATGTGCCCGGAGCACGTTGCCCAGGTGGCTGAGCTGGAAGCGCTGTGCTTTGCCGCCCCCTGGAGCCAGCGGAGTGTAGCTTCGGAGCTGAACAACCCCCTGAGCCTGTGGCTTGTGGCGCTGGAAGGGGAGCGGCTGGCCGGCTACGTCGGCTCCCAGACGGTGCTGGATGAGACGGACATGATGAACATTGCCGTCCATCCCGATTTCCGCCGCCGTGGGCTGGCGCAGGAGCTGATCACCGCCTTAATCGCCGCACTGCGGGAAAGGGGCAGCCGGTGCCTGACGCTGGAAGTCAGAACTTCCAATGCGCCTGCCAAGGGTCTCTATGAGAAAATGGGCTTTCAGCAGGTGGGTCTGCGGAAAAATTACTACCGAAATCCCAGAGAAGATGGGTGTATTCTGCGAAAGGAGTGGAATATTTGAATATTTTAGCAGTAGAATCCTCCTGTGACGAAACTGCGGTGGCCATCGTCCGGGACGGACGGGAGGTGCTGACGGACTGCATTGCGTCTCAGGTGGATCTGCATAAGATTTACGGCGGCGTGGTGCCGGAAATTGCTTCCCGGAAGCACATTGAAGCCATCTATGGTCTGGCGGATCAGGCATTGACTCAGGCAGGGCTGACCCGGGAGGAAATCGATGCGGTGGCCGTCACCTATGCCCCGGGGCTGATCGGAGCGGTGCTGGTGGGTGTCAACTTCGCCAAGGCTGCCGCTCTGGCTCTGAACAAGCCCCTGATCCCGGTGCATCACATTCGGGGGCACATTGCCGCCAACTATCTGGCCTATCCGCAGCTGGAGCCGCCGTTTCTGTGTCTGGTGGTCTCCGGCGGTCATACCATGATTGTGGAGGTCAAGGATTATACGGATATGAACATTTTGGGCACCACTCTGGACGATGCCGCCGGTGAGTGTTTTGACAAGGTGGCCCGGGTGCTGGGGATGCCCTATCCCGGCGGTGCCGCTTTGGACAAGGCTGCCAAAACCGGCAACGAGACCAGGTATACCCTGCCCAGAAGCAAGCCCGGCGAAAATCCCTACAACATGAGCTTCTCCGGCCTGAAAACCGCCGCGCTGAATCTGATTCACCATGCGCAGCAGGTGGGGGAGGAGCTGGACGTGCCCAGTCTGTGCGCCGCATTCTCCGCTGCTGTCTCCGATACTCTGGTGCCCCGGGTGGAGCTGGCTCTGCGGCAGACGGGATACCGGAAGATTGCTGTTGCCGGCGGTGTGGCCGCCAATTCCCGAATCCGGGCGGACATTCTCACCATGGCGCAGAAGCTGGGAGCGGAGGTTTATATGCCCCCTCTGAGCTTGTGCGGAGACAACGGCGCCATGATCGGCGCCCAGGCGTACTACGAGTATCTTGCGGGAAACACCGGGGATATGAGCCTGAACGCCTATGCCACCAAATCCATTTTGGGTGAAGCTCTGTAAAATAACGGAAATAGGTGGTTGACAAACCACGCACCCGGTGGTATCATAATTCCAGAAATAAAACGGAAGGAGGAAGTACATATGCTGATTCAGATTATGAACGTTTTTGCCAGTTTGAATAGCGGAAGTCTTGCTCCTGAGGATGCTTTGCGGTAGGAAATCTATCGGAATTGTATTTTTGCGGCGCGAGCTTCGGCTTGCGCCGTTTTTTTGCGCGCAATTTGGAAAGAGAGGGAAAAAGATGAAAGAAATGCTTCGATACCTGAAGCCCTACCGCAGAGGACTGGCGGCAGCGACAGCGGGGATCTGTCTGTCCACCCTGTGCGATCTGCTGCTGCCTACCTTGATGAGCGACATCCTGAATAACGGTGTCTATCAGGCGGATCTGGGCTACATTCTGGGCTGCTGCGGGGTGATGCTGCTGGTGGCGCTGGTGGGGCTGGTCAGCTTTATCATCGGCTCCAGGTATTCCTGCCGGGTGGTGGAATCCTACAGCGCCGACCTGCGGCAGCTGGTGTTCCGCAAGGTCAACCGCATGAGCTTTGAAGAATTTGGACAGCTGGGCACTGCGGCGCTGGTGACCCGGTGCTCTCAGGACGTGGAGACCGTCAGCTGGATCGCCGCGGAGTTCAGCGGAACGCTGTTCAGCATCCCGGTGCTGTTCTTCGGCGGCGTTCTGCTGGCACTGCGGAAGGATGCCCTGCTGGCGCTGACCATGCTGGCAGCCCTGCCGCTGATCGTGGCGGTGGTTTTCGGCACTGCCCGGAAGATCGTGCCCCTGTGGGAAAAGTGCGATGACTACATCGACGAGGAAAATGCCCTGATCCGGGAGCGGCTGCGGGGCATCCGGGTGATCCGTGCCTTCAATGCGGAGCACCGGGAGCACAGCCGGATCCAAGCTGCCATCGGCACCATGACGGATTGCATGATCCGGGGCAACGTGGCCATGGATGCCATTTCTCCCATGTCCATGTTCTTGCTGAATGCTACGGCAGTGGTGATTGTGTACCTGGGCGGCTGGCGGATGGAAACGGTGCCCGGGTTGAGCGGCGCGGATATTTTCGCCATTGTCCAGTACGTCTCTCTGGTCACCAGCGGCATCATTATGGGTGCTTATGCCATTGTCAATTTCCCCTCTGCCAAGGTTGCCGCCGACCGCATCGGTCAGGTGCTCCACGCCGAAGGAATGGCGGATCCTCTGGAAAGGCAGGAACTGCGGTTTTCCGGGGATATCGTCTTTGAAAGCGCCTCCTTCCGCTACCCCGGCGCTTCGGAATGCGCGGTGGAGGAGGTCAGCCTGCACATCCGCCCCGGGCAGAAGGCCGCCATCATCGGCGGCACCGGTGCGGGCAAAAGCACGCTGGTGAGTATGCTTCTGGGCTTTCGGATGCCCACCTCTGGCTGTGTCCGGCTGGATGGACGCCCCACCCAGGAGCTGAGCCGCCGCACCATGCGGGAAAACATCAGCGCCGTGCTGCAAAACGCCACCATCTACTCCGGCACCATCCGGGAAAATATCCGCATGGGCGCACTGGATGCCGGGGAGGAGGAGATCCGCACCGCTTTGGAAACCGCCCAGGCTATGGAATTTGTCTCCGGTCTGCCGGAGGGACTGGATCACGAGATCAAGCAGTCCGGCAAGAACTTGTCCGGCGGTCAGAAGCAGCGGCTGAGCATTGCCCGGGCGCTGGTGAAAAACGCACCCATCGTCATTTTCGATGACAGCTTTTCGGCGCTGGATTTCCTGACGGAGGCACGGCTGCGGAGTGCTTTAAATCAGGCGCTGGGGGACAAAACTCAGCTGATCGTCACCCAGCGGATCAGCACCGCCATGCACTGCGATGTGATCTTTGTGATGGATAGCGGAAAGCTGGTGGACAGCGGCTCCCATCAGGAGCTTCTGGCACGATGCCGGGTATATCAGGAGATCTACGCTTCTCAGACAGGAGGGGATTGGAATGAAGCAAGATAATGCAAAGCTGCTGGACAAAACCCTGCTGCGGATCCTCTCCGACACCAGAGGCATCCGGCACTGGATCGGGCTGAGCGCATTGCTGGGCATGACCGCGGTGCTGTGCAGCGTGGCCGCCCCGGAGATTATGGGCGCACTGGTGCAGAGGCTGTATGAATTTGGCTGCGGCGACCGAAGCGTGCCCATTCGGAATACCCTGCTGCCGCAAATGGCAGTGCTGGCGGTGCTGTATGGGCTGTATAGCCTGTGCCGGTATCTGAACTGCCAGATCATGAACCGGGCGGTCAGCCGACACTTTACCTACGGCTTCCGGGTGGCCATTTCCGAGAAGCTGGAACGGCTGCCGGTGCAATATGTGGATCAAACCCCGGTGGGGGATATCCTCAACCGGATCACCGGGGATGTGGGGGAAATGGGCGGCTACATCCATCAGGTGTTTGATACCGTTATTGAAGGCGCGTTTCAGATTCTGGTGGTCACCGTTGCCATGTTCCTGGAAAACTGGCTGCTGGCGATCCTGGTGCTGGCTCTGGCACCTGCGTCTATGCTGCTGTCGTCGAAAATTGCCGCATCCTGCGGCAAATACTACGATGAGCGCTTTGAAATCAGCGGCGAGCTGACCCAGATTGTGGAGGAGAGCTTTACCAACTTTGCCACCACCAAGGCCTACAATCTGGAGGAATACGCCGCTGAAAAGCACGCGGCGGTGAACGGGAAGCTCCGGGAGGCCACCATCAAAGCCAATTTCTACGGCTCCATCATCCAGCCAATCATCAAGTTTACCAACGCACTGGCCTACATCTGCATCAACCTCATTGGCGGCTGGCTCATTGTCCGGCAGGGGGTGGAGGTGGGCACGGTGGTGACCATTGTGCTCTTTGCCCGGCAGTTTGCGTCTCCTCTGGAGCAGATTGCCAACGGCTTTGCCAATATCAGCCATGTGAAGGCCTGTGCCAAGCGGGTCTATGCCATTTTGGATCTGGAAGAGGAGAAGCAGCCCACCGGACGGCTGACCAGTCCGCCCCAGGGCGAGGTGCGTTTCCAGAATGCCAGCTTTTCCTATGACCCTGACAAGCCCCTGATCCAAAACCTGACCATGCGGGTCGCTCCCGGGCAGAAGGTGGCCATCGCCGGCCCTACAGGCGGCGGAAAGACCACCATCGTCAATCTGCTCATGGCCTTTTACGATCTGGATCATGGCTCCATCATGCTGGACGGGGTGGATATGTCCACCCTTGCCCGGGAGGAGATCCGCCGGTGCTTCGGCATGGTATTGCAGGATACCTGGCTGTTCCGGGGCACCATTGCCCAGAATGTGGGCTACGGCAAGCCGGGTGCCACCCGGGAGGAGATTGAGAACGCCTGCCGGGAGGTCTACTGCGATCATTTCATCCGCACCATGCCGGACGGCTACGATACCGTCATCAGCGAAGATACCACCAATCTTTCCGGCGGCCAGAAGCAGCTGCTGACCATCGCCCGGGCACTGCTGGCGGATAAACCGCTGCTGATCCTGGACGAGGCTACCTCCAACGTGGATACCCGCACGGAAATCCTGATCCAGAAGGCCATGGATCGGCTGATGGAGGGAAAAACCAGCTTCGTGATCGCCCACCGCCTGAGTACCATCGTGGACGCGGATCTGATTCTGGTACTGGATCACGGAAAAATCGTGGAGCAGGGCACACACCAAAGGCTGCTGGAACAGAAGGGCTTCTATCACCGGCTGTTCACCAGCCAGTACGCACTGTAAGGAAGGAGCCGGATTTATGCTTACCTGGGTGAACCGCCTGCAGGAGATGTCTTTTCAAGAGCTGATGCAGGTTTATCGGGAGGACAATCAGGAAAACGGTCGGGAATTTTGTCCCGAAGAGCCGGAAATGCGGCAGTTACAGCTGGCGGAAGAAGAATTTTACCGGTACCTGAAAGAGAGCTTTTTCTCTGTTCCCGGCGCAAGATATGCGGTATGGGTGGTCGATGGTCGGTATGTAAGCGCTCTCCGCCTGGAGCCTTATCGGGATGGGCTGCTGCTGGAAGCCCTTTCCACCCACCCGGAGCACCGGTGCAGGGGCTATGCCACGGCACTGATCCGGGCGGTGCAGGAAGATCTGGGTGCGGGGAAAATCTACTCTCATGTGGGAAAGAAAAACATCCCCTCCCGGAAAACCCACGAAAGCTGCGGTTTTCACATTTTCTCCCATCAGGCGGTGTATATCGACGGCTCGGTCAATGGCAGAGCTTATACCATGTGTTACGAAGGAAAATGACCCATATAAAACGGGTGTGTTGCGGCTTTGGCAACACACCCGTTTCCTGTATTCGGTTTTCTTATTCCGATTCTTCCAGATAGGTACGGATCCGGGTAAGAAACTTTTCGCCGTACCACTGGGCCTTGATCTCGCCCACACCGGAGACACGCTTGAACTCCGACATGGTGCGGGGCTTTTTCTGCGCCATTTCCGCCAGCGTGGCGTTGGAGAACACCACATACGCCGGTACGCCGCTCTCCTTGGCGACCTCCAGCCGCAGCTCCTTGAGTACATCCATCAAATCGGCTTCCTGAACGGTGACCTTGGGGGCAGGGGACTGGGTCTCGGCCGGGGGCACCATCATAAAAACCTGCTTGCCCCGGTAGAGCACCTGTCCGGCCGTCTCCGTCAGGGTCACGGACTGGTATTCCGAATCGGTACGCAGATAGCCCTCCGCTTCCAGTACGTTGGCCATGTTTACAATCTCCGTCCGGGCAGTGCCCTTCATTAGACCGTAGGTGCTCAGCTCCTCCAGATGCAGCTCCAGGATCCGCTTGTCCCGGCTGCCCCGGAGGGTGCGGGTGACCAGGGACATTCCGATGCCGTACCCCAGCTTGTCCTGGATCCGCCTGACGCAGGAGAGGATCATCTGCGCCTGCTGGGTGATGTCCTTCTTTTCCAGATCCTCCCGGCAATTGCCGCAGTTGCCGCACAGCTCCGGGTGGTTCTGGCCGAAATATTCCAGAATATAGCCCCGCAGGCAGGTGGTGGTTTTGCAGTAGCCCACCATGGCATCCAGCCGCTTCAAATCCTGCCGGCGAACCATTTCCCGCTGCGCCGGATCCATTTCCTCGTTTTCAGAGCCGTTATCGATGAGAAACCGGGCGGTATGTACATCTCCGGCGCTGTAAAGCAGGATGCACTCCGCCTCCGAGCCGTCCCGCCCGGCACGACCGGCCTCCTGATAGTACGCTTCAATGCTTTTGGGCATATTGTAGTGGATGACGAAGCTGACGTTGGATTTGTCGATGCCCATGCCAAAGGCGTTGGTGGCAACCAT
>CAYWZB010000023.1:0-13987 GCA_964462775.1 uncultured Oscillospiraceae bacterium
TCTCCATCTCCAACAAGGTCAAGGGCATCATCCTGCAGTACGCCAAGAAGCTGGGTCTGGGCATCGGCATCGTGGGTCTGTTCAACATCCAGTTCATCGTGGACAAGGATGACAACGTGTTCATCATCGAGGTCAACCCCCGCTCCTCCCGCACCGTCCCCTTCCTGAGCAAGGCCACCGGCTACTCTCTGGCGGACATTGCCACCGAGGTAATCCTGGGCAAGACCCTGAAGGAGCAGGGCATCTTCGACATCTACCCCGATGAGAAGCAGCGCTGGTACGTCAAGGCTCCCGTGTTCTCCTTCAACAAGATCCACGGTCTGGATGCCTACCTGTCCCCCGAAATGAAGTCCACCGGCGAAGCCATCGGCTACGACAAGACCCTGACCCGTGCCCTGTATAAGGCACTGCAGGCCGCCGGTATGAAGCTGCAGAACTACGGCACCGTGTTCTGCACCATCGCCGACAAGGACAAGGAGGAGGCACTGCCCCTGATCCGCCGGTTCTACCAGCTGGGCTTCAACATTGAAGCCACCCAGGGCACCGCCATGTTCCTCAAGTCCCACGGCATCCGCACCCACATTCTGGGCAAGATCTCCGACGGCAGCGACCAGATCCCCAATGCCCTGCGCCAGGGTCACATCGCCTACGTCATCAACACCCGGGGGCTGGACTCCAACGAGGGCGACGGCCAGACCATCCGCCGCATCGCCACGGAGCACAATGTGACCCTGTTCACCGCTCTGGATACCATCCGGGTGCTGCTGGATGTGCTGGAGGAGACCACCCTGACCATTTCCACCATCGACGCCTGATACGAGGAAGCCATGAAACAGAGTATTTTTACCATTCTTTCCAACGCCGCCCTGACGGACTGTGTGTACAAGATGACCCTCTCCGGCGACACCTCCGCCATCACCGCCCCCGGCCAGTTCGTCAACGTCCGTCTGGCCGGACGGTTCCTGCGGCGGCCTATCTCCGTGTGCGACTATGACGAGACCACCCTGACCATTGTCTATAAGGTGGTCGGTCACGGCACCCGGGACATGAGCCGCATGGTGTCCGGTCAGCAGCTGGATATTCTCACCGGTCTGGGCAACGGCTATGATCTGACCGTCAGCGGCGAGGCTCCCGTGCTGCTGGGCGGCGGCGTGGGCGTGCCCCCCATGTACAACCTGGCAAAGAAGCTGCTGGCACAGGGCAAATCCGTCACCGTGATTCTGGGCTTCAATACCAAAAGCGAAATTTTCTACGAGGATGCCTTCCGGGCGCTGGGCTGCCAGACCATCGTCTGCACCGCCGACGGCAGCTACGGGGTCAAGGGCTTCGCCACCACCCCGCTGGAAGGACTGAACTACACCTATTTCTACACCTGCGGCCCCGAGCCCATGCTCAAGGCCGTGTACCGTGCCACCAACACCTCCGGCCAGATGAGCTTTGAGGAGCGGATGGGCTGCGGCTTTGGTGCCTGCATGGGCTGCTCCTGCAAGACTCTCACCGGCTACAAGCGCATCTGCAAGGACGGCCCCGTTATGCGAAAGGAGGAAATTCTGTGGGAAGCCTGAGCGTAAACCTTTGCGGCATTCAGCTGGATAACCCGGTGATCCCGGCATCCGGCACCTTCGGCTACGGCTATGAATTTGCCGAGCTGTACGACATCAATATTCTGGGCACCTTCTCCTTTAAGGGCACTACCAGAGATCCCCGGTTCGGCAACCCCACCCCCCGGATTGCCGAGTGCACCGCCGGTATGATCAACGCCGTGGGTCTGCAGAATCCCGGCGTGGAGGCGGTCATTGAAAAGGAGCTGCCCCGGCTGAAAGCGTGCTTCCACAAGCCGGTCATGGCCAATGTCTCCGGCTTTTCCGTGGAGGACTACGCCTACACCTGCCAGCAGCTGGACAAGCAGGAGCAGGTGGGCTGGCTGGAGGTCAACGTCTCCTGCCCCAACGTCCACGGCGGCGGCATGAGCTTCGGCACCAGCCCCGAGGCGGCAGCCCAGGTAGTTCGGGCGGTGAAGGCCGTCACCACCAAGCCCGTCATCGTCAAGCTCTCCCCCAACGTCACAGACATCGTGTCCATCGCCAGAGCCTGCGAGGAAGCCGGGGCGGACGGCATTAGCCTGATCAACACCATGCTGGGTATGCGTATTGACCTGAACCGGCGCAAGCCCGTCATTGCCAACAAAATGGGCGGCTTTTCCGGCCCTGCCATCTTCCCGGTGGCGGTGCGGATGGTCTACCAGGTGGCATCCGCTGTGAAGATCCCCGTCATCGGCATGGGCGGCGTTTCCAGCGCCGAGGATGTCATCGAAATGATGCTGGCAGGCGCCACCGCTGTGGAGGTGGGCGCTGCCAACCTGACCGACCCCTATATCTGCCGGGACATCATTCGGGAGCTTCCCGAGGTCATGGCAAAATACAGAATTGAGAATTTGAAAGAGATTATTGGAGGCGCAAACAATGGGTAAAGACGTAATCGTAGCATGTGATTTTTCTTCCGCGGAGGCTACCTTCGCATTCCTGGACAAGTTCACCGGCCGCAAGCCCTTCGTGAAGATCGGCATGGAGCTGTACTATGCCGAAGGCCCTGAAATCGTCCGCCAGCTGAAAGCCCGTGGCCACAAGATCTTCCTGGATCTGAAGCTCCACGACATTCCCAACACCGTTAAGAAGTCCATGGCCGTTCTCAGCCGTCTGGATGTGGATATCACCAACCTCCACGCCGCCGGCACCACCGCCATGATGCAGGCCGCTCTGGAGGGTCTGACCCGTCCCGACGGCACCCGTCCCCTGCTGATTGCCGTGACCCAGCTGACCTCCACCGACCAGGAGTCCATGGAAAAGGATCTGCTGATCCGGGAGCCCATTGACCAGGTGGTCATGCACTACGCCGAGACCGCCCGCAATGCCGGTCTGGACGGCGTGGTCTGCTCCCCCCTGGAGGCAGGCAAGGTGCACAGCCGTTGCGGCGACAGCTTCCTGACCATTACCCCCGGTGTCCGCTTCGCCGACGGAGACATCGGTGACCAGAAGCGGGTCATGACCCCCGCCGCCGCCAAGGCCATCGGCTCTGACTACATCGTGGTGGGTCGTCCCATCACCGCCGCCGCGGATCCCGTGGCCGCCTATGAGCGCTGCCTGGCTGAGTTCTGCGACTGATTCCGATACCCACGAACTTTAGGAGGACATACAATGGAAAGCTACAAGAGAGAATTTATTCAGTTTCTGGAAAACGCCGGCGTGCTGAAGTTCGGTGATTTCACCGCCAAGTCCGGCCGGAAGATTCCCTATTTCATCAACGCCGGTATGATCAAGACCGGTGATCAGATCAGCAAGATGGGTCAGTTCTATGCCAAGGCCTACACCGAAAAGCTGGGCAAGAAGAACGCCGTCCTCTACGGCCCCGCCTACAAGGGCATCTCTCTGTCCATCTCCGCCGCTGTGGCGCTGAGCCAGCAGGGGCTGGATCTGCCCTTCTTCTTCAACCGCAAGGAGGTCAAGGATCACGGCGAGGGCGGTATGTTCGTCGGCTATGTGCCCCAGGCCGGTGAGGAAGTGGTCATCATTGAGGATGTCATCACCGCCGGCACCGCCATCCGGGAGTCCATGTCCATCCTGAGCCAGCTGGAAGGCGTGAAAGTCGCCGCCACCTTCATCATGGTGGACCGCAAGGAAAAGGGGCAGGGCGAAAAGGGCGCCATGCAGGAGATCGAGGAGCAGTTCGGCTTCCCCGTGTACTCCGTGGTGGATGTGTACGACATCATCGAATACCTGGAAGAAAAGGGCACCCACGAAGAGGACGTTGCCCGGATCCGTGCCTATCTGGCCGTGAATGGAGCGAAGTGATATGAGAAGCGTTATCAGCATTCTGGATCTGAGTGTGCAGGAGCTGGACGAGCTGATCGCCACCGCCAAGGACATCGCCGCCCACCCGGAGAAATACTGGGACAAGTGCGCCCACAAGAAGCTGGCCACCCTCTTCTTTGAGCCTTCCACCCGCACCCGGCTGAGCTTTGAAGCAGCCATGCTGGAGTTGGGCGGCAGTGTTCTGGGCTTCAGCGAAGCTGCCTCCTCCTCCGCATCCAAGGGCGAAAGCGTATCCGACACCGCCAAGGTGGTCAGCAACTATGCCGACATCATCGCCATGCGCAGCCCCAAGGAGGGTGCGCCCTACGTTGCCTCCCGGGCAGCGTCCATCCCGGTGATCAACGCCGGTGACGGCGGCCACAACCACCCCACCCAGACGCTGGCAGACCTGCTGACCATCTCCCGTGAGATGGGACGGCTGGACAACCTGACCATCGGTCTGTGTGGTGACCTGAAATACGGCCGCACCGTCCACTCCCTGATTGAAGCCATGAGCCGCTACCATGGCATCCGCTTCGTGCTGATCTCCCCGGAGGAGCTGCGGGTTCCCGGCTTCATCCGCCACGGCGTGCTGGAAGAAAAGGGCATCCCCTACACCGAGACTGCCTCTTTGGAGGACGCGCTGCCCCAGCTGGACGTGCTGTACATGACCCGAATCCAGCGGGAGCGGTTTGACGATGCCGCCCAGTATGAGCGGCTGAAGGACAGCTATGTGCTGGACACTGAGAAAATGGCGCTGGCCAAGCAGGCCATGTGCGTGCTGCATCCCCTGCCCCGGGTCAATGAGATCAGCGTAGCGGTGGACAGCGACCCCCGGGCTGCCTACTTCCGCCAGACCCTCAACGGCAAGTTCATGCGAATGGCGCTGATCCTGAAGCTGCTGGAGGAGGCTCAGCAGAATCCCGGGAAGGAAGCCACGGAGCAGGAGGAACTGCTGACCGGTCTGACCTGCCGGAACCCCAAGTGCATCAGCCAGACGGAGCAGGAGCTGCCCCATCTGGCAAGACAGACCGCCCCTGGCGTCTGCCGCTGCATCTACTGCGAGCAGCGGGTATAACCACACAAGCCGTGCCCTACACACCCCGGGCACGGCTTTTTCTCTGAAATTTTCCGAAAAAGGGCATAAAAAAAGCGCCCCTATGGGCGTGTGCGTAAAAAAAGTGAAGTGACCCTTGACCGCCGCGTCTTGCCATCGACGTGTTTTCCTGCGATCAAGGGTCACTTCTGTTCGTTCTTGGTATCTAACATCATTGGTTAACCTCGCTTTCTGCGGATTTGACACCTTTCCTGCGATCCGTCTGCTTCCGATGCTTGACTGTTTTTGTAGGTTTGTCCCCTTGCGCGGGACGCTCGTGTAAGTCGGAGTGGAGGAGGGGAAACGGTATCATTGGGATCCTTCCGGCGCATAGATCAAAGGCGAGACAACAAGCCGCAAGCTAATCATTTCATGATCCATTTTGGATCTGTCCGTAGTATGAAGAATGAATGAACGCTTTCAACTCTATCGTTGTACTTTGACTTCGGTTTGCCTTTCCAAAAGATTGATTTCAGATTCCATCTATTTCCATCTATCGTCTCTTGCGGTCTGGTCTATCGGCTTCTTATAATCCGGCGGCCCAGTTTTGGAAGGATCAAAGATGTTTTACCTGTACATTGGTATCACCTCTTTGTGCTTATAAGATACCACGGTTTCTTTGCATTTTCAAGTCCTAATTTTATACAAATCAACTCTTTCTGTCTTGTGCAAAACACAGATTTCCCTGTCTTCCGCCCGGTTCCCTCTTGACGGCGGCAAAAAATCTGTGCTAGAATGGATTTGTTGGGGTGTTCTTCGGATTTTTCCGGGAACGCACCTCTTTTTTTGCCTTTTCTCTTGCTTTTTCCGTGGGAATACACTATAATATATGCTGGAAATTTTGTGTAAAGGAGAACATTCATGCAATCAAATACCTTGCAGGAGAACAAAATGGGCGTGATGCCCATTGGCAAGCTCCTGACGAATATGGCTCTGCCCATGATCTTGTCCATGCTGGTGCAGGCCCTTTATAATGTTGTAGACAGCATCTACGTTTCTCAGGTCTCCGAAAGCGCCGTCACCGCCCTGAGCCTGGCCTTCCCGGTGCAGAACCTGCAAATCGGCTTCGCCACGGGCATTGGCGTGGGTATCAACTCCCTGCTGAGCAAGAGCCTGGGCGAGCGGAACCAGGAGGGTGCCAACCGTGCCGCCGGCAACGGCATGGTGCTGATGCTCATTGCCGCCGGACTGTTCATGCTCTTCGGCATCGTGGGTGTCCGCCCCTATTTCCAGATCCAGTCCACCGTTGCCGAAACCGTGGAGGGCGGCATTGCCTACACCCGGATCTGCTGCCTGTTCTGCCTGGGCTCCTTCCTGCAGATCTACAGCGAGCGTCTGCTCCAGTCCACCGGCCGCACGGTGTACACCATGATTACCCAGGGTCTGGGCGCTATCCTGAACATCATCCTTGACCCCATCTTCATCCACGGTGGCTTCGGCATCCCCGCCATGGGCATTGCCGGTGCGGCAGTGGCCACGGTCATCGGCCAGTGGGCCGGCGCTCTGGTGGGTCTGTGGCTGTGCCGCCACAAGAACCATGAGGTGCAGATGGCCCGGCGCTACGCCAAGCTGGATCGCCAGGTGGTGGGCACCATTCTCACCGTGGGCGTGCCCTCCGTGGTGATGAACGGCATTGGCTCCGTGATGAACTTCGGTATGAATCAGATCCTGCAGGGCTTCACCGAAACCGCCACCAGCGTCTTCGGCATCTATTTCAAGCTCCAGAGCTTCTTCTTCATGCCTCTGTTCGGTCTGAACAACGCCACCATCTCCATCGTCGCTTACAACTACGGTGCCCGCAAGCCCAAGCGGATCACCCACACCCTGAAACTGGCGGTGATGGTGGCGCTGGTGCTGATGTGCTCCGGTCTCGTGGCCTTCCAGCTGATCCCCGATGTGCTGCTGGGGCTGTTCAATCCTTCTGAGTCCTTCCTGACCATCGGCCGTATGGCGCTGCGGATCATCAGCTGGAGCTTCCCCATTGCGGCGGTGTGCATCGCCCTGGGTGCCAGCTTCCAGGCGCTGGGCAACGGCATCTATTCCACCATCACCTCCCTGTGCCGTCAGCTGGTGGTGCTGCTGCCTGTGGCATACCTGCTGAGCCTGAGTGGCAACGTGAATCTGGTCTGGCTGGCCTATCCCATTGCCGAGATCGTCAGCGGCAGCCTGACGATGTTCTTCTTCGCCCGGATCTACCGCCAGAAGATCAAGCCCCTGTTCGCTCCCGAAACGCTTCTGTAAGGGCTGTATGCTTTCCTTCCCTCTGCACATACTACTGCCAGAGGTGAAGGACATGAAAGAGGACGAAAAAAAGCCCCGCTCCTGGGAGACCGTGGATCCCAAGCCCCCGGTGATCCAGTCCGGTCACATGGAGAGCCGGGTACGCAACAACGCATAACAGGAAACCGGCGTGCATTCAGCACGCCGGTTTTTTGCGGTTATCAGGGGCGGAAGCCTTCGAAAATGGGGATCCAACCTTCTTTTTTTGCGGTGTCAAAGTCCTCCTGCTTCCGCAGCGTCCATGCCACACCCTGCACGCCCCAGGTCATGCGGCACAGCTTGGCGCTGATATTTCCCCGGTGGGAGAAGCAGTAGGCAATGAAGTCCGGGTAGGTCAGGAAGTTCACCAGGCAATTGGTCAGCAGGAATTTCTGGTAGTCCGGCAGATCGTTTTTCCCCCGGAAGAAATTCTGCGCCAGCTGACCCCGGACGATGTCCGGGCGGTGCTTACGCAGCCACATCAGGCACCGGGGGTCGAAGGACTCGATGCAATACAGTCCCTCATAGCCCTCCAGCATTTCGCAGGCGGTCTGGGCAAGCTGATTGTGGTTGCCGTTTTCCGCCTTCAGCTCAATGATCATGGGTGCTTTCCCGGCGAACAGTTCCAGCACCTGAGAGAAGGTGGGAATGGTCTCCTGCGTTCCCTCCAGGGTGTAGTTTTTCAGATCCTCCGTCCGCAGATCCTCGATCCGCCCGGGCTGGCCGGTGGTGCGGTTGAGGAGGCTGTCGTGGATCACCGCCAGGTTGCCGTCCGCCAGCAGGTGCAGATCCAGCTCAATGCCATAGCCCGCCTCCAGCGCCGCCTGAAAGGCTCCCATGCTGTTTTCCGGCAGGCCGTCGCCATGGAGTCCCCGGTGGGCATAGTTCCAGGCGGCCAGCTTCTTCAGCTTGGGTGCGCCCCGGCGGCACATCAGCGCCAGCAGGTACACAAACAGCAAAAACAAAAACAGTTGCAGCATGATGGGTTCTCCCTTTCTCAGTCGTCAATGTCAAAGGCTTCCAAGCCCTTTTTCGCTTCCACCTTATTGTCTCCGTGGCGCACCGCGCCCATGGTCAGGAAGGAGGCAAAGACAAACAGGGCTGCATAAGGGAACAGCGCCTTGTAGCTGACATTTTCCAGCAGCCAGCCCGCCACAATGGGGGTCATGATCTGGGCAGACATGGAGAAGGTGTAGTACAGTCCGGTGAATTTGCCCACCTGGCTGCCCTGGCACATTTCCACCACCATGGGCAGGGAGTTGACGTTGATGCACGCCCAGGCCATGCCCACCAGCACAAACAGGGCATACAGAACAGGGCTGAACTGGTCGCTGAGGAGGGTATAGCCAAAGGCGGCGGCAAAGCTGCTGCTGAGCAACAGGGTTCCGAAGCGGATGGTTTTCCGGCGGCCGATCCGGCTTGCCACGTTGCCCACGGGAATGTAGCTGACAATGGCACCGGCAGTGGCGATGGTCATGCAGGTATTGGCCTGACCCAGGGTCATGTGCCAGGTATTGGAGGCATAGACGGAAAACCAGGTGGACACGCCGTTGTAGCCGATGAACCACAGGGCAATGGATGCCAGCAGGAACGCAAGGCTTCTCTTGACATCCGCCGGGAGGGCTTCTCCGGAATCGGTCACCTCGGTCAGCTCCTCCTCGGGGTGCGCCCGCTCATAGCGCTCCTGCTCCGCCACCAGCTTCGGCTCGTTGACGAAGAACATAACCACAGCCAGCGCCAGCAGCATAATCCCGCCCACAATGGCGAACAGGGGCAGATAGGACACATACACCCCGGTGGTGGTATACATGACGGTGGTCAGAAGCAGGTACAGTATGCCGCCCAGTGCGCCCATGAGGTTGATGATGGCGTTAGCCTTGGAGCGCAGGGGCTTGGGGGTCACGTCGGGCATCAGCGCCACCGCAGGGCTGCGGTAGGTGCCCATAGCCACCAGCAGCAGACCCAGGGTGCAGATGAAGCAGAGGATCTTCCAGGAGGCAGGGGCGGCGTGGTAGCTGTCCGTCAGCAGGGGCAGCGCCATCATCAGCGCCACCGCGGCCAGCGTGCCGAAGAGGATGAAGGGTCTGCGGCGGCCTAAGGGGCTTTTGCACTTGTCGGAAAGGCCACCGAACAGGGGCAGCAGGAACAGCGCCAGCACGTTATCCGCCGCCATGACCATACCGGATAGGCTTTCGCCAATGCCGAAGGTTTCCGTCAGGATCTTGGGAACCAGATTATCGTACATTTGCCAGAAGGCGCAGATGGACAGGAACGCAAAGCCCACCAGGACGGTGCGTTTTGTGTTGAGCTTCATAGAAGGAGCCTCCGTTCGTATAATATCCCTCTTATTATAGCGGCACACCGGCGGAAAGTCCAGCACTTTGCCGAAAAATGCGGATTGTGAATGAAGCGTAAATTTTCCGCCCCACCCGGCAAAAGGCTTGCGGTTTTCTGTACGAGTGATATAATAGAAGAACCAACGACGAATCCAGAGCGGAGGATCCCCATGAAGAAAATGCTCTTTTTGATGAACCCCTACGCCGGGCAGAAAAAGGCCAACCGCCACCTGGCGGATATGCTGTCCATCTTCTGCCAGGCAGGGTACGAAGTGATCACCCATATGACCTCCGGCTGCGGCGATGCGGCGCAGGTTGCCCAGCGCAAGGGCGGCGAAGTGGATCTGGTGGTCTGCTGCGGCGGCGACGGCACATTGAACGAGACCATCACCGGTCTGCTCCGGGCCGGTGCCGATACCCCCATCGGCTATATCCCCGCCGGCTCCACCAACGATTTTGCCTCCAGCCTGGGGCTGTCCGGCAACATTTTGCAGGCCGCCCGGGATGCCGTCACCGGCACCCCCCACCACTATGACGTGGGACGGTTCGGAGACCGGTATTTCTCCTATGTCGCCTCCTTCGGCGCTTTCACCCGCACCAGCTACACCACCCCCCAGAGCATCAAAAACGCCCTGGGTCACACCGCCTATGTCCTCAGCGGTATTTCCGAGATCTCCCAGATTCGCAAGGAGCACATCCGCATTGAGCTGGACACAGAAGCCGTGGAGGATGACTTCATCTTCGGCGCCATCTGCAACTCCACCTCCGTTGGCGGCATCCTGACTCTGGATCCCAAAAAGGTGGACATGGATGACGGCCTGTTCGAGATTCTGCTGGTGCGTACCCCCAAGAATCTGGTGGAAGTCCACGAGTGCATCCAGGCGCTGCAAAGCCAGGAGTACAACTGCTCCATGATCACCTTCCGCAGTGCCTCCCGGGCGACCATTTTCGCTGACCCGGGTATGCTCTGGACACTGGACGGCGAGCGGGAGGATGGGCACAGCTGCGTGGAGGTAACCAACATTCACCAGGCCATCCGGCTGATGCAGCGGGAGGATATCCATGAAGGCTGATATGCTCAACACCACCTTGTGCTATGTGACCCGGGGGGACGAGGTGCTGATGCTCCACCGGGTGAAAAAACAAAACGACATCAATAAGGACAAGTGGATCGGCATCGGCGGCAAATTTGAAGGAGAGGAAAGCCCCGACGAATGCCTCCTCCGGGAAGCCCGGGAGGAGACCGGACTGACCCTGACCTCCTGGCGGTGCCGAGGTGTCATCACCTTCCTGAACGAGGGCAATTTCGGTGAGTATATGTACCTGTTCACCGCCGACGGCTTTGAAGGTGAGCTGACCGAATGCAACGAAGGAGAGCTGCAGTGGGTCAAGCGGGACTTTCTGGATGCGCTGCCCAAATGGGAAGGCGACCAGATCTTCCTGGATCTTCTGTGGCAGGATGCCCCCTTCTTCCTGCTGAAGCTTCGCTACCGGGACAACCACCTGCTGGAAGCGGTGCTCAACGGCCAGCGAATCCGATAAGCAAAAAGCCCTTGCCTCTCCCGCTGGTTTAGTGGATGTTGCCGCAAAGCGGCTTACAGCCACTTAATGCATAGCTGAGAGGTGGCACGGCGAATACCGTGACGGAGAGGGTTCGATTTTTACCCTCTCAGACCGAAATCAAAGATTTCGGCCAGCTGCCCCAGAGGGGGGAGCCAAGAAATGAAGTTTTCGACAGCCTGAGAGCCGCACTGCGGCTCTTTTTGCTTTTGCGAAATCTTAATCTGACCGTAAGGACTTTTGGGGGCAATTGTGGTATAATGGAGAAAAACCAAGGCGGTGACTGTATGAAAAGAAAGAAAACATGGATTCTGACCGGGCTTCTAGTGCTGGTGGCGGCGGCGTTGCTTTTGCTGCTGGCGGCGAAGCCCCTGTATCACCTGTACCGGGATATCTCCTTCTACTGGGGAGAGCGGACGGAGGCGGAATGGGCGGTAAAGACCTTCGCTGACCAGCAGGGCATCTCCTACGGTGAGTACCCCCAAAGCCTCATCGATCTGTACGGCCGCAACCCGGAAACCGAGGACTTTGTGCTGAATTATCCCTTCCGGCAGTCTCAGGAGGTGGCGCTTTCCGCCTTTGACCGGGAGACGGTGCCCCTGTTCCTGCAGTGGGATCCCCTGTGGGGCTATGAAAAATACGGCAGCTCTTACCTGGCCATCACCGGCTGCGGCCCCACCTGCCTGGCCATGGTGGGCTACTACCTGACGGGGGACAACGCCTTCTCCCCGGATCAGGTCGCTGCCTTTGCGGAAAAGAACGGCTATTACCAGTCCGGCTACGGCTCTTCCTGGAAGCTCATCAGCCAGGGTTCTCAGAAGCTGGGGCTGACCGCCACCGAGCTGCCCCTGATGAAAAAGAAGATGGTCACCGCCCTGGAAGAGGGCTGCCCCATCATTCTTGCCATGGGCCCCGGCGACTTCACCACCACCGGTCACTACATCGTCCTGACCGGCGTAACCGACGACGGTTTCACCGTCAACGACCCCAACAGCCGGGAAAACTCCGGCAGGCGCTGGCGCTACGAGGAGCTGGAAGGTCAGATCCGAAACATCTGGAAACTGGAAAAAGCATAACAAAAAGCCTGTTGCGAAAACCGCAACAGGCTTTTTCCAATCAGATTTCCTTGCTCTTGGTGGCAATCTCCATCAGGCACTTGGCGATGAACTCGTCGGGAGTCATGGCGCCCAGATCGTCGCCCTTGCGGGTACGGACGGAAACGGTGCCGTTCTCCATGTCCCGGTCGCCCACAACCAGCATATAGGGGATCTTCTGCATCTGTGCTTCCCGGATCTTGTAGCCCAGCTTCTCGCTGCGGCAGTCGGCTTCGGCGTGGATGTTCAGGCCGTTGAGCTTCTCGGTCAGATCCTTGGCATACTGGTGTGCCCGGTCGGTAATGGGCATGACCTTCACCTGGGTGGGCATCATCCACAGGGGCAGTGCGCCGGCGTACTTCTCAATGAGGTAAGCCAGGGTGCGCTCGTAGCAGCCCAGGGAGGTACGGTGCAGGATATAGGGACGCTTCTTCTGGCCGTCGGCATCGGTGTACTCCATGCCGAACTGCTCAGCCAGCAGCTGATCGACCTGGATGGTGACGATGGTATCCTCCTTGCCAAAGACGTTCTTGTACTGGATATCCAACTTGGGGCCATAGAAGGCGGCCTCGTCGATGCCGATGGTGTAATCCACGTTCAGATCGTCCAGGATCTTGCCCATGATGCTCTGGGCTTCATCCCACTGCTCGGGGGTGCCGATATACTTGGTGCCGGCCTTGGCGGGATCCCACTGGGAGAAGCGGAAGGTGCAGTCCTCCAGCATACCCACGGTGTCCAGGCAGTACTTGGCCAGCTCCAGACAGCCCTTGAACTCCTCCTCCAGCTGATCGGGGCGGAGCATGATGTGGCCTTCGGAAATGGTGAACTGACGGACACGGATCAGGCCGTGCATCTCACCGGAGTCCTCGTTGCGGAACAGGGTGGAAGTCTCGCCCAAACGCATGGGCAGGTCACGGTAGGAACGGGCACGGTTCAGGTAAGCCTGATACTGGAACGGGCAGGTCATGGGACGCAGGGCAAAGCACTCCTTGCTCTCGTCGTGGGGGTCGCCCAGGACGAACATACCGTCCAGATAGTGATCCCAGTGACCGGAGATCTTATACAGGTCGGACTTGGCCATCAGGGGGGTCTTGGTCAGCAGGTAGCCACGCTTCTGCTCCTCGTCCTCCACCCAGCGCTGCAGGGTCTGGATGACTCTGGCGCCCTTGGGCAGCAGGATGGGCAGACCCTGGCCGATTTCCTCCACCGTGGTGAAAAATTCCAGCTCACGACCCAGCTTGTTATGGTCACGCTTCAGCGCTTCCTCCTGCTTACGCAGGAACTCCTCCAGCTCTTCCTTGCTGGGGAAGCCGATGCCGTAGATTCTCTGGAGCATCTTGCGGTTGGAGTCGCCGCGCCAGTAAGCGCCGCAGGACTTGGTCAGCTTGAAGCCATTGTGCTTGACCCGGCCGGTGTGATCCAGGTGGGGGCCGGCGCACAGGTCGGTGTACTCGCCCTGGGTATAGAAGGACAGCTCGGCATCTTCGGGCAGATCCTCGATCAGCTCCCGCTTGTAAGGCTCATTGTGCTCGTCCGCCCAGGCCAGAGCATCCGCTCTGTTCTTCACGGAGCGCTCCAGGCGCAGCCGCTCCTTGCAGATCTTCTTCATCTCCCCTTCGATCTTGGTCAGATGCTCGGGAGTGAAGGAGAAGGGAGCGTCAAAGTCGTAGTACCAGCCCTCGTCAATGGCAGGGCCGATGGCCAGCTGGACTTCGGGCCACAGGCGCTTGACAGCCTGAGCCATGATGTGGGCGCAGGTGTGCCAGTAGGTCTTGCGGTACTCGGGGTTTTCAA
>CAYWZB010000024.1:0-13882 GCA_964462775.1 uncultured Oscillospiraceae bacterium
CCCGGCAAGACCCCTGCCGGCAAGGACTACATCACCAAGATTGCCCGGTTCATCAAGGAAGTCACCGGCGGCATCGATGTGGTCTACGGCGGCGGCCTGAAGGTGGACAATGCCGAGATGCTGGCCTCCATCGACGAAATCGACGGCGGTCTCATCGCACTGACCCGGTTCCAGGGTGAGATTGGCTTCTATCCCGAGGAATATCTGGAAATCATCCGCACCTATCTTGGAAAATAAGGAGAAACCATATGAAACTGGATTTTGAATACGGTCATGGTCTGATGAGCGCTGAGCTGCCGGACAATACCGATGTTTTCATCCCCGGCAAGACCGTGCCCGATCCCGAGTGCCTGCCCCAGGACTGGGACAGCCTGTACGCCGCTACCCTAGAATCCATCCGCAACCCCATGGGTATGCCCCCCCTGCGGGAGCTGGCCGCTCCCGGCAAGACCGTTGTCTTTGTCATTCCCGACATCGTCAAGGGCGGCTGCCAGCCCACTGCCCACCGGAAGGTTTCCATCTCCGCCTGTCTGGAGGAGCTGTACGCCGGCGGCGTGCGTAAGGAGGATATCCTGCTGCTGTTCTCCAACGGCCTGCATCCCAGAGCCACCGAGAGCGAAATGAAGCAGATCCTGGGTGAGAAGCTGTTCAACGACTTCTACTGGACCAACCAGATCACCTCCCACGACTCCGAGGACTACGAGCACATGATCGACCTGGGCACCACCAAGCGGGGCGACCCTGTCCTCATGAACAAGTACGTCTTTGACTGCGACATCCCCATCCTCATCGGCCACACCCAGGGCAACCCCTACGGCGGCTACTCCGGCGGCTACAAGCACTGCGCCACCGGCATCACCCACTGGAGAAGCATCGCTTCCCACCATGTGCCCAAGGTCATGCACCGCCAGGACTTCACCCCCGTCTCCGGCCACAGCCTGATGCGTACCAAGTTCGACGAGATTGGTATGCACATGGAGGAGAAGATGGGTCACCCCTTCTTCTGCTGCGACGCGGTGCTGGATACTTACTCCCGTCAGATCGCCATCTATTCCGGCTACGCCGCTGTGATGCAGCCCGAAAGCTGGAAGCTGGCCAACAAGCGTACCTACGTTCCCTTCGCTGAGGAGAAGTACGATGTGATGGTCTTTGGTATGCCCCAGAACTTCCACTACGGCGACGGCATGGGCACCAACCCCATCCAGATGATGCAGGCGCTGTCCGCTCAGGTCATTCGTCACAAGCGTGTCATGAAGGACAACTGCGTAATCATCTGCTCCTCCATCTGCAACGGCTACTTCCACGATGAGCGGTGGCCCTACCTGCGGGAGCTGTATGAAATGTTCCAGCACGACCACATGAACACCCTGGCAGACATGAACCGCTATGGCGAGTACTTCGCTACCAATGAGGAGTACATCCGCAAGTATCGCTTTGCCAACGCCTTCCATCCCTTCCATGGCTTCTCCATGATGAGCTGCGGACACATCGCCGAGATGAACACCTCCGCCATTTACATCGTGGGTGCCCAGGAGCCCGGTATTGCCCGCGGCATGGGTCTGAAGACCCGGGCTACCTTTGAGGAGGCTCTGGCCGATGCCATGAAGAAGTACGTCGGCCCCAACCCCAAGATCCTGGCTCTGCCCCAGACCTTCAAGGTGGGCGCTGTCCATCTGTGCATGAAGGACGACGACCTGTCCGGCGTTTGATCTGTGCTTAACCGGAAAACCGGTAGAATAAAGCAAAAATTTTAGGAGGAAACATTATGAAAAAGCTGATCGCAATGCTGCTGGCTCTGGCTATGGTTCTGTCCATGGCTGCCTGCGGCGCATCCAACACCCCTGCCGAAACCAAGGCACCCGAAACCACCCCCGCTGAGACCACTCCCGCCGCTGCTGAGACCGAACCCGCCGCTCCCGCTGTGGAAGAAGTCACCCTGAACGTTGCTTACATGGCAAACTGGGGCGCTCTGTGGGCCATCGCTACCGCTGAGGCCAAGGGCTACTTCGCTGAGGAAGGCATCACCCTGAACCGCGCCGTCTTTGAAAACGGTCCCACCGAGATCGCCGCTATGGAATCCGGCGCTATGGACGTTGCTTACATCGGACCCGGCGCCCACAAGCTGTGCTCCACCGGTGACGCAGAGGTCTTCCTGCTGCAGCACCTGGGCGATGGCGACTGCATCATCGGCCTGAACGGCATCACCACCCTGGAAGAGCTGGCCGGCAAGAAGATCGGCTACGCTGCCGGTACCTCCTCCGAGACCATCCTGCTGACCGCTCTGGAGTCCGTGGGTCTGACCCTGGACGATGTGGACGCTCTGTCCATGGACGCTACCGCTCTGACCACTGCTGCTCTGTCCGGCTCCGTTGACGCTGTTGCTGCATGGTCTCCCTACTCCCTGACCATCCTGGAGCAGGCTGAGAACGCCACCGATATCTGCTCCAACGTGGATTTCGCCAACCTGGTCTCCCCCGGCTCCTGGGTTGTCAACCCCAAGTGGGCTGACGAGCACGAGGACGTTCTGGTTCGCTTCATCCGCGCTATGTACAAGGGCATGGACTACGCCGCTGCCGCCACCACTGACGACGCTGTTGCTCAGGAAGTTGCCGGCTACATCGCTGCCATCATCGCTTCCGACGCTGAGACCGTCATCGGCCAGCGCTACGACGGCTCCTGGAAGACCTCCGCTGAGATCGTTGAGATGCTGAACAACGGCGAAGTCGTTCGCGTCTATGGTGACCAGCAGGCTACCTTCATTGCCAACGGCGCTCTGGAGGCCGAAGGCAACCTGACTCCCGAGGAGTTCGTTCTGACCGACCTGATGCTGGCTGCTGCTGAGTAATCAGATCTTACGCAAATCAAACCGGGAAGGCGGCTGCGGCCGCCTTCCCGATCCGAAACGCAAAGGAGGCCCTTCCGTGAACAAAAAGAAACAAGTAGACGTGATCGGCAAGATCCCCAAGTGGGGCTGGCTGGCACTGTCTTTGCTGACCGCTGTCCTGGTTTGGAGCTGGCTGTCGGCCAATGAACTGACTGCCCGGGCATTCCCCCCTCTGACGGAGGTTTTTGGCTCTTATACCAAGATGGCCGTGACCCGGGGTGTGTTCTGGGGTGACGTGAAAAGCTCTCTGACTTCCGCCGGCATCGGTTTTGCGCTGGGTTTCCTGCTGGGCGTGCCTGTGGCATTCCTGATGGCCTGGTACCGTCCCGTCCGGTTCATCATTGAGCCCTGGATCCAGTTCATCCGCAACATTCCCCCTCTGGCTTACGTTCCCCTGATCGTCATCGCCGCCGGCGTTGGCCGCACCCCTCAGATCATCGTTATCTGCATTGCCACCTTCCTGACCATTTCCATTACAGTTTTCCAGGGCGTTATCAATGTGGATGAGACGTTGATCAAGGCAGCCCGGGTTCTGGGCGCCAATGACCTGGTGCTGTTCACCAGAGTCATCTTCCCCGCAACTACCCCCTTCATCATTACTTCTATCCGCCTGGGTATCTCCGTGGCTCTGACCACGCTGATCGCCGCCGAATCCACCGGTGCCAACGCCGGTCTGGGTATGCGGATCCGGGCACTGAGCAGCTCCTTTGAAACCGAGCCTATGATGCTGTACATCATTGTTGTGGGCGTCATCGGTATGCTGGCAGAAAAGATTCTGAAATTCTTTGAAAGGAGACTGACCTCATGGCAGGAGAAGAGAGAAATCTGAAACCCAAGGTCCAGATCAAGGCAGTTGAGAAGGTCTACGAAGGCCGCAACGGCAAGACCGTCGCCCTCAACGGCGTGAATATGGACATCTATGACAACGAATTTATCTGTGTCGTCGGCCCTTCCGGCTGCGGCAAGTCTACTTTGCTGAACATCATCGCAGGTCTGCATGAACCCACCTCCGGCGAAGTGCTGGTGGATGGCGTCAAGGTGGAAGGCACCGGCGTGGATCGCGGTGTGGTGTTTCAGCAGTACGCCCTGTTCCCCTGGCTGACTGTGAAGAAAAACGTGGAATTTGGTCTGAAGCTGAAGAAGGAGCTGACTCCTGAGCAGCGGGAAGAGATCGCCATGAAGTACATTCACATGGTTGGCCTGGAGAAGTTCGTCAATGCGTATCCCAAGGAGCTGTCCGGCGGTATGAAGCAGCGTGTGGCCATCGCCCGCGCCTACGCCGTCAACCCCAGCCTGCTGCTGATGGACGAGCCCTTCGGCGCTCTGGACGCCCAGACCCGTACCCAGCTCCAGACGGAGCTGCTGAAGACCTGGGAGGAAGAGAAAAAGACCTGCTTCTTCATCACCCACGACGTGGAAGAGGCAATCCTGCTGGCTTCCCGGGTGGTGGTCATGTCTGCCCGTCCCGGCCGGATCAAGGAGGTCATTGACATTGACATCCCCTATCCCAGAAACCAGGAGACCAAGATGCTTCCCCGGTTTACCGAGCTGAAGAACTACATCTGGAACATGGTCTACAAGGAATATCTGGAGATCCAAAAGTAATACTGCGACAGGGGGTGCGGCGCATCCCCTGTAACCACATAGAAAGGGAGAGCAAAATGCATCACGAATATTATTACTACAATAAGGAGCAGCTGCTCAGCGCCCCCAAGATCCCCATGGAGGTCATGGCGGACAAGCCCACCGTATTTCAGACCATTGCCCGGGAAATGGCGGACTTCATCAAGGAGCAGAACGCCAAGGGTGAAAAGACGGTGTTCATCTGCCCCGTGGGTCCCATCGGCCAGTATCCCTACTTCGTGGATATGGTCAACAATGAGGAAATCAGCCTGAAAAACTGCTGGTTCATCAACATGGACGAGTATCTGGACGACAACAAGCAGTGGATCGCCAAGGAGCATCCCCTGAGCTTCCGGGGCTTCATGGATCGCACCGTGTACACCAAGATCCGGGAGAATCTGAATGTGCCCGAGGATCACCGGGTATTCCCCGACCCCAACCATCTGGACTACATCCCCAACCTGATTGAGGAGCTGGGCGGTGTGGACATCTGCTTCGGCGGCATCGGCATTAACGGCCATCTGGCCTTCAATGAGGCGGACGAGACCAAGACCTGCCAGGAGTTTAAGGAGCTGAAGACCCGGGTGCTGCCCATTTCCCCGGAGACCCGTGCCGCCAACGCCATCGGTGACTTCGGCGGTCGGCTGGAGGATATGCCCAAGTGGTGCGTCACCATTGGCTTCAACGAGATCTACAACGCCCGGAAGATCCGCCTGGGCATTTTCCGGGATTGGCACCGGGCAGTAGCTCGCCGCTGTGGCTATGGCGAAATGACTGCCGGCTTCCCCGTGTCCATGATTGCCGAGCATCCCGATGCCCTGATCCGCATGACGGAGTTCGTCGCCAATCTGGAGGACTGAGGGTACACCATGGAGAAAACCTATCTTGTAAACGGCCAGGTCTACCTGGAGCACACCTTCCAAAAGGCCACTGTGTGCATGGAAGCGGGCAAGCTGCGGGTTCTGCCGACAGATGCCGCCTGTGAGGACGGCTGTGAGGACGGCTGTGTGGTGGACGCCGCCGGACTGAAGATCGTCCCCGGCTTCATCGATACCCATACCCACGGCGCTGTGGGCGTGGATGTCAATGGTGCCACCGCCGAGGATCTGGAAAAGATCAGCCGGTTCATGGCTTCCAAGGGTACCACCTCCTGGCAGTGCTCTATCCTGACGGATACCCAGGAGCAGACCGAGTGGTGCATTGAGCAGTTCAAGCGCCATGAGACCATGGAGCAGAGCGGTGCGGATCTGGTGGGCATCCACCTGGAAGGTCCCTTCCTGGCCAGGGAATATAAGGGCGCTATGCCGGAGCATCTGCTGAAAAAGAACGATATCCCCCTGATCAAGCACTATCAGGAGCTGTCCGGGGGCAAGATTAACTACATCACCATTTCCCCTGAGCTGGAGGGGGTTCAGGAAATGATTCCCACCCTGCGGCAGCTGGGCATCGTGGTGGGCATCGGTCACTCCGGCGCCACCTACGATCAGGCTATGAGCGCCATTTCTCAGGGCGCAACCGTGGGCACCCATGTGGGCAACGCCATGCGGCTGTTCCATCAGCATGAGCCTGCGATTTTCGGCGCGGTGATGGAAAGTGACGTATACTGCGAGACCATCTGCGATGGGCGGCATCTGGTGCCCGGCTCTGTGCGGATGTATGCCAAGTGCAAGGGACTTGACCGCATCGTGGCCATTACCGACTCCATTATGGCAGCCGGTCTGCCCGACGGCAATTACCATCTGGGTGTCAACGATGTGGTGGTGGTGGACGGCGATGCCAAGCTGGCCAGCGACGGCACCCGTGCCGGTTCCACTCTGACGCAGGATGTGGCGCTGAAGAATATGCTGAAGTGGCTGCCCAATACCCTGGAAGAAATCCTGCCCACCCTGACGGAAAACCCCGCCCGGGAGATGGGGCTGTGGGATCGGAAGGGCTCCATTGCCGACGGCAAGGATGCGGATCTGGTGCTGCTGGATGACAACGCGGACATTGTCCATGTCTTTGCCCGGGGTAAGCAGGTGAAGTAAGATGGTGATCCTGTTTTTGATCGTCAGCTTCCTGGCCAGCATCGTCGGTGCCATCTGCGGCATTGGCGGCGGCGTGGTCATCAAGCCGGTGCTGGATATGCTGCAGATGGGAGAGGTGAGCACCATCAACTTCCTCTCCGGCTGCACGGTGCTGTCCATGAGCCTGTATTCCGTGGGCAAGTCCCTGGTCGCCGGGGACAGCAAGGTGGAAATGTCCACCGGCACTCCGCTGGCCATTGGCGCGGCGGTGGGCGGCGTGGCAGGCAAGCAGCTGTTCTCCGCCATCAAGGCGCTGTTCCACGGCTCTCCGGCGGTGGGCGGCGTTCAGGCGGTGGCTCTGGGGATCATCACCCTGGGCACCCTGACCTATACCATCTGCAAAAGCCGCATCACCACCCGGCGAACCGGGAGCAAGGTGGTTTGCCTGCTCATTGGTCTGGCGCTGGGCATTATGTCCAGCTTCCTGGGCATCGGCGGCGGCCCCATCAATCTGGTGGTGCTGGGCTACTGCTTCAGCATGGACACCAAAACCGCCGCGGCTAACAGCCTGTACATCATCCTGTTCAGCCAGGCAGCCAGCCTGCTGGCCACACTGGTCACCGGCTCTGTGCCGGAATTTCAGATTCTGGCGCTGATCCTGATGGTGGCCGGCGGCATCGGCGGCGGCATTGTGGGTCGGGCGCTGAATAAGAAAATGGACAATCGGGCGGTGGACAAGCTGTTCATCGGTCTGATGGTGCTGATTGTGGCCATCTGCGTGTACAATGCCTGCCGGGCATTTGCCGGATAAGGAGCCAACCATGGAATCGGGACTTAATACCCTAAAACCCTTTCTGGATGCCCTGCTGCGGAAAAAGGAGCAGGTGATCCTGGCCATCGACGGCAGCTGCACGGCGGGAAAAACCACCCTGACGGCGGCGCTGGCGCAGGAATATGACTGCAATGTCTTTCATATGGATGACTTTTTTCTCCGGCCGGAGCAGCGTACCCGGGAACGGTTCGCCCAGCCCGGCGGGAATGTGGACTATGAGCGGTTTTACGAAGAGGTGCTTCAGCCCCTGCGGCAGGGAGTCGCCTTTTCCTACCGCCCCTTCTCCTGCAAAAGCTTTACCCTGGGGGAGCCGGTTTCCGTGACACCCCGGGCGCTGAGCATCGTGGAGGGAACGTACAGCCTGCATCCCTACTTTGGAGATGTGTACGACGGCAAGGTGCTGCTGACGGTAAGTCCGGAGGAGCAGCGCCTGCGGATCCTCCTCCGCCCCCGGCAGCTCCATGACCGCTTCTTTCAGGAGTGGATCCCCATGGAGCAGACCTATCTGAACACCTTTCGGATTGCCGAAAAATGTGATATGGTGCTATGAAAAAACTGCTGTGCGGAAAGGGCAGTGACCATAAAACAGCAAACAGCCACAACAGTTTGATCTGTTGTGGCTGTTCTTGCATATGCGGCCAACTTATGATAGGGTAGCATCAGGAAAACAAACTGGAATTTGATAAGGGAGTGTGATTGTATGAAAAAACAGTTGCAAGGTATTG
Source organism: uncultured Oscillospiraceae bacterium (assembly GCA_964462775.1). Taxonomy (GTDB): domain Bacteria; phylum Bacillota; class Clostridia; order Oscillospirales; family Oscillospiraceae; genus Faecousia. Next base: position 8,071 of record CAYWZB010000024.1, read on the forward strand.
CGTTGATACTGTTTGGCATTTTGCTGATGATGGTTTCAATAATTGATCCGTGGATACCTATTGTTGATGACCTTTTTACGCCGATTGCTTTTTGGGCAGGATTGGTGTCTGGAATTATCGGACTTGTTCTTTCTTTCCAAAAGGAAAAATAACTTCAATCTCAATTTCCTGAACAGTAATGGCGCACCTCAATATCCCCACTGCGTATGCCACAGGATTTGCTGCATTGCACCGCTCCTGCCTTGCGGCAACAAAGGAAAGCCGACCTATGATTGCAACCATAGGTCGGCTTAATTGTTTTACGAACGCAGCTCAAAGCACAGCAGTTTTTGTATGATTGGAGCAGGTTACGCACCGGGGAAGATCAGGGTTACTTTGAACAGGTCGCCGTCTACCAGCAGCTGGAGCTGACACTTTTGCAGATCCATCAGGCTCTTGGCGATGTTCAGACCCAAACCGCTGCCTTCGGTGTTTCGGGAGCTGTCCCCCCGGACGAAGCGCTCCATCAGCTCGTCGGCATCGGTGGTCAGCTCGTCACGGCTGATGTTTTTCAGGGAGAGGATCACCTTGCCCTCCACCTGGATCAGATCCACATACAGCCGGGTGCCGGGGAGGGCGTATTTGACGGCGTTGCTTAGCAGATTGCTCAGCACCCGCCAGGCCAGACGGCCGTCCGCCAGCATGGTCACCGGCTCCTCCGGGCGGCGGAATACGGGAATCAGCTGGGCTTTTTCCAGCTTGTCAGCAAATTCTCCCAGCGCCTGATTCACGGTCTCCACCGCGTCCAGGGGGCGGATATCCACCGCCATGTTGCCGGTGCTGGCTTTGCTCATTTCGATCAGATCCTCAATCAGCTTTTTCAGCCGCTGGGACTGCCGGTCCAGCACCTCCAGATACTGCTGTTCCTGCTGGGGGGTGTGGGGCTTTTGCAGCAGATCCACATAGTTGATGATGGAGGTCAGGGGGGTCTTGATGTCATGGGAGACATTGGTGATCAGCTCAGTTTTCATACGCTCGGATTTCAGCTGCTTCTGGGCGGCCACCACAGCCACACCGGCCAGACCATTGAGATCCTGGGCAAAGTCCTGGAAGGAGCCAATCATCCAGGGATCCTCCACCTGAATGTCCAGATCGCCTTTGCTCATGCGCTTGGCGCTGTCTGCCAGAATGCCGAAGCAGTGGGCACCGTACAGCACGATGCCGGCGCAGCCTGCCAGACACAGCAGGGTCAGCAGATCGCTGGAAGCAGTCTGCGCCACGACCAGCAGCAGGAACATGGCGCAACCTGCCAGAATCCATTGCCACATCAGCGGCAGCAGGGAAATCAATCGGTTGCAGGCGGCATGGAGCTTGCGGAAGCAGGCCTTCACCAGTCCCCAGAGCCACCGCCACAGCCGCCGCACCAGCAGCCAGCACCACAGCAGGCACTTTCCGCACCAGCGCAGAAAGCGCCTGGTCAGAGGCACGGAGCCGGTGACCAGCCGGATACCGGTACGCCAGCTCCAGCGGCAGAGAGCGAAGAAGAGCTTGCAGCAGCGCAGGGTCAGCAGATTCCGCCACCAGTAGCCCCCGGAGGTCTTGAACTGGGCGGCGCAGGCGAAGCAGAAGCCGACAAAGATCAGGCAAATGCCATAGCCCATACCCAGAGCGAAGCCGCAGGCAACCTGCCAGTCGTGGCTTAATAGCTCCGACGCGGCAAACACCGCCAGCGCCCCAAGCCCCACGCCCAAGCCGGTGCCGCCGGCCAGATACAGATCCAGCGGGAGGAGATTGAAGCCGCCGGGGCGGACGGTGCTGTCCCCGGGCTTCTTACCGGCGACGCAGCACAGGTACACCGCAAGAACGGCGAACAGGGCAATGCTCACCGCCAGAATCCTGACCAGAGAATCCTGATGGGCGAAGAGGAGGGAAACAATGTCGTATTCGGGGAAATAGGTACGCAGTTCCCATTCCAGATACACCACGCAGGTGTACTCCGGCATAGGTTCCATGGTATAGAACAGCCGCATGGTCTGCTGGGAATCGCTGTCCCAATAGTCCAGAGTGCGGATTTCAGCGTCCGTGCTTCGGGGAAGCGGTTCGTCAGCGGTTTCTGTCGCCCCGGTTGGCTCGGTGCTTTCTGTGGAATCGATTTGGACAGGCTCGGTGACTGCCGTGGCAAGGGGAACGGTGGTTTCGGGAACCGTTTCCGCTTCTTCCTCCGATTGCTGGGCGGGCTGACCGGCGCTCAGGGTGATTTGATCCATCATCACCCAGCCGATGTCCTGGATATAGCCCCATTCTACGCCGGATTCCGTTACTGTCCGGCTGATTTCCACCGGGAAGCCGGCGCTGAGGGAGCTGAGCACAGAGGCGGTCAGGCTCGGCTCGGCGTAGGCGTTGATATAGCCATTGACGCTGCCGGTCTGCGCCGGTTCGTCGGCGGTTGCCGGGACGGTGCTCATGAAACAGTAGGTGCTCCAGGCGTTGTGGAAGAAACGCCCCACGCCGTCGGGGTTGGTGGCGGAATAGAGAACATCGCCGTCCTGATCCAGGAAGGTGACATGGGTCACAGGGTCGCCGGGGGTTTCCTCAAAGGAATCGAAGGAGGATGCGGTGAAGCTCACACTGCCGTCGTCATAGCGGCAGAGGTAGCCCAGCTCGTAAAAGTCCATTTCGGTGCTGCTCCCGTCCCAGCCCACCCGGATGCCGGCAACGACTACATTTTTGCCGATGGGTAAAAGGTCTGCGGCCACCATGACCTCGGTGGTTTGGAAGATTACCGGACTTTCAAATTGCAGCAGTCCATCGACGATGCTCAGCCCGTCCACGCCGGTGGAGCAGGAGATGCTGTAGATCACATTCTGCTCCTGATCGTAGAAGGTGATACCGGTGGGCAGGGTGTCACTCCCCATGTCCTCCAGAATGTTGTCGGTGGTCAGCGCACTGTACAGCGCAGTCCCCTCGGGGGTGTGGCAGATCAGGCCGATGGGCTCGGGGCTTTCCATACCGCCGGAGCTGCTTTCGTAGCCCAGGGACATACCGTAGACCGCAACGGTTTCCCCGGTGGGGATGTTGTCGGTGACGGAGAAGGCTCCCGGTTCCTCCGGCTGGGATTCGACCTCCTCCACCGGCTCAATGGATACCACCTTGCGGTAGCTGCCGCTGGCGGGGAAGGTGTAGGCGATGGGGTCGCTCAGCGCAGAGCCGGTCTGATCCACCAGCACGCTGCCGTCCTTGTCCAGGATTTGATAGTTATAGCTGTTCACCGGGAAGGGGCGGTAAGGACCGTAAAGCAACCCGTCCTCAGTGAAGTCAATCTGATTGGGGAAGTCCTCCTGGCTTTGCTCCGCATGGAAGACCATTTGGGTCTGGGCAAACTGCTGCGCGCGGCTTTCCAGCACCTGGAGGCAGGATTCCCGGTAGTCGGTATCCGACAGGTTGGCTTCCGCCAGCACCAGAATGCCCGCACCGCTGCAGACGGCACTCAGCAGGCAGGCGGCGCACAGAGCGATGGCGAGAAATTTGAAGGCGATGTGGTTTTTCATCCTTGTCCTCCTTCCATTTTGTAGCCCTGCCCCCAGACCACCTTCAGGTATCTGGGCTCAGAGGGGTTGATCTCAATTTTCTCCCGGAGGTGGCGGATATGGACGGCAACGGCGCCTTCGCTGCCCAGAGCTGCCTCCTGCCAGACGGATTCATACAGGAGCTTGGTGGAATAGACCTTGCCGGGGTTGGTCATCAGCAGGTGGAGAATGGCGTATTCCGTGGGAGTCAGAGCCACAGGTTCGCCTTCCACGGTGACGGTTTTGGTGCGGTCATCCAGCTGAATGCCGCCGATGACGGTGATGCCGGAGTTTTCCGGGGGACGGCTGCCCAGCTGGTCATACCGGCGCAGCTGGGAACGTACCCGGGCCAGCACCTCCACAGGCACGAAGGGCTTGGTGATATAGTCGTCCGCTCCCACGTTCAGCCCCAGCACCTTGTCCTCGGTTTCAGATTTGGCGGTGAGCAGGATGATGGGCACATTGGAGAAGGCACGGATCTGGGCGGTGGCGGCAATGCCGTCCAGCCCGGGCATCATCACATCCAGCAGAATCAGGTGGATGTCGTTGTGCTTCACCAGCTCCACCGCTTCGGTGCCGGTGAAGGCCTCAAACAGCTGGTAGCCCTCGGGGGCCAGATATATTTTCAGCGCGTTGACAATGTCCGGCTGATCGTCGCAAATCAGAATATTATACATGGCAGCTCTCTCCTTGCTTTTATCTGAATTTATTATACCACCGGGAATCTTAAGATGAAAGAGGGGGAATTATTAAGATGTGATTAAAGTGGATTTGCCCAAAAAGAAATTTGTGGAAGGACAGAATTTTTACAAAAAAATTGTTGAAAAATAGTGCCGGATGCGGTATAACTATTCTGTAATTTTTTGACCGGCCGGAAGCAAAACGGATCGGGGAAATGAGGTATCATTATGGAAAGAAAAGTCGGAACGGTGTCCAGAGGCATCCGCTGCCCCATCATTCGGGAAGGCGATGACCTGGCAAAGATCGTTGTAGACAGCGTGCTGGAAGCTGCCCAGAGCGAAGGTTACGAGATGCGTGACCGGGACGTGGTGGCTATGACCGAATCCATTGTGGCCCGTGCCCAGGGCAACTATGCGTCTGTGGACGCCATCGCCAAGGACATCCGCGCCAAGCTGGGCGGAGAGACCGTGGGCGTGATTTTCCCCATTCTCTCCCGGAATCGCTTCGCCATCTGCCTGCGGGGCATCGCCCGAGGCTGCAAGAAGGTGGTGCTGATGCTCAGCTACCCCTCCGACGAGGTGGGCAACGAGCTGGTGTCCCTGGACAAGCTGGATGAGGCGCACGTCAATCCCTACTCCGATGTGCTGAGCCTGGAAAAGTACCGGGAGCTGTTCGGTGAGAACCTGCACCCCTTCACCAAGGTGGATTACGTCCGCTATTACTCCGACCTGATCCGGGAGGAGGGCGCTGAGGTGGAGGTGATCTTCGCCAACGACCCCAGAGTGATCCTGAACTACACCAAGAACGTGCTGACCTGCGACATTCACACCCGTGCCCGCTCCAAGCGGCTGCTGAACGCTGCCGGTGCTGAGCGTGTGTGCGGCCTGGACGATATCCTCACCGAGAGCATTGACGGCAACGGCTACAACACCCGCTACGGTCTGCTTGGCTCTAACAAGTCCACCGAGGACAAGGTCAAGCTCTTCCCCAGAGAGTGCGGCGATCTGGTGCAGACCATTCAGCAGAGCCTGCTGGAAAAGACCGGCAAGCACGTGGAGGTCATGGTCTACGGCGACGGCGCCTTCAAGGATCCCGCCGGTAAGATCTGGGAGCTGGCCGACCCCGTGGTTTCTCCCGCTTACACCTCCGGTCTGGAGGGCACTCCCAACGAGCTGAAGCTGAAGTACCTGGCTGACAACGACTACGCCGGCCTCAGCGGCGCGGAACTGAAGAAGGCAATCGAGGATGCCATCCGCCAGAAAGACAGCGATCTGATGGGCTCCATGGCCTCTCAGGGCACCACCCCCCGCCGCCTGACGGATCTGATCGGCTCCCTGTGCGACCTGACCTCCGGCTCCGGCGACAAGGGCACCCCCATCATCCACATCCAGGGCTACTTCGATAACTATACCAACTAAAAGCAATCCGTGCCGATCCACCGGGATCGGCACGGATTTTTGCGGGGAATATCCCTTGGCTGCAAGATGGGATGACGTTAAAAAGCCTGATTTGCAAAAGCAAATCAGGCTTTTTGGTGGGGGAGGACGGATTCGAACCATCGAAGCGATACGCAGCAGATTTACAGT
>CAYWZB010000025.1:0-13306 GCA_964462775.1 uncultured Oscillospiraceae bacterium
GTCAGGGCATGGAGCAGGCCATTGAGAACATCGATGCCATTGACAACAACGAGGAAGCCACCGCCAAGGACGAGGATCTGCTGACCACGCTGGAGGTGGTGTACGAATTTTACCTCCGTGGCTTTTCCTTTGCGCCCATTGACATCTACGAAAGCCATGCTACCAAATTCCTCATCAAGGACGGCAAGCTGCTGCCTCCCTTCGTGGCCATTTCCGGTCTGGGCGAAAACGCCGCCTGGGACATTATGAACGGCCGGGAGGGCAAGGAGTTCTTGTCCATTGAGGAATTTTCCGCCGCCTGTCCCAAGGTCTCCAAGACCCATATTCAGATGCTGAAAGATGCGGGTGCCTTCGGAAATCTGCCGGATACCAGCCAGGTCAGCTTCTTCTAAGGAGAAAAACGCTATGGAATACAAGGTAATCACCGGAAAGGGCGAAATGCTCTGCCATTGTGTCCGGCTCCATCGGGGAGAGGATCTGCTGGAAGCCATCCGGGAAATCTGCCGCCAGAAGCAGATTTCCGCCGGTGTGCTGCTGTCCGGCGTGGGCTGCATCCAGCGGGGACGGATCCGGGATGCCAGCGGCGTGACCATCCGGGAAATCGGGGAGCACTGCGAAATCGTCAGCCTCAACGGCACGGTCAGCGCCCGGCGCTGTCATGTCCACATTGCCCTGTCCCGGGAGAATTTGACCACCATCGGCGGTCACCTCTGCACCGGCTGCATCGTCAACACTACCTGCGAGCTGGTGATCGGTCAGCTGCCCGGGATTGCCTACGATGTGGAGGAGGATCCCCAGACCGGGTATGATGAGCTGGTTTTTCAGGAGGAAAGCCGGTGAGTTTTACTTGCTAAAATGCACAAAATATGTTACAATTTCAGTACAATTCTTTTATGAGGAGGATTTCTTATGCAGGAAACTGAAAAGCAATTCCATATTCGCTGCAGCGAGGGTGACGTAGGCCGCTATGTTCTCCTCCCCGGCGACCCCGGCCGCTGTGAGGCCATTGCCAAACATTTTGATAATCCCGTCCATATCGGTATGAACCGGGAGTACAATATCTACACCGGCACGCTGCTGGGGGAGAAGGTTTCCGTCTGCTCCACCGGCATCGGCGGCCCCTCCGCGGCCATTGCCATGGAGGAGCTGACGAAGATCGGCGCCGACACCTTCATCCGTGTGGGCACCTGCGGCGGCATTGACCTGGACGTGATGCCCGGCGATGTGGTGGTTGCCACCGGTGCTATCCGCTTTGAGCATACCTCTTTGGAGTATGCCCCCATTGAGTTCCCCTCCGTGGCGGATTTTGAGATCACCGCCGCCCTGAAGGAAGCCGGCGAAGCTCTGGGCTACCGCACCCATACCGGTGTTGTCCAGTGCAAGGATTCCTTCTATGGTCAGCACAGCCCGGAAACCTCTCCGGTCTACTATGAGCTGCTGAACAAGTGGGAAAGCTGGAAGCGTCTGGGCGTCAAGGCCAGTGAAATGGAGTCGGCAGCGCTGTTTGTGGTGGCTTCCGCCCTCCATGTCCGCTGCGGCAGCTGTTTCCACGCGGTGTGGAACCAGGAGCGGGAAAAGGCCGGTCTGTTCATGCCCATGAGCGAGGACACCACCGGTGCCATCCGGGTGGGCATCGAAGCCCTGAAGCGGATCATTGCCGCGGATAAGGCGAAGAAATAACAAAAACTGGGTGTGCTGCGGCACACCCAGTTTTTTCGTTTGTCAAAGAAGCGCAAAGCCCAGGCTCCCCCCTCTGGGGGAGCTGGCTGAAATCAAGCTCTCTCCGCCAGAACTGCCCCCTCCCTTTGAAAGAGGCAGGGACAGCCGGTGCAATCCTGAAAATCGTTTTTTAAAGCTCTTTATACTGCACAAACCCCAGTGTCAGATAGTCCAGGTACACCTGCTTGTCCGGGGTTTTGCCCATGGTCACCCGGCGGCACTGAACCTCCCACAGGGGCTGCCCATCCAGCTGGATCTTGCGAATCTCGAATACATGGTTCCAACTGCGGCCTTCCAGATATTCCTCCTCCCGCAGGAATCGGATCAGCTCCAGACGGCGGAAGTGGAAGGTGGGGAAGGCGTTGGCGATCATTGTCTCAAACAGCGTCTCGGCATCCCGGACGCTTCCCAGCTGGAAGGTGCTGCGGATCATAGCGCCATAATCATTCATAACGGTTCCTCCTGTCGGTAGTGTCAATGAATGCGGTGGTTGCGCCCCATGGGAACCACTTCCTTTCCTGATGGTACCTCCATGATACCCGAAAAAATTCCCCTTGTCAATGAAAAGGGTTGCCAAGCGCCTGCGGAGTTAGTATAATGTAACCATTCAACAGAAATGGAGTGATGATATTGGTCATCGACGACAAGCGGAATCTGACTATGCTCTGCGACTTTTATGAGCTGACCATGAGCCAGGGCTACTTTACCCAGGGCTATACGGAGCGGATTACCTACTTTGACCTGTTCTTCCGCCGGTGCCCCGATGGGGGCGGTTTTGCCATTGCCGCCGGTCTGGAGCAGATCGTTCACTATATCCAGCAGCTGCATTTTTCTCAGGAGGACATTGCTTACCTGCGAAGCCGTCAGATGTTCAGCGAGGCGTTTCTGGACTATCTGAAGGATTTTCGCTTCACCGGTGACATCTGGGCAGTGCCGGAGGGCACACCGGTGTTTCCCCGGGAGCCGATTCTGACGGTGCGCGCCCCGGCCATTCAGGCGCAGCTCATTGAAACCTACCTGCTGCTGTGCGTCAACCACCAGAGCCTGATTGCTACCAAGGCCAACCGGGTCGTCCGGGCGGCAGAGGGACGGACGGTGCTGGAATTTGGTTCCCGCCGTGCTCAGGGGGCGGATGCTGCTATTCTGGGTGCCCGGGCGGCTTATATCGGCGGCTGTCACGGCACGGCCTGCACCATCTCCGACCAGCTCTACGGCGTTCGTGCCGGAGGCACCATGGCTCATGCCTGGGTGCAGATGTTTGACAGCGAATATGAGGCCTTTAAGGCCTATGTGGAAATGTACCCCAACAACGCAACGCTGCTGGTGGATACCTACAATACCCTCCGCTCCGGTGTGCCCAATGCCATCCGGGTGTTCAACGAGGTGCTCAAGCCCCGGGGCATTACCAAGTGCGGTATCCGCCTGGATTCCGGCGATATGGCCTACCTGACCCGGCAGGCCCGGAAAATGCTGGACGAAGCCGGCTGGACGGAGTGCCAGATCTCGGTGTCCAACTCTCTGGACGAGTACATCATCCGGGACATCCTGCGCCAGGGGGCGCAGATCGATATGTTCGGCGTGGGTGAGCGGCTGATCACCGCCAAGAGCGAGCCGGTGTTCGGCGGCGTGTACAAGCTGGTGGCGGTGGAAGAGCCGGACGGCACAGTGACTCCCAAAATCAAAATCTCCGAAAATGTAGCCAAAATCACCAACCCCCACTACAAGCGGCTCTACCGCTTCTACGGCAACGACACCGGCAAGGCCATCGCTGATTATATGGCGGTGTACGATGAGACGGTGGATGACCAGCAGGATCTGGAAATTTTCGACCCGGAAGCCACCTGGAAAACCAAAAAGGTGTACAATTTCACCGCCCGGGAGCTGCAGATGCCGATTTTCCAGAATGGTCAGCTGGTTTATGAGCTTCCGACCCTGGAGCAGATCCGCACCTACTGCCTGGAACAGGTGGATACGTTGTGGGATGAGGTCAAGCGCTTTGATAATCCCCAGACCTACTATGTGGATCTGAGCCAGAAGCTGTGGGATATCAAGTACGGTCTGCTGCGCTCCAATGGGAACTAAGCGGACACCGGCAGCAGCTGTAGCCCTGGGCGGCGTGCTGGCGGCATTGGCTGTGGTGATTATGTCCATGGGCACCCTGATCCCGGTGGCGACCTACGTCTGCCCCATGCTGTGCGCCCTGCTGCTGCAGGTGGTGCTGCGGCAGTGCGGCAGCCGGATTGCCTGGGCATGGTACGGGGCGGTGGCGGTTTTGTCGGCGCTGCTGGCACCGGATAAGGAAGCGGCGGCGGTCTTTGTCTTTCTGGGTTACTATCCCATTGTCAAGTCCAGACTGGACAGAACCCGGCTGCCCTGGCTGTGGAAGGCGGTGCTGTTCAACGGTGCGGTCTGCCTGCTGTACTGGCTGCTGATGCATATTTTCGGCATGAGCCAGCTGTCGGCGGAATTTGCACAGATGGGCACCATCCTGCTGGCAGCCTGCCTGGTGATGGGAAATGTGGTTTTCTTCCTGCTGGATCGGCTACTCAGCGGAAAGTTGAGAAAACGGGCGTAAAATGGAAGAAATCTGGTATTTATACATCCTGCGGTGCGGGGACGGCTCCCTGTACACCGGCATCACCACGGATGTGGAGCGGCGCTTCAAAACCCACTGTCAGGGTAAGGGCGCCAAGTACACCCGTGGCCGGGGGCCGCTGACACTGGCCTACCGGGAAACCTGCGGCAGCCATTCTCAGGCGCTGAAGCGGGAGCTGAAGATCAAAGCGCTGCCCCGGCAGGAAAAAGAGAAACTCTTGGTAACGGAGGAAGAAAAATGAGAACGCTGAAGGACGCAAAAATCGGCGATACCGTCACCGTGGTCAAGCTCCACGGAGAGGGTGCCGTCCGGCGCCGGATCATGGATATGGGCATTACCAAAAATGTGGAAATTTTTGTCCGCAAGGTAGCTCCCCTGGGGGATCCTATGGAGATCAACCTCCGGGGCTACGAGCTGAGCCTGCGTAAGGCGGATGCGGAAATGATCGAGATTATGTAAGGGGGAAGGACGATGCAGGTAAAAATTGCCCTGGCGGGCAACCCCAACTGCGGAAAAACAACGCTGTTCAATATCCTCACCGGATCCAACCAGTATGTTGGCAACTGGCCGGGTGTGACGGTGGAGAAAAAGGAGGGCGGCCTGAAGGGTTACACCGATGTGGTGATCCAGGATCTGCCCGGTATCTATTCCCTGTCACCCTACTCCCCGGAGGAGCTGGTGACCCGGCGGTATCTGGTGGAGGATCACCCGGATGCCATTTTGAACATCGTCGACGGCACCAACATTGAACGCAACCTCTACCTGACTACCCAGCTGATGGATCTGGGACATCCGGTGGTCATTGCGGTGAATATGATTGATCTGGTGCGGAAAAACGGAGATACCATTGATTTGGAGCGGCTGGGTCGAGCCATGGGCTGCGTGTGCGTGGAGATCAGCGCCCTGAAGGGTGAGGGCTGCCTGGAAGCGGCGGAAAAGGCCGTGGAGCTGGCACGCAACCACACCCATACCGATATGCCCCATGTATTCAACGGCTCTGTGGAGCACGCTCTGGCGCACATCGAGGAATCCATCGAGGGCAAGGTGCCCCAGAACTATCTGCGCTGGTATGCCATCAAGCTCTTTGAGCGGGACGCGCTGGTGCGCCGGGAGCTGAACCTGGAGGAAGAACTGCTGCGCCATCTGGAAAAGCACATCACCGACTGCGAGCGGGAAATGGACGACGATGCGGAGTCCATCATTGCCGACCAGCGCTATACCTATATCGGCAACGTGATCAGCCGTGCGGTGGTGAAAAAGGCACCCAAGCATTCACTGACCCTGTCAGACAAAATCGACCGGATCGTTACCAACCGAATCCTGGCGCTGCCCATTTTCGCGGTGATCATGTTCGGAATGTACGCCATCGCCATGGGCTCTTATTCCTTCTCCATCGGCACCATCGCCACGGACTGGGCAAACGATGTGCTGTTCGGCCAGTGGGTGCCTGGGGTGTTTGACTGGATCCTCACCTCTCTGGGGGTCAGCGGCTGGGTCTATGGACTGGTCATGGACGGCATCGTGGCAGGCGTGGGTGCGGTGCTGGGCTTTGTGCCCCAGATTCTGGTGCTGTCGCTGCTGCTGAGCATTTTGGAGGACGTGGGCTATATGTCCCGGGTGGCCTTCATTATGGATAAGCTCCTGCGAAAATTCGGCCTGTCCGGCAAGTCCATCATTCCCATGCTGGTGGCCACCGGCTGCGGCGTGCCCGGTATTCTGGCATCGCGCACCATTGAGCAGGATCGGGATCGGAAAATCACCGTAATGACCACCGGCTTCATTCCCTGTGGCGCGAAAATGCCCATTATCGGTCTGTTTGCCGGAGCAGTGTTTGGTAATTCTCCGCTGGTGGCGACCTCTGCCTTCTTCATCGGCGTGGCGGCGGTGGTGGTTTCCGGCGTGATCCTGAAGAAATTCAAGGCGCTGGCAGGCAAGCCCGCTCCCTTTGTCATGGAGCTGCCGGCTTACCATATGCCCTCCCTGCGGAATGTCGCTCGCTCTACGGGTGACCGGGGCTGGGACTTCGTCAAGCGGGCAACGACCATCGTGCTGCTCAGCTCCATTGTGCTGTGGTTCTTGCAGAGCTACGGCTTCGTGGATGGGGTGTTTATGGCGGTGGAAAACAGCAATGTTTCCCTGCTGGCGGGAATCGGTCGGCTGGTTGCCTGGATCTTCTATCCGCTGGGCTGGATGGGAGACATGGCGTGGAAGGCCGCGGTGGCGACCTTCACTGGTCTGATCGCCAAGGAAGAGGTGGTCATGACCTTCGGCACCTTGTATAATTTCGGCGGTGAGCTGAGCGAGGCTGGCGACGAAATCTGGGCGATGATTGCCGCGGACTTCGGCCCTGTCCGAGCTTACAGCTTTATGATCTTCAACCTGCTGTGCGCTCCCTGCTTTGCGGCGATGGGTGCCATCAAGCGGGAGATGAACGACATCCGCTGGACGGTGGGCACCATTGCCTATATGTGCTGCTTTGCCTATGCGGTGTCCATGATCGTCTATCAGCTGGGCGGCCTGATCACCGGCGAGGCGGTATTCAGCGTGTTTACCGTGGCGGCGGTGCTGGTGCTGGGTGTGCTGATATATCTGGTGGCACGGAAAAACAAGTACGCCGACACCCAGGTCAAGATCGGAGTCTGATATGACCGGGGGAGATATCATCGTCCTGGCGGTGCTGGGGGCAGTGGTAGGCCTGATCCTGGGGCAGATGCGCCGGGACAGGAAAAAGGGTCACTGCTGCGGCTGCTGCGAGGGCTGCGCCGGGTGCAAGGCTCATTCCGAAGAATAAAAGAAGGGACGTATCGCTGAAGTTGCGATACGTCCCTTTTGTCTGTCAAAAGCCTTTGGCTTTTCGGGGGAGAGAATCAGTCCCGGTTTCTGCGGCCGCCTCTGCCGTAGAGCAGAATCAGCCGCAGCAGCTGCGCCAGAGCGGTGGCGGTGGCGGCGACATAGGTCAGGGCAGCGGCGGTCAAGGTCTTGCGGGCACCCCGCTGCTCCTCCTCGGTCAGCAGTCCGGCGGACTCAATGGCGGCCATGGCACGGTGGCTGGCGTTGAACTCCACAGGCAGGGTCACCAACTGGAATACCAGGCTCAGACCAAAGCAGGCAATGCCCAGATAGACGAAGAAGTAGGAAGCCCCTTCCGCAAAGTTCAGCACCAGACCCAGCAGAATCAGGGGCATGGCCAGCTGGGAGCCGATGTTGGTCACGGGAATGATGGCGGAGCGGAGCTTGATGGGGGCATAGCCCTGGGCGTGCTGCACCGCGTGGCCGGCTTCGTGGCAGGCAACGCCGATGGCGGCGGTGGAGCAGCTGTCATAGACGCTGTCCGACAGGCGGATGACGTTGGTTTTGGGGTCAAAATGGTCAGTCAGATTGCCGCTGACCCGCTCGATACGCACACCGGAAACGCCATTGGCGCTGAGCACCCGCTGGGCGGCCTGGGCACCGGTCAGATGCCGCAGGGAATACTGCCGGGAATAGCGCTGGAAAGTGGATTTGACATTGGCACTGGCCCACAGGGACAGCAGCACACAGGGCAGCACCAGGACGATGTACGTCCAGTCGAAGCCGTAACCATAATAATAGGGCATAGAAAAACCTCCTGTAAAAATAGGGTCGATCAGTCCAGCTCCGGCTCCATGGCCTGGTGGAGCTGATGGGTGACGGCACCCCGGAAGAGGGAGACCGCCTGCGCGTGGAGGGTCTGCAGGGCACCGGCGGACAGGTTCAGGGGGAGCTGACCGGGCATATACAGATCCTGATCGAAGATGAACTTAACTTCCTTGTCCTCGGCACCGTTGCGCTTGACCAGACCGGGGCCGGCGTGGAGCTTGACCCGGAAGCCGCCACGCAGCGCCATTTCCGCGTCCACACCGCTGCGGCTGGCGGCATTTTCCGCCACATCCTCATCCCCGAGAACGCCTAAGTAGCAGGGCTGGATCAGCTGACGGAAGGGGACACCCTCCAGCTGCAGATCCCGGCGGGAGATGAAGTTCAGATATCGCAGTCCCACCCGCTCGAAATAGGCGGGCTTGTAGACCTGGATGAAAGCGGCCAAAGGCTTATCCAGCCGGGCGGCGAACTCCTCCCAGCAGGGATAGCTGGCACAGGTCAGGGAAATGAATTTGCTGGTCAGATTCACCCGCCACATACCATCGGCGCTGGCAAACTGGTAATTGGTCACCGGAGGCTGATTTTTCAGGGTCAGATTCCCGGGGGCACCCACCAGACGGGGAGCGGGGGCTTCCATCCGCCGGGAAAACTGGGGGAAATCTGCCCGGATGGCCTCCTGAAAATCCACCGGATCCTTGGCACCGATGGCCAGAATCTCCGGGAAACGGAGCTGACAGATCACCTCTGCCACCGGAGCCTTCCGGTAATGGCAGTGGGGTTCGTGGGAAAACATATACATTCCTCCTTTCCTAAAGTATAGCCAAAATCTCCTCCAAAGGCAAGAGGGCAGCAGAGCGGGGTTGTAAGAAAATTGTAAATTTTCCCCGGAAAGGCCGATTGTTCACAAAATGTTCAAACCCACCGCCGGGGGAGTTGATATACTTGCAATAATACATTGGAGGGGTGGGGTTCTATGAAAGATCCTTACAAGCGGCGGTATCTGTTTCTGATGCTGTCGATTTTCGGCGGTATCAGCCTGAGCATCGTGGTGTTTTTTGTGCTGTATCGGTTCCAGGGCATTGGCGATGCGGTGAATCAGCTCAGCGCCATTCTGGCGCCCTTTGTCTATGGCGGTGTCATGGCGTATCTGCTGCGCCCGATGTGCAATTTCTTTCAGCGGCTGCTGGAAAAGTACCTTCCCAGAGAGCTGAAGAAAATGGCCTGCGGTCTGGCGGTGGCGCTGAGCGTGCTGTGCGGACTGCTGATTGTGTACACCCTGATTATCATGATTGCCCCCAACCTCTATGACAGCATCCGCACCCTGTGGAACAGCCTGCCCGGCAAGGCAGCGCAGTTTTACAACTGGGCGGTGGAGACCTTCGGAGAATATGAGGCGCTGCTGACCTTCTTCAATACCAGCTACGAAGCCCTGTATGCCTCCCTGGATTCCTGGGCCAACAATACCCTGACTCCCTACATCAGCAATATTTTCAGCATCGTTTCCGGTGTGGGCAACGGCGTTTACAAGGTGCTGATGTTTGTGTACAATCTGCTGATCGGTCTGATTGTGGCGGTTTATCTGCTGGGCAGCCGGAAAAAGTTCTCCCGGCAGTGCGTGCTCATCGTCCGCAGTCTCCTCAAGCCCCGGTGGGCTGACCTGCTGCTGGAGGAGGTTCGCTTCATTGACCGGGTGTTCGGCGGCTTTATTGACGGCAAAATCCTGGACTCCGCCATCATCGGCGTGTTGTGCTATGTGGGCTGTCTGATCCTGCGCTTCCCCAACCCGCTGCTGATTTCCGCCATTGTGGGCATCACCAACGTGATCCCCTTCTTCGGCCCCTTCATCGGCGCGGTTCCGGCCACGCTGCTGATTCTGATCGAGGATCCCATGAAGGCGCTGTGGTTCGTGCTGTTTGTGTTCCTGCTGCAGCAGCTGGACGGCAATGTGATCGGCCCCAAGATTCTGGGCGACCGCACGGGCATTTCCAGCTTCTGGGTGCTGTTCACCATCGTGCTGTTCGGCGGACTGTGGGGCGTTGTGGGCATGATTGTGGGTGTGCCGGTGTTTGCGGTGATTTATGATATTGTGAAAAAGCTTGTTCGCCGGGGGCTTGCCAAACAGGACCAGATCGAGGTCTGGGAAAAGTACAAGGCAGACTATCCGGATGAATAAAACCAAAAGTCCTCCGGACAAGATGGCTGGGTGGTCATCCAATCGGAAAGCATCCGTGCAAAGACGCACGGATGCTTTTCTGCTTTTCAAACTCTCTGCATGGCTTTTTTCTCCGGGAGCAATCTTCCAGTGGAAATTTGGGGAAGGGCGTGTTATACTGTAAGCAGTATGGGAAAATGGAGGGATTCCATGAATTACGCAACCATTAAAAACTGCGACATTGCCAACGGCCCCGGGGTTCGGGTCAGCCTGTTTGTGTCCGGCTGCACGCACCACTGCAAGGGCTGCTTCAATCAGGAGGCCTGGGATTTTGACTACGGTCAGCCCTTTACCGAAGAAACGGTGGAGTCCATCCTGACCATGCTCCGCCCGGAGTATGTCCGGGGGCTGACGCTGCTGGGAGGCGAACCCTTTGAGCCGGAGAATCAGCCTGCCATTGTGGAGCTGCTGCGGCGGATCAAGGCGGAAATGCCTAAAAAAAGCATCTGGGCATTTTCCGGGTACCTGTTTGACCGGGACATCCTCTCCGGCCGTCTGGGCGATACCCGGGAATATCTGAGCTATCTGGATGTGCTGGTGGACGGCCCCTTTGTGGAAAGCAGGAAAAATCTGTCCCTGCGGTTCCGTGGCTCGGAAAATCAGCGGCTCATTGACGTACCCGCATCCTTAAAACAGGGAAAGATCGTGCTCTGGCAGGATTGGCAGAGCGGAAAGAGAGAATAATATGGAAAAGATCCGAGTGAAAATTCTGCGGCAGGGAGCCCTGCTGCCCACCTACGGCACCGCCGAAGCGGCAGGTGCCGACCTGTACGCCTGCCTTTCGGAGCCGCTGACCATCCAGCCGGGGCAGACCGCCTTCATCCCCACGGGCATCGCTCTGGAAGTGCCCCGGGGCTGCGCCGGACTGGTGTATGCCCGCAGTGGTCTTGCCTGCAAGCGGGGTCTGGCACCTGCCAACAAGGTCGGCGTCATTGACAGCGACTACCGGGGTGAGCTGACCGTGGCGCTGCACAACCACGGCTGCCAGCCTCAGACCATTGCCGGAGGGGATCGGGTGGCGCAGCTGATCATTACCCCGGTGCTCCAGCCGGAATATCAGGAGGCGCAGGAGCTGTCCGCAACTCAGCGGGACGGCGGCGGCTTCGGCTCCACCGGTAAGTGATTGTCCAATATCCCTAAAACCCGGTGGGGGACGGCAGGGAAAATTTCACGCAATTGCCAACTGTACTTTTTTGACAATTTCTCCTATAATGATAATAAGTCCCCTTGCGGACTTCGTACAACGAAATATTTTTTGAATTGGATTTAGGAGTCAAATATGGAAATTTTGAGCGCGATCATCCAGCTGCTGGGCGGCCTGGCAATGTTCCTGTATGGCATTGAAGTCATGGGTGACGGCCTGAAGAACAGCTCCGGCGAAGCACTGAAGCGAGTCCTGGAAAAGGTCACCGGCAATGTTCTTATGGGCGTACTCACGGGCACCCTGGTCACCGCTGTGATCCAAAGCTCCACCGCCACCATCGTTTTGACGGTGGCTCTGATCGGTGCCGGCGTGCTGAACCTGAAGCAGGCTGTGTCCATCGTCATGGGTGCCAACATCGGCACCACCGTTACCGCCCAGATCATCCGTCTGGGCTCCATTGAGTCTGACGGCAGCTGGCTGCTGTGGCTGTTCGACACCGATACCCTGGCACCCATCGCCCTGATCGCCGGCATTGTGCTGGTCATGTTCATCAAGAACAAGTCCTCCAAGACCATCGGCGACATCTGCATCGGCTTCGGCACCCTGTTTGTGGGTCTGAACCTGATGACCGATGGTGTCAAGCCCCTGATCGGCACCTCCGCCTTTACCTCATTCATCGGTATTCTCAATAACCCCCTGCTGGGCATCCTGTTCGGCCTGGTGCTGACGGTGATTGTCCAAAGCTCCTCCGCCACCGTGGGTATGCTGCAGACTGTGGCCTCTGTGCCCGGCTCCGGCATCAGCTTTGCCATGGCGTATCCCATCATTATGGGCATCAACCTGGGCACCTGCGTCACCACGGCTATGGTCTGCTCCATTGGTTCTTCCAAGGACGCGAAGCGTACCGGCATCGTCCACATTGCCTTCAATACCATCGGCACTGTGCTGTTTCTGATTGTGATGACGGTGATGGAGAATCTGCAGGTGTTCGGCGTGGAATTTTGGGAGCGGACTGTCAACAGCGGCTCCATCGCCAATTTCCAGACGGTTTTCAATCTGCTCACCGCAGTGATCCTGATTCCCTTCGCCGGCTTGCTGGTGAAGCTGTCCATGGTCATGGTCAAAGAGGATGCCCCCCAGCAGACCGACCATCCCGAGCTGTACTCCCTGGATACCAAGCTGTATAATTCTCCCACCATGGCTTTGTCCGTGGCAGTCAAGGCTGTGGCCACTGCCGGTGCCATGGCACGGGACAACTTTACCAAGGGCTGCAAGGTACTGCTGAAGTATGACCCTGTCCTGGTTGCCCAGATCAACGAGGATGAGGACCGCATCGACCAGTTCACCGACAACGCTGACCACTTCCTCATCGGCCTGAGCAAGAGCGTGGAGACGGAAAGCGACGACCGCCAGCTGGATATGCTGATGCAGGTGGTGCCCAACTTCGAACGCATTGGCGACTACGCCACCAATCTGGTGGAGCTGTCCCAGCGGCTGCAGAGCGAGGGCACGTCCTTCTCCGAGACTGCCAAGCGGGAGCTGACCCTGATCCACAGTGCGGTGCAGGAGATCGTGGAGCTGACCCTGGAAGCCTTCTCCACCGGCGACAACGAGATCGCCAAGCGGGTGGAGCCTCTGGAAGAGACCATCGACGATATGGTGAACATCCTCCGGGATCGCCACACCAAGCGCCTGAAGAACGGCAGCTGCTCCGTGGGCAGCGGTCTGGTGTTCATGGAAACGCTGACCTACCTGGAGCGTGCCTCCGACCAGTGCTCCTCCATTGCCGTGGCCATGCTGGCCAGAACCAACGCGCAGATCCTGGAAAATCACCACGATTACCTCCGGGAGGTTCACATGAGCAACGATGTATCCTATCAGGCGGAAAAGGATCGCCGCCGGGATCAGTATATCAAGCCCCTGAAAGAAATCCAGTGATTCAAAAGACGGTTTGCCTTGCGGCCAATGTCATTAAGTTAAGAAAAGCTGGACTTCACAGAAAAGTGAGGTCCAGTTT
>CAYWZB010000026.1:0-12850 GCA_964462775.1 uncultured Oscillospiraceae bacterium
GCCATTTCCGGCATCTGCAAGCCCTACCGGGGCAAGGTGACGGTGTTTGGAAAGCCGGTGGAAAAGTACAAAAATCGGGAGCTGTTCCAGAACTGTCTTGCCATGCTTTCCCAGGATCCCAAGAGCCTGTTTGTCAAGAAAACCGTCCGGGAAGATCTGGAGGAGATGACCAGGGACAAGGCGGAAATCGAAAAGATGGCTCAGCTTTGCCAGATTACGCCGCTGCTGGACAGCCACCCCTATGACCTGTCCGGCGGCGAGCAGCAGCGGGCGGCTCTGGCCAAGGTGCTGCTGACAAATCCCAGGCTCCTGCTGCTGGACGAGCCCACCAAGGGCATCGACAGCTTCTTCAAGGAGACCTTTGCGGAAATTCTCAAGGATCTGCAAAAGCAGGGCATCACCATCGTCGTGGTTTCCCATGATGTGGAGTTCTGCGCTCGGTACGCGGATGAAGTCGCCATGTTCTTCGACGGTCAGATTTTGACCACCGACACCCCCCGGCGCTTCTTCGGCGGCAACAGCTTCTACACCACCGCAGCCCACCGCATGAGCCGCCATGTATTCTCCATGGCTGTCACCGCGGAGGATGTCATCGACCTGTTCCGGAAGAACAGGGAGGAAGGCAATGGGGTTTGAAAGCTGCCATCCGGCGGTGAATTTCCTGTTTTTTGCCGCCGTGCTCTATGGAAGCGCCGCTTTTGATCATCCTGTGTTTCTGGCGGTGGCCTATGGCTGCGCCTTTGCCTACAGCGTCAAACGCAATGGCGGAAAAAGCGTGCTTTTCAATCTGCTGCTGCTTCCGCTGGCGGCTGCCTTTGCCCTGTACTACGCCGGGTATCACCATTTTGGCGTGACTGTGCTGAAGCAGAACTTCATCGGCAACAATCTGACGGTGGAGAGTCTGGTATACGGTCTGGTGCTGGGGCTTCGGGGGGCGACGGTCTGTATGTGGCTGAGTTGCCTGTTTTCTGTGGTCACCAGCGACAAGGTGGTGTACCTGTTTGGCCAAATCAGCCCTCTGCTGAGTCTGGGGCTGACCATCCTCCTGCGGCTGATCCCCCGGGTGAAGGGGGAAGCCCGCCGGATTGACCTTGCCCAGCGGGGCATTGGCCGGGGCGTGAATCAGGGGAATCTCTGGCAGCGTTTCATCAACTGCCTGCGGATTTTCTCCATGCTCATCACCTGGATGATCCAGGCGCTGGGGCTGGAAGCGGATTCCATGCGTAGCCGGGGCAGCCTCCTGCGGGGGCGCACTGCCTTTTCCATCTATCGTTTTGACAACCGGGATCGGAGCTTTGTGGTGGCGCTGTGCACCGCCATGACCCTGACGGCTATGGGCAGGATCCTGAATCTGACGAAGATGCTCTATAACCCCAGACTCCTGTGGAAACCTCTGACCGGTCTGGGGGCGGTGACGGCGGCAGGCTACGCCCTGCTTTGCCTGATGCCCATGGGGCTGGAAGTATGGACACAGCACCGTTTTCGCCGGTGCCGGGATGCAGCGGAAATTTGAGCTTTTTACACCGGGATTTCGGGAGATTTCCCGGTGTTTTGACGTTTCTTCCACAGATTTCTGAAAAAAGTAAAAATAGGAAGGGGCAAAAACTAGACAACGGTGGTTTTTTGTGCTATAATTCGTACGAAGTATAAAGGCGAAGTGCCCCTGCCGATGGCGGAAGCCCCGCCGTTTTCCCACCCCCTCGGATGCCTGCTTGCGTGGTGTCCCGCTGAGAAAAGAGGATGCTATGAACGATATCCTGGTGTCGGTAATCATTCCGGCCTATAATTGCGAAAAGTTCATATCGATGGCTCTGGATTCGGCGCTGATGCAGGATGTACCCATGGAGGTGCTGGTAATCAACGACTGCTCCAGGGATAATCTGGACAAGGTCATGCGGGACTATGCCGGCGATGATCGGGTGCGCTATCTGAAAAATGAGAAGAACCTGGGGGTGGCCGAGACCCGGAACAAGGGCGTGCGGCTGGCAAAGGGCGAATTTATCGCATTTCTGGATGCGGATGACTACTGGGCACCGGGCAAGCTGAAGCGCCAGCTGGCGCTGATCCGGGAAAAGAACGCCGTGATCTGTTCAACGGGTCGGGAACTGATGAACCCGGATGGTACCCTCACCGGGTATGTGCTTCCGGCGAAGGAGACCTACACCTACAGAGATTTGCAGACCCAGAATCAGATCAACTGCTCCTCCGTGCTGATCCGCCGGTCTGTGGCGCTGGAATTTCCCATGCACCATGACGACGGCCATGAGGATTACCTGATGTGGCTGGAGGTGCTGGAAAAGTACGGCTTCGGCTGCGCCATTAACGAGCCGCTGCTGAAATACCGGATTTCCAACGTGGGCAAATCCGGCAGCAAGTGGAACTCCGCAAAAATGACTTATAAGACCTACCGGTATATGGGCTACGGCTTCTTCCGTTCTGCCTGGTACTTTTTGAGCTATGCCTTCTATGGACTGAAGAAGTATTTCCGGTGGTTTCTGAAATAAAGGAAAGACTATGACTTTGGAAGTTTTGATGTCCTGCATGCACCGGCAGGATGCTGCTTTGGTGGAACGCTCCGGTCTTACCGGGGATGTGGTGATGATCAACCAGTGCGACCGGGAGGGCTTTGCCCAATATGACACCCCCCGCGGAAGCGTTCGGATGTTCTCCACCACCCAGCGCGGACTGACCAAAAGCCGCAATCTGGCAATTGAACAGGCAAAAGCGGATATTTGCATGGTATGTGATGACGATGAGATCTTTGTCCCGGACTATGAGCGCCGGATCTTAAAGACCTACCAGGATATTCCTCAGGCGGACGTGATCATTTTCAAAATGGTGGATCGTCCGTCTTCTTTTTCGGACAAGGTTCGGCGGCTGAAATTTCCCCAGACCATGAAGGTCAGCTCCTGGCAGATCTCCTTCCGGCGGCAGCGGCTGCTGGATACGGGGGTGCGGTTTGACCCGCTGCTGGGGGCAGGCACCGGAAACGGTGCGGAGGAGGAGCTGAAATTCCTGCTGGACTGCCAGCGCTCCGGGCTTCGGATCTACTATGCTCCGGTGGAGATCGCCTCCGTGGCGCAGGAAAGCTCCACCTGGTTTTCCGGCTTTGATGAGACTTTTTTTGAAAACCGGGGCGCAACCACCCGATACATACTGGGCGCACCAATGGCGGCGCTGTATGGCGTGTATTATGTGTTGCGAAAGGGCGAGCTTTACCGGCAGACCATCACCCCGGGCAGGGCACTGAAGGCCATTTTTCGGGGGATCCGGGAGAACCGGATCTCGAAACAGGCGAAAAAGGCCCGTGAGGAGGCATTGGTATGAAAGTATTGACCTTTGTGATCCCTTCGTACAACAGCGAAGCGTTTCTGGATAAGGGACTGGGAAGTATGCTGGTGCCGGAGGTGCTGCAGCGGCTGGAAATTCTGGTGGTCAACGACGGCTCCACCGATGCCACCGCTTCTCTGGCGCAGACCTACGAAGATCGGTATCCCGGTACCGTCCGGCTGATTTCGCAGGAAAACAGGGGACACGGCGGTGCCCTGAATACCGGTCTGACAGCAGCCACGGGAAAGTACGTCAAGGTCATCGACGCGGATGACTGGGTGCTTTCCGGGAATCTGGCCGCCTTTCTGGATCGGCTGGAAGAGTGCGAAAGCGACGTGGTGCTGACCCATTACCACACGATAGACATTGGCACCGGGGAGGTAAAATGCTGGAAAACTTACCCGGAAGAATTTGACGTTGATTATGATTTTTCCCAGATCATGGCTTCCTGGAGGAGCTTTGACCGTGCTTTGAGTTTCCACGGCATCACTTACCGGACGGCTTTTTACCGGCAGTACGGTCAGGCGCTGGTGGAGCACACCTTCTACGAAGACCATGAGTACGCTACCTATCCCTGCTGCTACGCCAAAACCATCCGGCCGTTGGATCTGTATGTATACGAGTACCGGATCGGGGATGTGAATCAGAGCGTGTCCATGGCCAATCAGCTCAGGCGGCTCAGCCACACCCAGCGGGTGCTGGACAAGATGGAGGGGCTGTACGGAACCCTTCCGGCAGGCGGCGGGAAGCAATATGCCGCCATGAAAATCCAGGGACTGCTGATGAGTTATCTGTGCACGGCGCTGCTGGTGGAGCCGGACAGAGCTGCCGGACGTTCTGCGGCAAAGGCGGCAATGGAGACCTGCGCCGCCCGTGCACCGGAGGCTGCGGCACTGGCAGGGAAGAAATACCAACTGTTTCTGGCCATGAACCGCCTGGGGCTGCGTAAAAAGACCTGGGATGCGGTGCTTGGCTCCAGACTCTACAATGCTCTGCGGGGGGAATCATACCTTTAACGATCAATGACGGGAGCGGTGCTATGAACGGTTTTTACTGGATCTATCTGATCATGCTGGGCTTTGCGGTGCTGCATGAGCTTACCCCCCGGCAGGAGTCCAGGCGTTTGCTCTACTATGGTGCCTGCGGATTTCTGATTTTCATCTTTGCTCTGCAGGATGGGACGGTCAGCGTGGACATTGCCGAGTATATGCGCCAGTGGCAGATCATCCCGGAGCTGTCCTTCGGGGAAATGCTGACCCATAAGTTTGAGATCGGCTATGTGCTGCTGTGCTGGGTGCTGGAGCGGCTGTTTGGGCAGCCCCGGGTGCTGCTGGCGGTGCTGGCAGTGGGGATTCTGCTGCCCTTTGCCCGCTCCTGCGAGAAGGAAACGGAAGACCCCATGGTGGCGCTGATGGCCTTTGTGGCGCTGGGGATGTATATCCACGCGGTTATTTTCTGGCGGCAGCTGATGGCCATGGCCATTCTGACCTGGTCGTTCCGGTTTATCCGGGAGCGCAGGCTACTTCCATTTTTGGCGGTGGTGCTGCTGGCAATGACCTTCCACAAGATTTCTGTGGTGTTTGTGTTCCTGTATCCGATTTACCGGCTGCCGGTGAACCGGCGGCTGCTGCTGGGCGGCATCGCTGCGGCGGTGGTGCTCAGTGTATTCAGCAAGCCCATTGTGGAGCTGGGAATCGCCCTGTTCTACCCCAGATATCTGGAATATCCCCGCCTGACTGAGGGGGGACAGACCCTGCTGGCGATGCTGTGGGTGGTAGCACTGCTGTCTTACTGGCTGCTGAAGGAGCGGATGGAGGAGCCGAAAATCCGGCTTCCCTTCCTGATGATCCTGACGGCGGCAGCCATTCAGCCGGTGTGCTTTGCCTTTTTCTGGTTTTTGCGGGTGGTGCTGATCTTCCGGGTGGCGCTGGTGCCGATGACGGCGGCGCTGTACCGGGAGCTGTTCCGAAACCCGGAAAATCAGGCCATGGCGCTGCTGGAAAAGCGGCTGCCCCGCTTACATCAGGCGGTGCTGCCCCTGTATGGCAAAAAATGGTTTGCTGTGGCCGGACAGGTCGCTCTGTTTGCGGTGCTGTTTGTATGGTATGTCAGCGAGCTGGACGGCGCGGTGTATGCCATGGCGCCGGTATTCTGAAATAAGGAGAATGAACTATGTATGATTATCTGATCGTCGGTGCCGGATTGTACGGCGCGGTGTTCGCCCGGGAGCTGACCCGGCAGGGAAAGCACTGCCTGGTCATTGACCGCAGAGACCACATTGCCGGCAATATTTATACCGAGGATGTCCACGGCATTCAGGTGCACAAATACGGTGCCCATATTTTCCACACCAGCGACCGGGAGGTGTGGGACTATGTCAATCAGTTCACCGAGTTCAATAACTATATCAACAGTCCCATTGCGGTGTATAAGGACGAGCTGTACAATCTGCCCTTCAATATGAATACCTTCTCCAAAATGTGGGGCATCCGCACCCCGGCAGAGGCTAGAGCGAAGATCGCTGAGCAGGTGGCGGAGCTGAACATCACCAAGCCGAAGAATCTGGAGGAGCAGGCGCTGAGCCTGGTGGGTACCGATGTGTACACCAAGCTGGTCAAGGGCTACACCGAAAAGCAGTGGGGACGGGACTGCAAGGATCTGCCCGCCTTCATCATCAAGCGGCTGCCCTGCCGGTTCATTTACGACAACAACTACTTCAACGACCGCTACCAGGGCATCCCCATGGGCGGCTACACCGCCATGGTGGAGAAAATGCTGGAGGGCGTGGAGGTTCGGCTGAATACCGACTTCTTCCAGCTGATTCAGGAGGAGCCGGACATTGCCAAGACCATTGTCTACACCGGCTGCATTGACGAATACTTCGGCTATAAGCTGGGTCACCTGAGCTACCGCAGCGTCCGCTTTGAGACGGAGGAGCTGGATATGGAGGATTTCCAGGGCAACGCCGTGGTCAACTACACCGCCCGGGAGGTGCCCTATACCCGGATCATTGAGCACAAGCACTTCGCCTTCGGCAAGCAGCCCACCACCGTGATCAGCCGGGAGTATTCCGCCGAGTGGAAGCCGGGCATGGAGCCTTACTATCCCGTCAACGACGAAGAAAACGGCGAACTGTACGCAAAGTACAAGGCTCTGGCTGATGCGGAGGGCAATGTGATTTTCGGCGGCCGTCTGGGTCAGTACCGGTACTACGACATGGACAAGGTCATCCGTGCCGCGCTGGACGATCTGAAGAAGCTTTCCTGAACAGAAACACTTATCCCCGGCACCTTGGGTGCCGGGGATGTTTTTCGGTTTATACGGTTCTGGTATTTTCCTGACCCCGGTAGACCACGAATTTGCTGAAAAGAAATTCCGTGACAAAATTGGTCAGCATGGTCAGCGCAAGAACGATGTACTCGTTGACACCGGCACCTTCCGCCAGAGCGCCCAGCCAGGTGGACGAAGGGGTAAAGACCAGGTAGTAGCCAAAGACCTTGGCCATGGCCACAGGCACATTGGCGGCGGACTGGAAGGTGTAGCGCCGGTTCAGGGTGAAATTCCACACCACGCTGAGCACCAGACTGATTAGATACGCCGGCCAATAGGGCCAGGACAGCAGCTCGTTGATCACAGTGAAGCTGAGCACCTGAATCAGCCCCGCGGAAATGGAGAAGAAGGTGAATTTCAAAACCTGCCAGATGGATTGCTTGTTCATAGGTTTGCCTCCGAAAAAAGATGGAAACAGTATACCATCATTTTGGAAAAAGCGCAAGAAAAAGGAAGCAAAAAGAATAAGCCTCCTTCAAGCTGGGGAGAATCCCCGGTGAGGAGGGGAAAGCATGGTAAAAGGAATTTCCCGGCAGGTCATCGTGGTGCCAAGCCCCGATGCCCGGCTGTTTGAGCAGGCCATCTTTATTCTGAAGGACAGCGCGGTAGGGGAGGGGGTCACCCGGGAAGCCCTGCTGAAGGAGGCGGAAAAAGCCCTACGGGGCAGGGAAGAATCGGGAAAAAAGCGGCACCTGTATCTTTACGGCGCAGTCTGGGCGGCAGGCGGCGCGGTGCTGACGGGACTTGCCTGGCTGATCAGCGCTGTGATTTAGCTTGCGCGGCGGACAGGGATGTGGTATAATCCTGATAAAATCCCTGAAAGAGAGAATGCCCATGAAAATTGGAACGATAGAAGTGGAAAATCCCCTGTTTCTGGCGCCTATGGCCGGTGTGACGGACTGGGCCTACCGCACCATCTGCGCCCGGCTGGGTGCCGGGGTGACGGTGACGGAGATGGTCTCCTCCCGGGCGCTGGTGTACAAGGATCAGAAAAGCGCCAAGCTCCTGCGGAAAAATGAGGGCAGCGTCTGCGGTGCCCAGATATTCGGCAACGACCCGGACATTATGGCGGAGGGTGCCAGACTTGCGCTGGAGATCTCCGGCTGCGACTTTCTGGATATCAACATGGGCTGCCCCATGCCCAAGATTGCCAATTCCGGAGACGGCTGCGGCCTGATGCGTACCCCTGAGCTGGCTGGACAGATCGTCCAGGCGGTGGTCAAAGCGGTGGATGTGCCGGTGACGGTGAAATGCCGCCTGGGCTGGGACAAGGGCAGCATCAATGTGCTGGACTTTACCAGGCGCATGGAGGACTGCGGCGCCAGCATGGTGGCTGTCCACGGACGAACCCGGAGTATGCTCTATTCCGGCGTGGCGGACTGGGATACCATCCACGCCGTCAAGGAGCAGCTGAGCATTCCGGTGATTGCCAACGGCGACATCACCGACGGTGCCGCTGCCCTGCGCTGCGCCAAGCGCACCGGTGCCGACGGACTGATGATCGGACGCAGCGCCTTCGGTGATCCCTGGATTTTTGCCGAGGTGAAGGCAGCCATGGCTGGACAGGATTACCCCGGACGGCCGCCCCTTGCGGAGCGGGTGGCGGTGGCAGTGGAGCAGTTCCGCCTGTCGGAGCAGGATCACGGGGAGCACATCGCCTGCCTGGAAGCCCGGAAGCACTTCGCCTGGTATCTGAGGGGTGTACCCCACAGTGCCTACTACAAAAATCAGATCAGTTCCTTAAGCACCATGGAGGATATCTATCGGGTGGCCAAGGATGTGGTGCGGGATCTGGCATAAGGGAAGTGCTGCGGACGACGGCGTATGTGCCGGTGAAAAGAATCTGTCCCCAGGGTGAAAATACCGCCTGTTGCGTTGGCTGCAACAGGCGGCGTTTTTATGTGTTCTGGATTGTTTCGGAAATTGCCCAACTATCCATGGCAAATGACGATTCGACTTAATCTTTGGGGATGGATTCCGATGTTGCGGACATTTTTACTGGGATTCCAGCTGGAAGTTCACATCGCTTCCTGACTGGGAAATGGTCAGAGTATAGGTGGATGTGGTGCCATCCTCTGCCTCCAGGAGGAAGGAGACGGTTCCGTCCCCCAAGTAGGTCAGTTGCGGCTTTTCAGGAGCTTTGGCGTATGCGCCGCAGAGTTGATAGCTGCCGGTTTCGGTGAAGAAAGCAATGCAGGTATTTTCCTTTTGAGAGTCTAGGAACAGGACAGCACCAATGCGGTTGCAGGATCGATCCGGCATAGTCACGCAGTCGAGGTATTCCCAGTGTTCCTCCTGATGACGAGAAAATAGTTCCTGCAGCTCCTGCCGGGTCCAAACCGCGTCCTCTGCAGGCGTGGAAATATCGGCTTCAGGCGGATTTGAAGAGGGGGAAGGTTCGGCATAGCGCTGGCTTTCACAGGCGGAGAGCAGCAGAAAAAGGGCAAGCAGAAGCGGATACAATGCTTTTTTCATAGGAATCCCTCCGGGCAAGGTATTAAGGTACTATGACTATACCACAATTCGGACAGAATGTCCACTTGAAAAGGGAATACCGCCTGTTGCGTTGGCTGCAACAGGCGGCGTTTTTATGCTTTCTTTCGTTCCGGCAGCTGGGACAGCACCACGGCGGCGAACATCAGGGCGCAGCCGGTGTATTCTCCGGCGGTCATCCGCTCCCCCAGAAGCCACCAGCCACCCAGAGCGGCAAAGGCGGATTCCAGACTCATAATCAGGGAGGCGGCGGTGGGTTCCACATACTTTTGCCCCACGATCTGCAGGGAATAGGCAACGCCCATGCTCAGCACACCGGCAAACAGCAGCGGCAGCCAGGCGGCGGAAATATCTGCCCACCGGGGCTGCTCAAAAAGCAGGAAGGGCAGGGACAGCACGCACACTGTCAGACACTGGATGCAGTTCATCCGAAATCCGTCCATCCCCGGGGAAAGCCGGGAGACCAGAGTGATCTGCACCGCAAAGCCCAGAGCACAGGCGATCAGCAGCAGATCTCCCCGGCGGATGCCGGTGGTGCCCATGCAGCTGAGCAGATACAGTCCCACCACCGCCAGCGCCACGCTGGGAAGGGTGGTCTTGGGAGGCTTTTCCCCCCGGAACAGCCCCAGCACCGGCACCAGCACGATATACATGGCGGTGAGGAACCCGGCCTTACCGGCATCGGTATCCACCAGAGCCACCTGCTGCAGGCTGGCGGCGACAAACAGCGCCACGCCGCAGATCAGACCGTTGCGCCACAGCCGGGGATTTTTCCACTTGGCAAGGGACACGGAGGGGCGGCACCGTCCCAGATCCATGACCAGGGAGAAAACCACCAGAAAGACTACCGCCAGAGCCGCGCGGACGGCCTGAAAGGTAAAGGGGCCAATTTTGTCCATGCCCACGCTTTGGGCAATGAAGGCGAAGCCCCAGATAATGGTACACAGGAATAGTGCGGCAATGCCGCTGATTTTTTTGTTCATAGTCAATCACCCGGGATAGGATAGCATATTTTGTTCTTTTTTGCAAGCGATTGCTTTTTTTCGGCAACGTGGTATAATAGCTCCTGGATACAAACAAATGAAAACGGGAGGAAAACACAATGGACAATACCAATGTCATCCGTGAACGCCGGGATATCCCCGAAAAGGATAAATGGGCCATCGAGGATCTGTACGCTACCGATGCCCTGTGGGAGCAGGAACTGGCTACCCTGGCCGCCGATCAGGCAGAGCTGGAGGGCTATGCCGGGAAGTTGGCTTCCGATGCCCAGACCCTGTGCCGGTATCTGGAAAAGACGGAGCAGGTCAACCAGAAGGCGGAACTGCTGGGCAACTACTGTATGCGTAAGGCTGACGAGGATACCCGAAACGCTACCTATCAGGCCATGGTGGGCAAGTTTATGAGCGTGATTGTGGCGCTGAGCGCCGCCACCAGCTTTGAGACCCCGGAGATCATGGCCATTTCCGACGAGACGCTGGACGGCTTCTACGCTGCCTGCCCCGCTCTGGAACGCTACCGTCGCTATCTGACGGACTGCCGCCGGAGAAAGGCCCACACCCTGTCCGCCGCCGAGGAAAAGCTGCTGGCAGCCGCCGGGGAGATGGCCAACGCCCCGGATACCATTTACGGCTCCTTCGCCGATGCGGACATCACCTTCCCCGACGCGGTGGACAGCCAGGGCAACCGGCATCCCCTGACCCAGGGCACCTTTGTCTCCCTGGAGGAAAGCGCCGACCGCCAGCTGCGGAAAAGCGCCTACGAAAATCTGTACGATGGCTTTGCCGGCTTCAAAAACACCGCCGCAGCTCTGCTGAACGCCCAGAACAAGCAGCTGAAATTCTTCGCCGAGGCGCGGCATTACGATACCGCCTTTGACGCTTCTCTGGATGCCACAAACGTGCCCACCTCCGTTTACCGGAACCTCATTGACACCGTCCACAAGCATCTGGACAAGATGCACCGCTATGTCCGCCTACGTAAGAAGCTGCTGGGCGTGGAGGAGCTGCATTTTTACGATGTGTACACCCCCCTGCTGAAGGATGTGGACAAGCACATCCCCTATGAGCAGGCAGTGCAGACGGTGTATGATGCCATGGCACCTCTGGGCGAAAGCTACCGTGCCATTTTGAAGGAGGGCTTTGAAAACCGCTGGGTGGATGTTTACCAGAACGTGGGCAAGCGCAGCGGCGCTTACTCCGCCGGTGCGGCGGTGCACCCCTTCGTGCTGATGAACTACACCGGCACCCTGGACAGCCAGTTCACCCTGGCGCACGAAATGGGTCACGCCCTCCATTCCTACCACTCCAACAAGTACCAGAACCCTGTGGACGCGGACTATGTGATCTTCGTGGCGGAGGTGGCCTCCACCTGCAACGAGGCGCTGCTGATGGAATACCTCCTGGGCAAGACCACGGACAGGAAGGAGCGGGCATACCTCATCAACCACTTCCTGGATCAGTTCAAGGGCACGCTGTACCGCCAGACTATGTTCGCTGAATTTGAGCTGAACATCGGTCAGATGGTGGCACAGGGGCAGACCCTCACCGCCGATGTGCTCAGCGCTGAATACAAGCGGCTCAACGAGCTGTATTATGGCCCGGACATGGTGGTGGATGACCGGATCGCCATGGAATGGGCACGGATCCCGCACTTCTACTACAACTATTATGTATTCCAGTACGCCACCGGCTACTCTGCCGCCATTGCCCTGTCCCGCAGAATCCTGAACGAGGGAGAGCAGGCGGTGAAGGACTACATTGGCTTCCTCTCCGGCGGCTGCTCCAAGAGCCCCATCGAGCTGCTCCGGGGCGCCGGTGTGGATATGGAAAGCCCGGCTCCCGTGGATCAGGCGCTGGAACTGTTTGGTCAGCTGCTGGATGAGATGGAAGCGCTGACCCAGGAGTAAGCCATGGCAGAATTGTATCTTCCCACGCTGCACTCCTTCGCCATGAACAACATCTTCACTGGCTCCAAGGGCACCCTCCGCTTCCGGGCGGTGCCCAAGGTGGTGATGCTGACCCCAAAGGAGGTCAACTTCCCCGAAAGCAGCATTTTCGTGGAATACTGGTACGGGCCTTACTGCTATGAAAAAAGCGGAATGGACGGCGAAAGAACCTTCCCCATGAGCGATGAGGGGCGGCAGGAGCTGATCGACTGGCTGGAAGCGCTGGCAGAAAAGGGCGCTTGACAGAAAATTTCCAAAAACCATTGACTTTTTCCAAGCAATGGGGTAAAATACACCCGATATGCAAAGACAATGCGAAAACAAAGCTGCTCAGGATACCCAAAGCGAGAAGGGGACGGTGGAAGCCCTTCGGCGTTCCGGCGGCGAGCCACTTTCGCCGTTGCCCGGGAGGACCGGGACGGGCGCTCCCGTTACAGAGCAGCTAAGATGCCCATGCTTTGTGGGCGAATTAGGGTGGTACCGCGATTGACCGTCGCCCCTATTTGATAGGGGCGGCGTTTTTTCTTTTTGTGCCGCCGAAGAATTTTTGGAGGTAGATCCTATGAATCCCAAGCCTTACGGCGTAAACGAGCTGCGGGAAATGTTCCTGCGCTTCTTTGAAAGCAAGGGCCACCTGCGTCTGCCCAGCTTTTCCCTGATCCCGCAAAATGACGCGTCTCTGCTGCTGATCAACTCCGGCATGGCACCCATGAAGCCCTACTTCACCGGCGAGGTGGAGCCTCCCCGGCA
>CAYWZB010000027.1:0-12407 GCA_964462775.1 uncultured Oscillospiraceae bacterium
TCCTCGTTGTTGTCAATGGCATCGATGTTCTCAATGGCCTGCTCCATGCCCTGACACATCCGCGCCGCGTCAAAGCCGCCCTTCTGGCTGCGGCGGTAGAAATACGCCGAATAGAAGGCCAGCGGGTGATAGACCTTGAACCAGGCAATGCGGAAGGCCATCATAACGTAGGCCACAGCGTGGGCTTTGGGGAACAGGTACTTGATCTTCTTGCAGGAGCCAATGTACCAGTCCGGCACACCGGCGGCGATCATTTCCTCCTCCGCCCCGTCCGGCAGACCTCTGCCCTTTCGGACAGACTCCATGATCTTAAAGGCACGCTTCTCCGGCATTCCGCAGGAGATCAGATAGATCATAATGTCGTCACGGCAGCCGATGGTGCCGTCCACTGTGGCGGTTTTGGAGGTGATCAGATCCCGGGCATTGCCCAGCCACACATCCGTACCGTGGGTATAGCCGGAAATCCGCACCAGGAAGTCGAACTTCTCCGGCATGGTATCCAGCAATACCCCTCGGGTGAAGCGGGTATTAAACTCCGGCACGCCCACAGCGCCGGTGGGGCCCAGGAGCTTGTCATCCTCGTAGCCCAGAATTTTGGAGGAAGTGAAAATGGACATGGTGCCCTTGTCATCCAGGGGGATGGTTTTGGCATCCACCCCGGTCATATCCTCCATCATGCGGATCATGGTGGGGTCATCGTGCCCCAGCATATCCAGCTTCAGCAGGTTTTCCTCCATGGAGTGGTATTCAAAGTGGGTGGTGATCTGGTCGGAATTGGGGTCATCCGCCGGGTGCTGCACCGGGCAGAAGTCCCAGATCTCATTTTCCTGAGGGATGACCACCAGACCGCCGGGGTGCTGGCCGGTGGTGCGACGCACGCCCACGCAGCCCTGCGCCAGTCTGGCCTCCTCCGCCCGGGAGGCGGTCTTGCCCCGCTCCGACAGGTACTTTTTCACATAGCCGAAGGCGGTCTTTTCCGCCACGGTGCCGATGGTGCCCGCCCGGAACACATGGGACGATCCAAACATGGAAATACAGTACTTGTGCGCCTCCGCCTGATATTCGCCGGAGAAGTTCAGGTCGATATCCGGCACCTTGTCGCCGCCGAAGCCCAGGAAGGTCTCGAAGGGGATGTTGAAGCCGTCCTTTTCCATATTGGTGCCGCATTTGGGGCACGCCATGTCCGGCAGATCCGCGCCGCAGTTGTAGCCCTTGGGCACATTCAGCTCCGTGTACTTGCACTCAGGATTGGGACAGCGGTAATGGGGCTGGAAGGAATTGACCTCGGTGATGCCGGACATATACGCCACGATGGACGAGCCGACAGAGCCACGGGAGCCGACCAGATAGTTGTGCTCCAAAGAGTTCTGCACCAGCTTCTGGGCAGACATATAGATCACGTCATAGTGGCAGGAAATGATGTCGTGCAGCTCCGTTTCCACTCGCTTGACGAAAACCTCCGGGGGATTGTCTCCGTAAAGCCGGTGGAATTTGCCGTACACCAGCGCCTTCAGATCTTCCACCGAGTTTTCGATTTTGGGGGCAAACAGGTTGTGGGGCACGGGGCGCATGGTCTCGCACATATCCGCAATGCGGTTGGGGTTGGTAATGACGATCTCCCGCGCCTTTTCCTCTCCCAGATAGGAAAATTCCCTGAGCATATCGTCGGTGGTGCGGAAGTACAGAGGCATGGGCTTGTCCGCGTCGGCAAATCCCTTGGTGGCCAGCAGGATGTGGCGGAATACCTCATCCTCCGGGTTCAGGAAGTGGACGTCGCCGGTGGCCACCACCATCTTGCCCAGTTCCTGACCCAGCCGGACGATCTTGCGGTTATATTCCCGCAGATCCTCGTCGGTCTGCGCCTCGTATTTTTCATTTTCCAGCATGAAGCGGTTGTTCGCCAGCGGCTGGACTTCCAGAAAATCATAGAAAGAAGCAATGCGCTTCAGCTCATCGTCACTCTTGTGATCCAGAATGGCCTGGAACAGCTCACCGGCTTCACAGGCAGAGCCGATGATCAGTCCCTCCCGCAGCTCCATCAGCTCGGATTTGGGAATCCGGGGCACCCGCTTGAAATGCTTCAGATTGGAGTCGGAGATCAGGTGATAGAGGTTTCGCAGACCCACCTGATTCTTGGCAAAGAGGATGATGTGCCGTGCCTGCCGGTCTGTGATCCGGCCTCCGGCACGCAGCTTCATCATGGCAGGGTTGATATCCTGCAGCTGGTGGATATCGTGCTCCTCTTCCAGCTTATTGAGCAGGTTGGCCATAATCAGTCCGCAGGTCAGAGCATCGTCCGCCGCCCGGTGATGGTTGAAGTCCGGCAGACTCAGGGCGTTTGCCACGATGTTCAGCTTGAATTTGTTCAGATGGCTCAGCAGGTTCTGAGACAGGATCAGGGTATCGGCGGCGGTATAGTGGTAGTCATACCCCAGCCGTCCGCACTCCCCCCGGATAAAGCCGGTATCAAAGTCGGAATTGTGGGCAACCAGCACCCGGTCTCCCACAAAGTCCAGGAATTTGGGGAGCACCTCTTCGATTTTCGGAGCACCCACCAGCATTTCGTCGGTAATGCCCGTCAGATCCACGATTTTCTTGTCCAGGGTTCTCTCCGGATCCACGAAGGTCTGGAAGCGATCCACCTCCTGACCGTTTTTCATCACCACCGCACCGATTTCAATGATCCGGTCGGTGCGGGAGCTTAAGCCGGTGGTTTCCAGATCGAAAGCCACAAACGCCTGATTGAAGGTCATGTTCCGCTCCCCGTGCACCACAATCCGGTCGTCCACGTCGTTGACGTAGTAGCCCTCGCAGCCGTAGAGGATTTTGATGATTTCGTCGGTGCCGGCAACCTTGGGGGGCTTGCGTCCTTCCACGCAGTGCAGGGCATCGGTGAAGGACTGGCAGCAGCCGTGGTCGGTGATGGCGATGGCCTTGTGACCCCAGGCGGCGGCCTGGCGGATGGCAGCCTCGGTGGAGGTCAGGGCGTCCATGTTGGACATGGTGGTATGCAGATGCAGCTCCACCCGCTTCTCCCCTTCCGCCGTATCCCTGCGGACAGGCAGATCACCGGGCTGCATGGCAAAGGGCTTGAGCACCATCTCGTTTTCAAACCGGTCCTCGATGGGCTTGCCCTGCACCCGGAGCACAGAGCCGACCTTTACATTTTCCAGAATGGGCTTTGCTTCCGTGGCCTCCATGAATTTGCTGACCCGGATAGAGTTGGTGTTGTCCGTCATGTCGAACTTCACCACCCAGGCATTGCGCTTTTTCAGTTCCTTGTGCTCGACATTGAATACCTTGCCCTCCACAATAATCGTGCCCATATCCAGGCTCACGTCCTGCATGGACACCGCCGTGCCCTTGAAGGGCTTGCCGTAGAAGGTATCGGAGGAAGTCTCCGCTTTGGGCTTTTCCGCCTGCCGGGGCTGGGACACCGGGAGCTTTTCCAGCGCTTCCTCCCGCATGGTCTGAACGGCGGCAAACAGTGCCTCCCCTTCCAGCTCCTGACCTGCCTGAACACGGATGGTCACCGGGGTGGCGAACCGCTCCCGCAGCTCCTGCTGCACCGCCGGGATATGTTCCTGCAAGGTGTTCAGGCCGTTGGCCACCAGCTGCACCGTCAGCGTCGTGCCCTCCCAGCTCCACTTGGCTCCGGCCAGGGTGCCCCGTGCCATGGGGTTGCGGCTGGCAAAGAGCCACATCAGCTCCTCCGGCTCGATCTTTTCCAGCTGGGAAGCCGGATGGGTGGCAGTGATGGTCAGATTCTGCAGGCCGTACAGCGTGCAAATGTCCTTCCGTGCCTGCTCCAGCAGCCGCTGGGGGATGTATTCCTCCGAATGGACGCAGACGGACACCGCCCGGGTCTCCGGGTCAATGTCCGCAGCGGCGATGGCCGCCTGAGAAAGGGCAAGCCCCAGCTCCTCAGGCGGCACATAATCCGGAAACATATTGGATAAGTAAACGGTTTTACGCATGGATGTTACCTCTTGACCGCATCCCGGCGCACCGGGATGAAAAACCGCAGGGCGGGAAGGCATAGCCCCGCCCTGCGCCGGAATGTATCTTACATGGCCTCGATCCGCTTCAGCAGGGCGGGCAGCAGCTCCTCATAGGGCAGTTTTTCCACCTGCTCGCCCTTTTCAAAGATCATGCCCCAGCCGTCGCCGCCGGCGATGCCGATGTCCGCCTCCCGGGCTTCGCCGGGGCCGTTGACCACGCAGCCCATGACCGCCACGGTAATGGGCTTTTCGCAGTTTTTCAGGGCAGCGTCCACCTGATTGACCAGACCGATCAGATCGATGCGGGTACGTCCGCAGGTGGGGCAGGAGACGATGTTCACGCCCTCCTTACGCAGACCAGCCGCCTTCAGGATATCCTTGGCGGCATATACCTCCTCAATGGGGTCATCCGTCAGGCTGACCCGGATGGTATCACCGATGCCGTCCAGCAGCAGCGCACCGATGCCCATGGCGGACTTCATCAGTCCCTGCTTCACAGGGCCGGTCTCCGTCACTCCGATATGAATGGGATAGTCGCACTTCTCCCGGAACAGTCGGGCGGCGGCCACCATGGTCGGCACGGTGGAGGACTTCATGGACACGCAGGTATCGTAAAAGCCCTGCTTTTCCAGCAGTTCCAGATGCTGGAAGGCGCTTTCCACCAGCGCCTGGGCGGTGGGATGACCATACTTTTCCAGCAGGCGCTTGTCCAGGCTGCCGCCGTTGACGCCGATGCGGATGGGAATATGCTTGTCCTTGCACACGTCCACCACCGCCTTGACCCGATCCTCGCCGCCAATGTTGCCGGGGTTGATGCGGATCTTGGCAGCGCCGCCTTCGGCAGCGGCAATGGCCAGCTTGTAGTCAAAGTGGATATCTGCCACCAGCGGCAGGGGGCTTTCCCGGCAGATCTCCGCAAAGCCACGGACGGCCTCCTGATTGGGCACAGCCAGCCGGGCGATCTGACAGCCTGCCGCCGCCAGACGGCGAATCTGCTCCAGAGAGCCTTCCACATCGGTGGTTCGGGTATTGAGCATGGACTGGATCACCACCGGCGCACCGCCGCCAATGGGGATGCCGCCTACCGTTATCTGTCTTGTCATAGCAATTACCTCTTATCGAATTAGGGTAAAAATATCCTTAAACATGATCACCGCCATCAATCCCAACAGCAGCACCATACCGGCACCGTGGAGGTAGCCCTCGTACTTGGGATCGATCTTCTTATGGGTCACCGCCTCCACCGCAGTGGTCAGCAGGAGTCCCACCACCCGTCCGCCGTCCAGCGCGGGGATGGGCAGCAGGTTCATCACCGCCAGATTGATGGCGATGAAAGCACCGAAATAGAGCATATTCATCAAAGCATCCACCCAGGTAGCAGAGGCCTGCGCCACGGTGGACATCTGGCTGACAATGCCCACAGGGCCGGACATATCCGAAAGCCCCACCTGTCCCCGGATGAGCATTTGCAGGCTCAACCGCACCATCCGCACCACGTCCATGGACTGATTCCAGCCGTAGG
Organism: uncultured Oscillospiraceae bacterium; assembly: GCA_964462775.1. GTDB lineage: Bacteria > Bacillota > Clostridia > Oscillospirales > Oscillospiraceae > Faecousia. The sequence goes on from CAYWZB010000027.1 coordinate 5,524, forward strand.
CCAGCTTTTCTCCGAAGGACAGCGTTCTGGTGGAGAAATTCATGCCGTAAAGTCGGCGGACGCTGCCGTCCTCCTGCGTCACCTCGTGGGTCTGCATCCGGAAATTCTCCAGATGAATGGTTTTTCCGTCACGCTTCACCACCAGATCATGGGTTTCCACGGGATTCAGGGACAAAATGGTGGAAAAATCGGAGTAGACATAGATTTTCTCCCCGTCCAGCGCTACGATTTCGTCCCCTTCCCGCAGTCCCTGCTCGCCGTTGACGGTGGCAAAGGACTCAAAGCTGCTGATCACCGGCACCACCACCTGCTTGACAGGCAGGTAAATGCACATCATAATCACCACGCCCACCACGAAATTCATGGCCGCGCCGGCAATCAGGATCAGAAACCGCTTCCACCAGGCGGCGCTGCCAAAGGCGTGGGGGTCGTCGCTGTCCCCGTCCTCGCCCTCCATGGCGCAGTAGCCGCCCACCGGGATCAGCCGGATGGCGTACAGGGTCTGACCCACCTGCTTTTTCCACAGGGCGGGACCCATGAACAGAGAAAACTCATTGACCCGCACCCCGGACAGCTTGGCGGCCACAAAGTGCCCCAGCTCGTGGATGAAGATCAGAAAGCTGAACAGGATGATTGCAAACAGAACGCTCATAGTATGCCTCGCAAAAGTTGTTACCCCCGGACAAGCTGCCGGGCCACCCGATCCGCTTCCAGCACCTGCTCCAGATTCGGAGATGCCAGGAAGGGGGTGTTTTCCACCGCCCGGGCCACCCGGCGGTAGATGTCATAGAAGCCGATCTCGTCATTTAAGAACATGGCCACAGCTTCTTCGTTGGCGCCGTTCATTGCCGGGCAGGCAGTGCCGCCGGCCTTGGCGCACTGCCGGGCCAGCGCCAGGCAGGGGAAGTTTTCCAGATCCGGTGCCTGGAAGGAAAGCTCCGGGCAAGTCAGCAGATCCAGCGCCCCGGCGGGGCTTGGCTTGCGCTCCGGGTAGGTCAGCGCCAGCTGAATGGGCAGGCGCATATCCGGCGTGCCCAGCTGCGCCATCACCGCCCCGTCCACATACTCCACCAGAGAATGGACGATGCTCTGCCGGTGGATCACCACGTCCACCTGCTCCAGCGGAAGATCGTACAGCCGCATGGCTTCAATGACCTCCAGCCCCTTATTCATCAGGGTGGCGCAGTCAATGGTGATCTTGGCACCCATCTTCCAGTTGGGGTGCTTCAGGGCATCGGCCTTGGTCACCGCGTCCAGCTCCCGGCGGCTTTTGCCGAAGAAGGGGCCGCCGGAGCAGGTCAGGATCAGCCGTTTGACCTCTCCCCTGTCCCGGTTGCCCATGAGGCACTGGAAAATGGCGGAATGCTCCGAATCCACCGGGATGATCTCCGCACCGCAGCGCCGGGCTTCGTCCATGACGATCTGACCGGCGCAGACCAGAGTCTCCTTATTGGCAAGTCCAATGCGCTTTTTTGCCCGGATGGCCGCCAGCGTGGGCTTTAAGCCCACCATGCCCACCACCGCGGTGATGACGCAGTCCGTCTGGGGCAGAGTGGCCGCTTCAATGAGACCTTCCTCGCCCCAGGCAACGCGGACAGGCAGATCCCGGATCTCCTGAGCCAGTGCCTCCGCCGCCTGCTGGGTGGCCATGACCGCCAGCTCCGGCACAAATTCCCGGCACTGCTCAGCCAGCCGCTCCACACCGGTGCCGGCGGTCAGCGCCGCCACCCGGATACCCGGCAGCTCCCGGACGCAGTCCAGCGTCTGCCGACCGATGGAGCCGGTGGAGCCAAGGATACTGACACAGTTTACCATTGTTTTTCCTCCCTTATACCACAGTAACGATGGGCAGCAGGAGCAGCAGCGCTTCCACCAGGGGTGCCACCATGACCATGGAATCAAACCGATCCAGCACGCCGCCGTGACCGGGGATCAGATTGCCGTAATCCTTGATGCCGGTCTGCCGCTTGATGATGGAAAAGCTCAGATCACCGAAAATATCCACCAGAGCGCCTGCCAGACCATACAGCAGCGCCATCAGATAGTTGACCTTCACATCCGGGATCAGATCCAGGATCAGGCAGTACAGCAGCATACTGAGAATGCAGGTGACGATGCCGCCCACGGCACCTTCGATGGTCTTGTTGGGGCTGACTACGGGAGCCAGCTTGTGCCGGCCAAATTTCAAGCCCACAAAGTAAGCGCCGGAGTCCGACATGAACGCCACCACGAAGGGGATCAAAATCACATACCGGCCAATGCTCAGAGTCAGAATCCGGATCATGGCACTGAGGAAATAAGGCACGATGGCACCGGCCAGGAAGCACAGACCCAGCGCCTCAATGCGAACCTTCACATGATCCAGCATCATTTCCGAAAACAGCAGGATAAAAAACGCCATCAGCAACAGCACCAGCCATGCGTGCGCCGCGCCCCAGTAGCTCCACATGGTGACGGCAAAGGCCATGGCGCAGGAATACAGCACCAGACGGATATGGCGCACCAGACGGGTGCGGTAGAGCAGCTCGTAAGTGCCGATGGCCAGCAGGGCGCCCATGACCACTGCGGCCAAAGCCTTGGGTGCCACCAGCACCAGAAGCAACAGCAGAGGGACCAGAATGGCGGCAGAAATAATACGGGTTTTCATGTTGACTTATGTTCCTCCAAAACGGCGGTTCCGCCGGTGATATTCCGCAATGGCCTGATCCAGATGCTCCGGACCAAAATCGGGCCACAGGACATTCATAAAGACATATTCCGAGTAAGCAGACTGCCACAGCAGGAAATTGCTGATCCGCTGCTCACCGGAGGGACGGATGATCAGCTCCGGATCCGGCACATCCTTGGAATACAGGTAGGTAGCCAGCAGCTCCTCCGTCAGATCCTCGGGGCTGTGTCTGCCGGATGCCACATCCGCGGCAAAGCTGCGGGCGGCATGAACGATTTCGTCCCGCCCGCCGTAGTTCAGGCAGAAATTCACCTGCACGTCATACTCCTGCGACCGACTTTCCGCATCGGCGCAGAGTTTTTGCAGGCTGGGGCTTAGCCGGGACAGGTCACCGAAGAACCGGAAGCACACCCGGTTTTTCTCCATATCCCGCAGCGCTTCCTCCAGATACTTCCGAAGGAGCTTCATGATTCCGCCAACTTCCTCCTCCGATCTGCGCCAGTTCTCCGTGGAGAAGGCATAAACCGTCAGATATTTCACCCCGAGGGTGCGGCAATAGTTGGCAATGCGCCGGAAGGACTCCGCACCTGCGGCATGTCCGGCGGTGCGGGGCAGTCCCCGCTGCTTGGCCCAGCGGCCGTTGCCATCCATGATGATGGCGATATGCTCCGGAGGAGCCAGGAGTTGTTTCTCAGAAAGTGCCATAGAGCACCTCTTTCTTTCTATATTTTGAATTGCAAATTACGAATTACAAGCTGGTGTCCGGGGTTCCATTTATAATTTGTAATTTGCAATTCGCAATCGCAGGGAGGGGCGACCACAAGGGTCGCCCCGACGCATACAGAGCTTACAGGCTCATCAGTTCCTTTTCCTTGGCGGCCAGAGCCTCGTCCACCTTCTTGGTCATCTTGTCCAGCAGATCCTGCAGATCCTTCTCTGCCTTCTTCTGGTCGTCCTCGGTGATCTCGCTGTTCTTCTTCAGCTTCTTGACATAGTCCATGCCATCCCGGCGGACATTACGCATGGCAACCTTGCAGTCCTCGGCGTACTTCTTGACCTGCTTGGCCAGTTCCTTACGGCGCTCCTCCGTCAGCTGGGGGAACACCAGGCGGATCACACGGCCGTCGTTCTGGGGATTGATGCCCAGGTCGGACAGCTGGATAGCCTTCTGGATGTCCTTCAGCAGCTTGGTATCCCAGGGCTGGATCACCAGGGTGCGGGCATCGGGGGTGGAAATGGTAGCCACGCCGTTCAGGGGAGTCTCACTGCCATAGTATTCCACATTGATCCGGTCGAGAACCTTGGCATTGGCACGGCCGGCACGGACAGCGCCGAACTCCTCGCTCAGGTGCTCCAGCGCCTTGTCCATCTTTCTTGCGTATTCCTTAAAATCCACGCTCATATTCGTGTCCTCCTTAAAATTCGTTCTTCACAGTGGTGCCGATCTGTTCGCCCCGGACCACACGGATGATGCTGTTTTCTTCGTCCAGGCCAAAGCAGACCATGGTCATGTTGTTGTCCATCGCCAGCGCCATGGCGGTGATGTCCGTGGCACGCAGGTTCTTTGCCAGAGCCTCGCTGTAGGTCAGCTGGCTGTAGCGGATGGCGTTGGGATCGACGTTGGGGTCGGCGGAATAGATGGCATCCACATTCTTGGCCATGAGGATGGCATCCGCCTCGATCTCCACACCCCGAAGCACCACGCCGGTGTCGGTGGAGAAATAGGGGTTGCCGGTGCCGGCGGCGAAGATGACCACCTTACCCTCGTTCAGGTAGCGGTTGGCCAGGTCCCGGGTAAAATACTCGCAGAACTTATTCATCTCCACAGCGCTGAGGACTCTTGCCTCCACGCCGTGCTTTTCCAGGGCATCGGCCACGGCGATGGAATTCATCACGGTGCCCAGCATACCCATGGCATCGGCATGAGAGCGCTGCATCTTGTCCGCGCCATCCTTCACGCCACGCCAGAAGTTACCGGCGCCCACCATCAGGCCCACCTGAACGCCTGCGTCCACGCACTCCTTGATTGCCTGGCACACATGGCCGATGACTTCAAAGTCCAAACCCCGGCGGTTGCCGCCGGCCAGAGCCTCGCCGCTGACCTTAAGCATGACGCGCTTGTATTTGATCTCAGACATTGGTATTCACTCCTTCTCTTTTCAGGAAGCGTCCAAACCCTATGTATCCAGCTTCCCGTTTCATATCCTCTCCTATTTTAGCGTATGAAGGCGCAAATGACAACCATAAAATTTAAGATTTCCTAAAAGTTTTCGCAAATTTCATAAACTGCCGCCGGGACTGTTCATATTTCACAAGAAATCCCGGGATTTTTTGTTGCAAAATGGTTCCGCATAGGTTATAATGATGCCGAATATGGTAAAACACACCTAAGAGAGGATGTTACGTTTATGGCTGAGATCACCGAAAGCAAGAATTTCATCCACACGTTTATCGAAGAGGATCTGGCTCCCGGCGGCCGCTGTGAGGGTCAGTCCGTCCACACCCGTTTTCCCCCCGAGCCCAACGGGTATCTGCACATCGGTCACTGCAAGGCGCTGATCATCGACTTCGGCACTGCCGAGAAGTTCGGCGGTATGTGCAACCTGCGTATGGACGACACCAACCCCACCAAGGAGGATGTGGAGTTCGTGGAGGCCATCCAGGAGGATATCCACTGGCTGGGCTTTGACTGGGGCGACCGTTTCTTCTACGGCTCCGACTATTTCGAGAAGGACTACGAGTACGCCGTGGAGCTGATCAAGAAGGGGCTGGCCTATGTCTGCGAGCTGACCCCCGAGCAGTTCAAGGAGTACCGTGGCGACCTGAATACCCCCGCCATCTCCCCCTACCGGGATCGCCCCATGGAGGAGAGCCTGGATCTGTTCGCCCGGATGCGTGCCGGCGAGTTTGAGGACAACAAGTATACCCTCCGCGCCAAGATTGACCTGGCCTCCGGCAACTTCAATATGCGCGACCCCGTCATCTACCGCATCCGCCATATGCACCACCACCGTCAGGGGGACAAGTGGTGCATCTACCCCATGTACGACTTCGCCCACCCCATCCAGGACGCCCTGGAGGGCATCACCCACAGCCTGTGCTCCCTGGAGTTTGAAAACCACCGTCCCCTGTACAACTGGGTGGTGGAGAACGTCTCCGTTCCCTCCAAGCCCCGGCAGATTGAGTTCGCCCGTCTGGGCATCGACCACACGGTGCTGTCCAAGCGGAAGCTTCGCAATCTGGTGGAGACCGGCGTGGTTTCCGGCTGGGATGATCCCCGGATGCCCACTCTGTGCGGTCTGCGCCGCCGGGGCTACACCCCTGCCTCCATCCGCAACTTCTGCGACCGGGTAGGCGTTGCCAAGAGCCCCAACACCATCCCCTACGCTTTCCTGGAGTTCTGCCTGCGGGAGGATCTGAACGAAACTGCCCAGCGTGTTATGGCAGTGCTCAAGCCTGTGAAGCTGACCATCACCAACTATCCCGAAGGCCAGAGCGAGACCGTCACCGTGGAGAATAATCCCAACCGTCCCGAGGACGGCACCCGGGAGGTCACCTTCTCCCGGAATCTGTGGATCGAGGCGGATGACTTCCTGGCGCAGCCCATTCCCAAGTACAAGCGGCTGTATCCCGATGGCCCTGAGTGCCGCCTGAAGGGTGCGTACCTCATCCGCTGCACCGGCTGCGTTACCGATGAAAACGGCAACGTCACCGAGGTTCTGGCTACCTACGATCCCGAATCCCGGGGCGGCGACCCCGCCGACGGACGGAAGGTCAAGGGCGCAACCATCCACTGGGTGGATGCCGAGACCGCTGTGGACGCTGAAGTGCGCCAGTACGACAACCTGTTCAGCGATCCCGATCCCGATGCCGCCGGCAAGGATTACCTCAGCTGCCTGAACCCCAACTCTCTGGAGGTTCTCACCGGCTGTAAGGTGGAGGCCTCTCTGGCAAACGCCAAGGCTCCCGCTTCCTTCCAGTTCATGCGTCTGGGCTACTTCTGCCCCGACAGCCGGGATTCCTCCGAAGGCCATCTGGTCTTCAACCGCTCTGTCAGCCTGAAGGATTCCTTCAAGCCCGGTAAATAATCCAAACGGGGTGCCGTCCGCGGCACCCCGTTTTCTGCTTATTGTTATGATTCCCCGCAAAACAGGTGTGTCGAAAAAGTCCTTGCCTCTCCGCTATGCATTAAGTGGCTGTAAGCTGCTTTGCAGCA
>CAYWZB010000028.1:0-12390 GCA_964462775.1 uncultured Oscillospiraceae bacterium
TGATTGGCCCCAACGGCGCGGGCAAGACCACCATCTTCAACCTGCTCACCGGCGTTTATCAGCCCACCCGTGGCTCGGTGCTGATCAACGGCATCGATATCAAGGGTATGCCCATCCACAAGGTCAACCGCCTGGGCATCGCCCGTACCTTTCAGAATATCCGCCTGTTTGGGGATATGTCCGCACTGGACAACGTGAAGGTGGGTATGCACAACTCCATGAAGTGCTCCTTCGCCAGCAGCGTACTGCATCTGCCCTCTTACTACAAGGCTGAGGAGGCCGCCAATGCCAGAGCTATGGAGCTGCTGGACTTTATGGGTCTGGCGGATGTGGCCAATGTCAAGGCAGGCAGCCTGCCCTACGGTGTGCAGCGCCGTCTGGAAATCGTTCGTGCGCTGGCAACGGAGCCCTCCATCATTTTGCTGGACGAGCCTGCCGCCGGTATGAACCCCAGCGAAACCACTGAGCTGATGCACCAGATCCGCCGGATCCGGGATACCTTCCATATTGCTATTTTCCTCATTGAGCACGATATGAACCTGGTGATGAACGTCTGCGAAGCCATCGCCGTGGTGAACTATGGCCGGATCATTGCCAAGGGCACTCCTGAGGAAATCCGCTCCAACCCTGCCGTTATTGAAGCCTATCTTGGAAAGGAGGATGCCTGATGCTGAAAGTTGAAGATCTTCACGTCTATTACGGTGCCATTCACGCCATCAAGGGCATTTCCTTTGAGGTCAAGCAAGGGGAGATTGTGGCGCTGATCGGTGCCAACGGCGCCGGTAAATCCACCATTTTGAAAACCGTCTCCGGTCTGATGCACCCCCGCAGCGGCTCCATCCGCTTCTGCGACCAGGATATCGCCCACGGAGAAGCCTATAAGCTCCTGCGTACCGGCCTTGCTCATGTGCCGGAGGGACGGCGGATTTTCCTGCAGATGACTGTGCAGGAAAACCTGGAAATGGGTGCTTACATCAACAAAGAGGTGTCCCAGGAGGATCTGGACATGGTGTTCTCCTACTTCCCCCGGCTGAAGGAGCGGCGTAAGCAGATCGCCGGTACCCTCTCCGGCGGCGAGCAGCAGATGCTGGCCATGTCCCGGGCGCTGATGAGCCATCCCAAGCTGTTGATGCTGGATGAGCCCTCCATGGGTCTGGCACCCATTCTGGTGGATCAGATCTTCTCCATCATCCAGGAGCTGCACAAAAACGGCACCACCATTCTGCTGGTGGAGCAGAACGCCCGGAAGGCGCTGCAGATTGCCGACCGTGCCTACGTTCTGGAAACCGGCAACATCACCCTCAGCGGCACCGGTGCGGAGCTGGCCAGCTCTGACGCGGTGAAGAAGGCCTACCTGGGTGGCTGACAACAAAAGAAACACCGCCTGAGTGAACGCTCAGGCGGTGTTTTGTTGATTTCGGAAACCACCGGCTTTGCCGGTGGAGGTGCCCCGCAAAAAAAGCTTTAGCGTCAAGCATCGAGCGAAGCGAGTTACTAACAAGCAATCTAACAAGTTAGTACAAACCCAGTATGAGCGCAAGTGCCCGTTTACGGGCGGCGGAGCAGTAGATGCAGAAGAAAGAATATTCAGTGCATCTTTAGATGCCCGCCGGTAAAAAGCCCTTCTAGGGCTTAATCAAGCCTCCGGCTAAGCCGGAGGTTATGACTATGCCGGGAAGGTGACGGTGATGGTGGTTCCCACCCCCGGGGTGCTGCTCAGGTCAATGGACGCACCCAGATAGGCGGCTGCGTGCTTGACGATGGATAGTCCCAGTCCAGTGCCACCGATGGCCTTGGAGTGGCTCTTGTCCACCCGGTAGAACCGCTCAAAGACCCGCTCCTGCTCCTCAGCAGGGATGCCGATGCCGGTGTCCGCTACCGTCAGAACGCCGCTGTCGGTGAAGCCAACGGCAACGCTGCCTCCGGGGACGTTGTACTTGATGGCGTTCTCCACCAGATTGTAGACGATCTCGTGGAACAGCCGGGGGACGGTCTGGGAGGTACGGCTTTCGGTGTTCAGGGTGAGGGTCACCTGAGCCTTGTCTGCCTGCTCCTGCAGCTGGGTAACGGCGTCCATTACCAGGCTGGAAAGCTCCGTCTCCTGCGTGGGCAGGGAAGCACCCTCGTCCAGCTGGGACAGGCGGATGATGTCCTCAATCAGGGTCAGAAGCCGGCTGGCCTCGCCGTGGATATGTCCGGCAAAGCGGGGCACGTCCTCCGGCTGCACCATGCCGCTGTTCAGCAGCTCGCTGCTGCCAAGAATGGCGGTCAGGGGGGTTTTCAGCTCGTGGGAGACGTTGGCGGTAAATTCCCGGCGGGTGCGCTCGGCATCCACCTTGTCAGTGATGTCGAAAATCAGCAGCACCACGCCCAGATCAGCTCCCTGAGAGTCAATGCGGCTCAGATCCATCTGATAGATCCGCCCGGAGCGCTCCATCGTGACTTCGCTGTGACCGTCCTGGTGCGCCTGGGTCACGGCTTCGCTGATTTCGTGGCTGCGTTCCACGGTGAGAAAATCCCGTCCCACGCTGGCGCTGTCGGCGCACAGCAGGCTCGCCGCCGCGGGGTTGATGCTGAGGATCACGCCTTTGCGATCCAGCAGCACAAGTCCCTCCCGCATACTGGCGGTGATCTGGGAGAACTCGTCCGTTTTCCGCCGAAGCTCCCGTACCTGGGTGCTGATCTGCTGGCTTTGCCGGCTGATGCGCCGCAGCAGGGGAGCAATTTCGTCATAAGTGTTATTTTCCAGAGGATGATCCAAATCCAGGGTGTTCAGAGGCTGGACGATTCGCTTGGACAGCCGGTCAGCCAGCACCAGCGACAGCACCAGCACAATGGCCAGCACCACGCAGATGGGCTGTAAAATCCCCAGCACCAGCAGCCCCAGACTTGCGGTGCTGACGGAAATGCGAAGCACCGAGCCGTCGGAAAGCCGGGTGGCGCAGTAGAGGGTCTTTTCCAGCAGAGTGCCGGAATACCGGCGGCTTTCGCCCCGGCCGGTTTCCAGTGCCTGACGCACCTCCTGCCGGTCGGCGTGGTTTTCCATGGCGGCAGCGTCCGTCTGGGAATCAAAAAGCACCTGCCCCTCCGGGTCAATCCAGGTCAGCCGGGAGTCGGTAGGGGAGAGGGACTGCAAATAAGGGATGCCCGAGCCTTCCACGCCCCCGGCAGCCAGAGAAAGCTCCTCCCAAAACTGCTGGGTCTGTAACCCGGCGAAGTATTCGTACAGAAAGCCCATAATGATGGCGATGCAGGCCAGCATGACTGCCAGGGCTGCGGTCATAATGGCACGGAAAATCTTTTTGCTCATGGTTTCGCCTCCAGTCGATAGCCCACGTTGCGGACGGTTTCGATGTATTTGCCGTAATCCCCCAGCTTCTGCCGCAGGGTACGGATGTGCATATCCAGCGTTCTGGTTTCGCCCACGAAATTCTCTCCCCATACCTGGGTAAACAGCTGCTCCCGGGTGAAGGCGGTGCCTGGGCTGGACAGAAAGAGCTTTAGAAGCTCGTATTCCTTGTAGGTCAGCTGCACCCGCTGACCGTGGACGCTGACGGTGTGCTCATCCAGATTCAGTGTCAGCTCCTCCAGCTTCAGCAGGTGCTGCACGCCGGGGCCGCTGCACCGCCGCAGTACGGCTTTGACCCGGGAGACCAGCTCCATCACCCCAAAGGGCTTGACCACATAATCATCCGCCCCTAAGTCCAGACTCTGAATCTTGTCGTACTCCGTGCCCCGGGCGGTGGCCATGATCACAGGCAGATCGGAAAACCGGGGATCCTCCCGGAGCCGCTGCAGCAGGGTGATACCGTCGATTCCGGGGAGCATCACATCCAGCACCACCAGCTCCGGCCGCTGTGCCTGCAGCGCCTCCCAGAAGGAGGTGCCGTCGGGGAAGCCCCGGGCTTCCAGCCCGGTGGAGCGCAGGGCGTACAGCTCAATGTCCCGGATGGCGGTGTCATCTTCTACACACCAGATCATTGCCCATCCTCCACACTTTTGTGCACGCCGGTGGCAGCGTAAATGACCCACTCGGCAAGGTTGGTGGCGTGGTCGCCGATGCGCTCAAAGTATTTGGCGATCATCAGCAGATCCAATGCGTATTCTCCCTCGCCGGGGTCCGCGGCAATCAGCTGGATCAGCTGCTGGCGGATTTGCAGGAAGGCATCGTCCACCACATCGTCATAGGCGATGACTGCCTGCGCCAGCGCGGTGTCCTTCTTTACATAGGCATCCACACTTTCGGTGACCATCTTGATGGTGGAGCGTGCCATTTCCTGCAGATGGGTGTGGGCGTGGGAGGTGCGACCATTGAGGAAGGGAATAATCTGGGCAATGTCCTCCGCCTGGTCACCGATGCGCTCCATGTCGGTAATCATTTTCAGCGCTGCGGAGATCTGCCGCAGATCCCGTGCCACGGGCTGCTGCTGCAACAGCATCTTCATGCCCAGACCTTCAATGTCCCGCTCCTTCTGGTCGATTTCCTTGCCCAGGGGCATGACTTTGGCGGCCTGGGCGGCGCTGTCCTCGGCCAGGGCGGAGCACACCAGGGAGATGACCTCCTCGCACAGTGCGCCCATTTCAATCATTTCGTGGTTGAGCAGCTCCAGCTGCTCGTCAAGACGGCTTCTCATTATCCGAACCTCCCCGTAATGTAGTCTTCTGTCCGCTTGTCCCTGGGCTGGGAGAACAGGGTCTCCGTGGGTCCATACTCAATCAGCTCTCCCAGCAGGAAGAAGGCGGTCTGGTCGGAGATACGCACCGCCTGCTGCATATTGTGGGTGACGATGACAATAGTGTATTTGTCCTTCAGGGAAATGGCCAGCTCCTCGATTTTGGAGGTGGAGATGGGATCCAGGGCGGAGGTGGGCTCATCCATCAGCAGCACCTGGGGCTGGACAGCCAGCGCCCGGGCGATGCAGAGCCGCTGCTGCTGACCGCCGGACAGTCCCAGCGCGCTTTTCTTCAGCCGATCCTTGGTCTCGTCCCAGATGGCGGCGGCACGCAGAGACTGCTCCACCAGCTCGTCCAGCTTGGCCTTGGCGGTGATGCCATGGGTGCGGGGGCCGTAGGCGATGTTGTCGTAAATGCTCATGGGGAAGGGATTGGGCTTTTGGAACACCATGCCCACTTCCCGGCGCAGCTGGTTGACATTGACCCCGGGGGCGTAGATGTTCTCGTTCTGATAAGCCACCTCTCCGGTGATCTTCACCCCGGGCACCAGATCGTTCATGCGGTTCAGGGTTTTCATGAAGGTGGATTTGCCGCAGCCGGAGGGACCGATCAGGGCGGTGATGCTTTTTTCGGGGATCTCCAGCTGGATGTTTTTCAGCGCCTGGGTATTGCCGTACCACAGGCACAGGTCATTTGCGGTAAAAATATTCATAGGCGGTTCCTCCGTTTGAAATAGTTGCCCACCATACTGGCGCAGAGGTTGACCAGAACGGTCAGCACCATGAGTATGGCGGCAATGGCGAAGGCAACGTCAAATTCGCCTTCGGTTTTGGCATAGGAATACAGGGCAACGGACAATGTGGAGCCTGCGCTGGTCATGCCCCGGAAAAAGCCGTTGATATTGTTGGCAAAGCCGGCGGTGAAGAGCAGGGCGGCGGATTCACCCATGATCCGTCCGACGGACAGGATGCAGCCGGTGATGACACCGTCCACACAGCCGGGCAGCACCACCGTGCGGATCACCCGCCATTTTCCGGCACCCAGACCGAAGGCACCCTCCCGATAGGACTGGGGCACGGTTTTCAGACTCTCCTGGGTGGTACGCATAATGTTGGGCAGATTCATGATTACCAGCGTCAGGCTTCCCGCCAGCAGGCAGGAGCCCATGCGGTTGGAAAACAGCAGCATACCCACCAGACCATAGATGATGGAGGGGATGCCGGACAGGGTCTCCGCCGCGTATTCGATCAGCTGCACAAGGCGCTTGTTGGTGGCGTACTCATTCAGGTAAATGGCAGCGCCCACCCCCAGGGGCAGCACCATCAGCAGCGTGGAGAAAATCACATAGAGTGTGTTGAGAATGTTGGGCAGGATACCGATGCGGTCGTTCAGGTAGCTTACCCCGGTGGTCAGGAACTCCCAGGTGATGTGGGGCAGACCTTTGATGGCGACGTAGGCGATGAGAAATACCACCAGTCCGCCGGTTACCAGCACAGCCAGCGCCATGGCGGCACCCATCACAGCGCCATAGCCGCGCCGACGGGGAGATAAGGCTTTGTTCAGCATGCGCTTCCCTCCTTTTTGCCCTTCAGGGCGAAGCCCAGCACGCCGTTAATCAGCATGATAAAGAGAAACAGTACCAGAGCGATGGAGAACAGCGCCTGCTGCTGCAAACCGCTGGAATAGGCCATTTCACTGCCGATGATGGTGGTCAGGAAGTGGACGCTCTGGAAGGGGGAGTCGGGCATATTCGGGGCGCTGCCGCAGACCATCATCACCGCCATGGCCTCGCCAATGGCACGGCCGATGCCCAGAACGATGGCAGTGGCGATACCGCTTTTGGCAGCCGGAACGCTGACCCGGAAATAGGTCTCCACCGCCGTGGCACCCAGTGCCAGAGAGGCATCCTCATATTCCTTGGGGACGGCTTCCAGCGCCGTCACGGAGACCTTGATGATGGAGGGCAGGATCATCACCGCCAGCACCAGGATGGCTGCCAGCAGGCAGGCACCGTCGGACAGGGAAAAGAGCTTGCGGATGCCGGGCACCAGCACCATCATGCCCGCAAGGCCATATACCACGGAGGGAATACCCGCCAGCAGGCTGACCGCCTGCTGCCCGATTTTGCGGACGTTGTCCGGTGCCAGCTTGGCAAGATACACCGCAGCGAAAAATCCCACAGGCACACCCAGTGCAATGGCACCGACGGTGCCGTAGAGGCTCGTCAGCAGGAAGGGGAGAATGCCATACTGGGGTGTGGCTGCGGAGGAAGCCCAGCGCTTGCCGAACAGGAACTGCACAGGCCCAATCTGGGCAATGGCGGGGATGCCGGAGACGATGAGATACCCCGAGATCAGCACCACGCAGCCCACGCTGACCAGTCCAAAAAGCAGGAAAATGCCATGAATGGCAGCTTCTTTTACATCTGTTTTGTTTTTCATATGCTTCACCTCACAGGCGGAAGCGGCGGTAAGATACCGCCGCTGGATATTTCCTTAGTTTGCCGGGACCACACCTGCGGAGGTGATGATCTGGGATGCCTTGCCGGAGGTGGCGTAGTCAAAGAAGGACTGGGCATCCTTGGACAGGGCGGTGCCGGTCTTGGTTACCAGAACGAAGGGACGCTGCACCGGGTAGCTGCCGTCCTTGACGGTTGCTTCGCTGGGGGAGATGCCGTCCACCCGGAGTGCCTTGACGCTGTCCTTGATGGTAGCCAGGGAGGCGTAGCCGATGGCGTTGGGGTTGTTGGCGACGGTGGTGATCACATCGCCGTTGGAGCTCAGCTCCTGACGGTACTGGCAGGCGTCCTTGGTGCCGGTGATGCTCTCAAAACCATCCCGGGTGCCGGAGTTGGCTTCCCGGCCAATCAGGACGATCTCGCCGTCGTTGCCGCCGACCTCGCTCCAGTTGGTGATCTTGCCGGTGTAGATGTCAGCGATCTGGGCAAGGTTCAGATCCTCAACGCCGTTTTCGGGGTTGACGATGACGGCGATGCCGTCGTAGGCCAGAACCGTTTCCGTCAGACCGGAGGCCTTTTCGTCCTCCTTCAGGCTGCGGGAGGAAAGACCGATGTCGCAGCGGCCTTCCTGCACGGCCTGAATGCCGGAGCCGGAGCCGGTGGGATTGTAGGTCACAGTGGTGCCGGTTTCCTGCTCAAAGGCCTCGCCCAGAGCGCCGATGACCTTGCTCATGGAGGTGGAGCCGTCGGTGGAGACAGTACCGCCCTTGCCGCCGGCGGAACAACCTGCCAGGCAGCCTACAGTCAAAGCGGCGGCGATCAGAAGTGTCATTACCTTTTTCATATTTTAGTTACTCCTTTGTGTATTGGAATCTGTGATTTCTTTGGTTCACGCTTCCCAGTATACAGCCCGGATGTAAAGTCCAAAATCCTGCTTTTGTAAAATTCAGGTCAAACTTTGCAGAAAAAGCCGGTGTAACCAATCGGTCACACCGGCTTTCAATTCTTGGCTCCCCCCTTTGGGGGAGTATGGAGGCTCAGCGCTCTTCCTGGGGAGCGTTGTGCTTTCTGGCGCTGGTACGACCCTCGGGACGGATCTCACCGACGGCCAGCAGGGAGCGCTTGGTCAGCGTGGGGCCTACCAGCTCATAGACCAGCACGGCAAACAGCACCACGTTCCGTGCCAGAGCGCCGTCGGGCAGGGTGGCGGCAGTCAGCGCCATGCCCAGCGCCACACCGGCCTGGGGCAGCAGGGTGATGCCCAGGTGGTCAACAATGGGCTTGGGCTCGTGGATGGCCTGACAGCTCCAGCGGGCACCGAAGTATTTGCCGGCGGAGCGGGAGAGAATGTAGATCACACCCACGATCAGGGTTACCGGCTGGCTCAGCACATTCAGATCCAGCTCTGCGCCGGAAATGACGAAGAACAGAATGTTCAGGGGCATGGTCCAGCCGTCCACACGATCCATCAGCTCCTCGGAGGTGGAGCAGAAGTTGCAGAAGATGGTGCCGGTCATCATGCACACCAGCAGCAGAGAGAAGCCGCAGTGGACACCGCCAACGGTGAACTCCAGCGTGCTCAGACCCACGGTGAGCATGACAAAGGCCACGGACAGGCTCATACGCTTGCTGCGGGAGTGGAAGAACTGCTCCACCCAGTTCAGCAGCAGACCCATCACCGTGCCCAGTCCCAGAGACAGCAGGATCTCCACAATCGGCTCCACCACCACGGCAGTCACGCTGACCTGACCGCTGGACAGGGCAGTGGCAATGCCGAAGGACACGGAGAACAGCAGCAGACCCACAGCGTCGTCAATGGCTACCACCAGCATCAGCAGCCGGGTCAGAGGGCCGTCGGCCTTGTACTGGCGCACCACCATCAGCGTGGCGGCGGGGGCAGTGGCGGAGGCAATGGCGCCCAGGGTAATGGCGCAGGGAATGGAGATCATGGTGGGGAAGCACAGATGCAGCACGATCAGCACGATGTCCACCAGCACGGTGGTGATCACCGCCTGGGCGATGCCCACGATGATGGCCTTGGAGCCGATGGAGCGCAGCTGGCTCAGCCGGAACTCGTTGCCCATGGCAAACGCAATGAAGCCCAGCGCGGTCTGGGTGATGATGCTCAAGGCCTCCACCTGCTCCAGAGAGTTAAAGCCGAAGCCGGGCAGATTCAGCCGCCCCAGGAAAAAGGGTCCCAGCAACAGACCGGCCACCAGATACGCGGTGACAGCGGGCAGATGGATCTTCCGGGTCAGCCGGGTCAGCAGCAGACCGCCGACCAGCGCCACGGCAAGACAAATCAGATAAGTTTCCATTGGTAATAACGCCTTCTTTTCCAAATTCACATTTCGGGAGATACTTCTCCAAACCCGAGTATCATACCACCCCGGCACCGGAGTTTCAAGCGGAGAAAGCGACAAACATTTGCTGTTTTTCCCCATGGCTTTGTGCAATATTCAGTAGAATGAATCTGAGAATTTGGATAAATCACCCAAATGCAAGTCCCACCGAAAAAGCCAAAACAAAATCTCCACCATCCTCCTTGACACCACCGGCAAAATTGGGTACAATACACCAGTATCCAAACAGAATATGCCCTAGTAGCTCAGTTGTATAGAGCAGCCGCCTCCTAAGCGGCAGGTCGGAGGTTAGAGTCCTCTCTAGGGTGCCAAACAGGTAAGCGGTAAGCCCACATTCAGGGCTTACCGCTTTTTATAGTATTTTACCGCATCAGCTCGTCTGTCAGACGCAGGATCTGGGGGGCGTTTTTTTTGCGTTCGTGCTTCAGGGTGCGATTGTAGAGGGGGTAGGCCAGCGCCAGCAGGATCATGCCGAGGATGCCCACGGCGATTCCCACCGGGAAGGCGGCCGCACCCAGGAGGCTGCCGAAGTCCGTCATGACGAGGCTCATGCCGCAGCCCATGACGATGGCACCGGCTGAGCCGGCGGCGATGGACACCGCGGAGGCCTTCTTGCCCGCCCGGGCATCCAGCGCCCGGAGCTGATCCATTTTGCTTTTCTCCCTGGGCAGGTATTTTTCCCGGATGGACTGGATCTCTTCCTGCTGCTGGGCGGAGTAGGTGATTTTGAAGGTATCGTTATTTTCCATGGTTATCGCTCCATATCGTTAGGTTTTTGTTGCTCTGGACGATCATATAGACCGCCATGATAATGATGAACAGGGAGACTCCGGCGCCGCTGAGCACCAGGAACAGCCGGGTGGTCTGCAGGGTCATGTTGCCCTGGCGGAAGGTTTGCAGCATGGTGTTTTCCAGGGTGAGCAGGGAAACGCAGGCCGCCGCCAGGGAAATGGCTTTGGAGGCGGACATGGCCGGGCTGCGATACCGGCGGTAGCGAATCACGTTGACAATGGCCACGGTCAGGGTGGTGAAGGTATAGGCCGCCATGGCGATGGTGGTAATCTCGTGGTGCCGGGTCCCCCGGGTTTGGCGGATCATGGAGAGCATCATCCCGGATAGCGCCAGATTCATCATCAGAAAGATCCAGCCGCAGGCACGGTAATAGGCCAGCTCCCGGCGCAGCTCTGTCCCCGGGGTGTGGCGCAGGGTGTGGCGCACCAGAAAGAAGCGCATCACCGCCAGACAGGTGTAGTAACCCGCCAGCGAATAGTACCAGGCGGAGTGATGGGTCACGCCCAGCCCCAGCTGCAGGGCGGCGTAAGCGCCGTTCCAAAGCACGTTGCCGGTGACGGTGACGTTCATCCGAAGCCGGGGATCAGAGAACCAGCGCTGAAGGAGCCGGTTTTCGGTTTTCACCCGGCGCAGATGCCGGACAATGGCCGGGAGGCGCAGACACCAGATGGTCAGGGTATAGAAGGAAAGAACATAGGCGCCGATACGCAGAGGATGGGTCTCGGGAAGGGTGACCATGGCGTAAATCAGCGCGAAGGCGGCAAGGGGGAGCAGCACCGCCAGCAGCGCGGCAGGGGGGTAGAAAACCCCTCGTCCCAGCTTTTTCCAATTCATGGCAGGTGCCTCCGAATTTTCACGGTAAAGACCGAGCCTTTCCCCGGGGTGCTCTCCACGGTGATCTCTCCCCGCAGAATGTCGATGACCTGCTTCACCAACGCCAGTCCCAGACCGTTGCCGGCGGTGGCGTGGGAGGTGTCGCCCTGATAGAATTTTTCAAAAATATGGCTGCCCACCTCGGCGGTCATGCCGCAGCCGGTGTCCCGGATCTGCACGGTGGCAAATTCGGAATCCCCGGTCAGGGTCACGGCCACGCTTCCGCCGGGGGGCGTGAATTTGAAGGCGTTGGAAAACAGATTGTTCCACACCAGACTCAGCAGCTCGCTGTCCGCTTCTACGGTGACGGCCTCGGCAAGGTCAGTTTCGATCTCAATTTCGGACTGCTCCCAGACACTCTCAAATTGCAGCAGACATTCGCACAGCTGCTCCCCCAGATCGAACCGGGTGCTCTGGGGATAGATCTGCTGGTTTTCCAGACGGTTCAGCTTGAGAATGTTGGTCATCATATCCGCCAGCCGCCGGGAGCCGTCGGTGACACCCTTGGCATATTCCAGACGCTTTTCCTCGGAAAGTCCCGGTGTCTGCAGCAGGGTGCCGTAGTTTTGCATCACCGCCAGAGGGGTTTTCATTTCGTGGGAGACGTTGGCGATGAAATCCGTACGCAGGGTTTCCAGACTGCCCAGCTCCTGCGCCATTTTGTTGAAGCAGTCAATGATCTCGTTGAAGTTGTCGTCGGAGATCAGCTTGCCCACCAGGGCGATGCGGGTGTCGAAATTCCCCCGAACCAGCTCCCGGGTGGCGGCGGCAATGTGCCGGGTGGCCTTTTCCGTGGTCAGCTTCCGGCGAAGCAGGTCGATGAGGGTGAACGCAACGCTGAGCACGACCACATTCAGAAAGGTCAGCTTGGCAGCCCGGTTCAAATTCTCGCCGGTGAGGGTCAGCCCCAGATCCTTGGACAGGGTGCTGACGAACAGAGACATGGTGCAGCTGACCAGAAAGGCTACCAGCAGGAAAAACACCAGATAGTGGTGCACGCCCCGCAGAAGATTCCGGGGAAGGGGATTATTCTTCATTTGACCACCGCCTTATAGCCCAAACCGTGAACGGTTTTGATCTCGAAATCCTGACAGCCTGCCAGCTTCGCCCGGAGCTTGGTCATGTACACATCCACCGCCCGGGGGGCAGTTTCCGTATCCGCGTCCCAGAACTCGTCCATCAGCTGGGTGCGGGTGAAGGTTTTCTTGGGATAGCTGAGGAGCTTATAGA
>CAYWZB010000029.1:0-11852 GCA_964462775.1 uncultured Oscillospiraceae bacterium
TGGCTGAGAGCTGGGAAACTTCCGACGACGGCCTGACCTGGACCTTCCACATCCGCAAGGGTGTTAAGTGGGTTGACTCCCAGGGCCGTGAGATCGCTGACGTTACCGCTGACGACTGGGTCGCCGGTATGCAGCACCTGCTGGACGCTCAGGGCGGCCTGGAGACCCTGGTTGCTATGATCGTCAACACCTCCGAGTACGTTACCGGCGAGGTCACCGACTTTGCTGAGGTCGGCGTCAAGGCTGTGGATGACTACACCCTGCAGTACACTCTGACTGCTCCCTGCCTGTACTTCGACACCATGCTGACCTACAACCCCCTGGCTCCTCTGTGCCGTACTTACTACGTCTCCAAGGGCGGTCAGTTCGGTGCTGACTACGACAACTCCGTCGAGTCCTACACCTACGGCAAGACTCCTGACGACATCGCTTACTGCGGTCCCTACGTCGTCTCCAACTACACCGCTGAGAACACCATCGTCTTTGCTTCCAACGATACCTACTGGAACAAGGACAACATCAACATCAAGACCATTACCTGGCTGTACAACGACGGTGAGGATGCTCTGAAGGCTTACAACCAGACCATCTCCGGCGTGCAGGATGGCGCTGGCCTGAACTCCTCCGCTGTTGAGGCTGCCAAGGCTGACGGCTACTTCGATGATGGCATGGTCTACATCGTTGGTACCGACTCCACCTCCTACATGGCATTCCTGAACTGCTACCGTGGCGCATTCGCCAACTTCAACGACGGCGCTGCTGCTACTTCCAAGACTGAGGAAGACATCACCCGCACCCAGGCTGCTATGCTGAACCAGAACTTCCGTCTGGCCATCCAGCAGGCTACCGACCGCGGCACCTACAACGCTCAGTCCGTGGGCGAAGATCTGAAGTACGCTTCCATGATCAACTCCTACACCCCCGGTAACTTCGTCTCCCTGCCCGAGGAAGTCACCGTTGACATCAACGGCACTGCTACCACCTTCGCTGCCGGCACCTACTACGGCGCTGTCATGCAGGCTCAGATCGACGCTGACGGTCTGGATGTGACTGTTTGGGATCCCAATGCTGACGCAGGCATCGGCTCCTCCACTCAGTTCGACGGCTGGTACAACGAGGATGCCGCTGTTGCTCACCTGGAAAAGGCTGTTGCCGAGCTGGCTGCTCAGGGTGTTGAGGTCTCCGCTGAGAACCCCATCTACCTTGATCTGCCCTACTTCTCCGGTTCCGAGTCCTACTCCAACCGTGCA
Source organism: uncultured Oscillospiraceae bacterium (assembly GCA_964462775.1). Taxonomy (GTDB): domain Bacteria; phylum Bacillota; class Clostridia; order Oscillospirales; family Oscillospiraceae; genus Faecousia. The sequence continues at coordinate 1,251 of CAYWZB010000029.1, forward strand.
CAGGCCTTCAAGAAGTCCGTTGAGACTGTCCTGGGCGGCGCTGTCATCATGAACCTGGTTGAGTGCGTTGACTCCTCCACCTGGTACTACGCCGGTTACTACGCTGAGTACGGTAACGAAGGCAACTTCGATATCTACGACGTTTCCGGTTGGGGCCCCGACTACGGCGATCCCCAGTCCTACCTGGACACCTTCCTGCCTGACTACGCTGGCTACATGGTCAAGATGACCGGTGTGTTCTAAGCGAATCGGCAAAAGTTAATACTCAATGAAACGCGGTGGAGGATGGACTTCGCGTCCATCCTCCTATCGCCATAAACAAGCAAAAGCACGTTGATCCCTGCATAGAGCGCTGCCCTCAGCGCCATCGCAAAGCCTTCGTCCGCGAATACGCTGAGGGCAGTGCTTTCTGCGAAATGTCGTTTGAAAGACAAAAATGCCGTGGCAATCCCACCAAAAACCCAACTTTTCTGGGATTTTTACCGGGGTTGCCGCATATGTGCGTTATTGGCTTTTGGCAATACACCTATCACTTTAAGAGATGAGAGATGTTCTATGACGAAATATTTGATTAACCGAATCATCCGGAGCCTGTGCTCCGTGGTCATCGTCGTGGGTATCGTCATGGTTATGATCTATTCCGCACTGGATCGCAACCTGATTTTCGCCACGGATGGCCAGTACACCAAGGTCAAGTCCAATGCCAAGCAGGCATACATGATGCAGCAGTGGGAGCGTTACGGCTACCTGGACTATGTTCCTTACTCCGACTGGCTGAAGTCCCTGCTGCTGGATGACCAGATCACCCAGGAGGTCTACAATGAGGCCGTTCAGCTGGGCAGAAAGGCCACCGGCGACAATGCTACCGCTGAAGAGTATGTCCAGAAGTACATGGAAGAAATGGGCGCCGAAGGCTACCAGGTCGAGGTGCTGGAGGGCAAGCTCAAGGGCAAGACCAAGAAGTACATGGACGGCGGCGAGCCCCGTCTGTATGCTTACAAGAATTACTCCGTGCTGCACCGGCTGTGGAACTACTTTGCCGGTCTGATCGTGGTGGATAATGTCAACTATGTGCAAGACGACATTGAAAACCGTGGCCTGACCTTTACCTGGTATGACCCTGCCTACGGCGGAGAAAAGTTCTCTCCCGCCATTATGGGCAACGGCACCCAGTATAAGTATCTGTTCTACATGGATGACAGCTTCCCCTATGTCCACCAGAATCTGGTGCGGATCAACCTGGGTCTGTCCTACTCCATCCGCCAGGGTATTGATGTGTTCACCACCATGACCGAGGAGCAGGGCTCTTATGCCTACTCCGACATCACCTATCCCTCCGGTGTGACCACCAGATCCGCGGATGACCTGCATTCCGCATCCTACCTGTCCGGTTCTCTGGAGAATGGTACCGCCATCGTCAAGGCCAACTTTGTCGATGACTACACCTCCGTTACCACCAACAAGAACGGTATGTCCCGTATGGGCTACTCCTTCACCATCGGCATCATCGCTGTGGTGCTGTCCTACCTGGTGGGTCTGCCCATGGGTATTATCATGGCTCTGAAGAAGGATAAGCTCGTCGACAAGCTGGGCACTGCCTACATTGTGTTCATCACCGCCGTTCCTTCTCTGGCTTACATTTTCCTGTTCAAGTCCATCGGCGGCAATGCTGGCCTGCCCACCACCTTTGATATGGAAAATCCCACCTGGCTGATGTACATCCTGCCTGTGATTTCTCTGGCTCTGCCCTCCGTGGCAAACCTGATGAAGTGGCTGCGCCGGTACATGATCGACCAGATGAACTCCGACTACGTCAAGTTCGCCCGCAGCGGCGGCTTGAGCGAAAGCGAGATCTTCACCAAGCACATCCTGAAGAACGCCATCATTCCCATTGTCCACGGCATCCCCAGCTCCGTTCTGGGCGCTCTGACCGGTGCGCTGATCACCGAGCGTGTGTATGTGGTTCCCGGCGTGGGCAACATGCTGATCAAGGCTATCAATGCCTTCGATAACGGCGTGATCGTGGGCATGGTTCTGTTCTATGCCCTGCTGACGGTGACTTCCATTATCCTGGGCGACGTTCTGATGTCCGTTATGGATCCCAGAATCTCCTTCACTTCTAAAGCGAGGTAATCGGCTATGAATGATAAGAAAATTGATTTGAGCGAACTGAATATGTCCGATGCCGACCTGTTCAAGCATGTGAATAACGATGAGCTGGAATCCGAAAAGATCACCGCTCCCCGGTACTCCTACTGGCAGAGTGTGTTCCGTGTGTTCTTCCGCAAGCGTATCAACGTCGTTGTTCTGGCGATCCTGGCCGTGCTGCTGGCATTTACCTATATCTATCCCCAGGTCATCCACTACGATGCCGCAGTGGATCCCTACATCAACCTGATGGACTCCGCTTCCAAGCATCTGGGCCCCAAGGCTGCTATGGCCAAGTTTGGTCAGAACATCCACTGGGTGCTCGGCTCCGGTGCCGCCGGTCAGTCCACCTTTGACGCCATCTGGTATGGCTCCAGCATTTCCGTTTCCCTGGCTTTGATCTGCGCCCTGATCAACATGACCATCGGCGTTGTGGTTGGCGCTGTGTGGGGCTTCAGCAAGAAGGTTGACGTTTTCATGACGGAAGTGTACAACATCATTGCCAACATCCCCTACACCCTGCTGATCTCCGTCATTGTGCTGATCATGTCCGCAAACTTCTGGACCATGGTCTTTGCCCTGACGGTCACCGGCTGGATCGGTATTGCCTACTTCATCCGTACTCAGGTGGTCATCATCCGTGACCGTGAGTACAACCTGGCTTCCCGGTGCCTGGGCACCCCCATCACCCGGATCGCCACCAAGAATATCCTGCCCTTCATGACCTCTGTCATTGTGACCCTGGCCGCTGCCGAGATTCCCTCCTACATCTCCTACGAGGTGTTCCTGAGCTACATCGGCATGGGTCTGAGCGAGATGTCTCTGGGCAAGCTGATCGAAGCTTCCCAGAACGCTATGCAGACCCCCGGTTGGGAAATCGAGTTCTGGGCACCCGTGGCCGTTGCGTCCATCATCACCGTGGTGCTGTACATCGTCGGCCAGAACCTGGGCGATGCTTCCGACCCCAGAACCCACATGTAAGAGGTGACAAGCATGGAAAATAGAAAAGTATTACTGTCTGTTGACAACCTGCATGTCAACTTCAAGGTTCGTGGCCGTACCCTGTCCGCCATCCGGGGCATTTCTCTGGATTTCTACGAGGACGAGTCTGTGGCCATCGTTGGTGAGTCCGGCTCCGGTAAGTCCGTCTTTACCAAGACCTTCGCCGGTATGCTGGACAGCAACGGCTACATCAGCGAAGGCTCCATCATCTTCAACGATGATGACCTGGCTGATACCAAGGTCAAGCTGGACAACACCGCCCGCAAGATGATCAACTTCGCCTGGGAAGAGCTGAACAAGTCCTCCCGGCTGGAGTTTGGCGCCGCAACTTACAAGGCTCTGCTGGATCTGGAATCTGAGAAGAAGGCTCGTGAGTACCTGAGCGCCGATGAGGAAGAGGCCACCACTGAGAAGATTGCTGACCTGAACTTCCGCCGCACCGAGCTGTACAACCAGATGCTGACCATCGACTCCAAGAAGGAGAAGGCACAGCTGAAGCAGGCCAAGGAACAGCTGAAGGCCATGGACAACGAGATCAAGGAGCTGGAAAAGGCCCGCAAGGATGCCATCGCCGCTCACAAGAAGTCCGCCCAGGCTGACGAAGCATACCTCAAGAGCTACACCGAGCGCAAGAACGCTCTGCAGGCACAGTACGACAAGGAGATCGAGGGCACCATCACCCGGGAGACCGAGGAGCGCAATGAGCTGATCGCCAAGGAGATCTACCTGTCCGTAGGCCGCTTCACCGTCCGCAAGCGCTTCAAGAACATGAAGGCGCTGCTGGCAGCATTCAAGAAGGCCATGCGTATGGGTCTTGATCTGAATGACGAAAGCGTCCGCAACGCTGTGTTCGATGAGGTGGTTTTCCGGGTCAAGTACCTGGACGAGACCGAGGAGCAGCTGCACGGCGTGTGCATCCTGAACCTGGCCAAGATCAAGTACGGCAAGGACTGGAACCAGATCCGCGGCGGCAAGATCGCCACCGTTTTCCAGGATCCCATGACTTCCCTGAACCCCATCATCACCATCGGCAAGCAGATTACCTCCGTTATCCTCAAGCATCAGAACTGCTCCGAGCTGGAAGCCCGTGAGCGTGCCCTGACCCTGATGAAGAAGGTTGGTATCCCCAACGCCGAGGCTCGTTTTGATGACTATCCCTTCCAGTACTCCGGCGGTATGCGACAGAGAATCGTTATCGCCATCGCCCTGAGCTGCCGCCCCAAGATCCTGATCTGTGACGAGCCTACCACCGCTCTGGACGTGACCATCCAGGCTCAGATCCTGAAGCTGATCAAGGATCTGCAGAAGGAGTTCCACTACACCATCGTCTTCATCACCCATGACCTGGGCGTTGTTGCCAACGTGGCTGACCGTGTGGCCGTGCTGTATGGTGGTCAGATCGTGGAAATGGGCACCTGCGAGGAAGTGTTCTACGATCCCAGACATCCCTACACCTGGGCACTGCTGTCCAGCCTTCCCCAGCTGGCTCAGAGAAACACCACGCTGTACTCCATCACCGGTACGCCCCCCAGCCTGTACAACAAGATCGTAGGCGATGCGTTTGCTCCCCGTAATCCCTACTGCCTGCAGATCGACACCATGGTGGATCCCCCCATGTTCCAGGTTTCCGAGACCCACTTCGCCAAGACCTGGCTGCTGGATCCCCGGGCACCCAAGGTGGAGAAGCCTGAAATCATTCACAACATCCATGAGAAACTCATGGAATCGTTCAACATTTAAGTAAGGAGGATTTTGTAATGGCAAATGATATGAAGCACCTGCCGGAGCACGGTCCTCTGGATGAAAACGGCCGGGAAATTCTGCTGAGCCTGAAGAATGTGGACATCACCTTCGGAAAGGGCGATAACGCGGTGAAGGCCGTTAAGAACGCCACCTTCGATGTCTACAAGGGCGAGACCTTCTCCCTGGTCGGTGAGTCCGGCTCCGGTAAGACCACCATCGGCCGGGCTGTGATCCGTGTCAACCCCTGCGCCGCCGGTGAGATCCAGTATAAGGGTGTCCGTATTTCCGGCAAGACCAGCAAGAGCCTGGACCGGGAGGTTATCCGCAACATCCAGATGATCTTCCAGGACCCTGCCGCATCTCTGAACGAGCGTGCTACCGTTGACTACATCATTTCTGAGGGTCTGTATAACTTCAAGCTGTTTGAAAACGAGGCAGACCGTGTTCAGAAGGTGGAGAACATGATCACCGAGGTCGGCCTGCTGCCTGAGCACCTGACCCGTTACCCCCATGAGTTCTCCGGCGGTCAGCGTCAGCGTATCGGCATTGCCCGTGCCATGGTCATGGAGCCTGAGCTGGTCATCGCTGACGAACCCATCTCCGCTCTGGACGTGTCCATCCGTGCCCAGGTTCTGAACCTGCTGAAGAAGTTCCAGCGGGAGCGTGGCACCACCTACCTGTTCATCGCCCATGACCTGTCCATCGTTCGGTTCATTTCCGACCGGATCGGCGTTATCTACAAGGGCGACATCGTGGAGGTTGCCGATGCAGAGGAGCTGTTTGACTTCCCCCTGCATCCCTATACCCGCAGCCTGATTTCCGCAATTCCCATCCCCGATCCCCAGCTGGAGAAGAACAAGGTGCTGTTTACCTATGATCCCTCCGTCCATGATTACAGCGAGGACAAGCCCGAGCTGGTGGACATCGGCAACAATCACCTGGTCTTTGGTAACAAGAAGGAGATTGAGGAGTACAAGGCTATCCGTGCCAAGGGCGAGAAGCTGAAGTCCATCACCATTCTCGATCCCGACGCTCCCCAGGAGCAGCGCCAGGCGGCTGAGGATTCCATCCCCACCACCGAAGGTCTGCTGGATGCCCCCCTGCACGATACCGGCAGCAAGTGGTACGCCATCCTTTCCTTCTTCCTGCCTCTGCTGGGCCTGATCGGTGCGCTGGTATTCAAGAAATTCAAGCATTTCCGCAACTACAAAGCCTGCAAGAAGGGCGCTTTGATTGGCCTCGGCGTGTTCGCCGTGGTGATCCTGTTCTTCGCTTTGATGCTGCTGCTGGCAACGCTGTAAAGAAATGTTCGTGCGGAGTGGCCCTGATGGCTGCTCCGCACGAAAAGCATTTATGAAGGAGTTTTCCCAATGAGTAAAAATGGTAAAGACCGCCGTCCCTATCTTCGCCCGGTGACCCGGATCACCCTGCCGGAGATCAATGTGAAGGCGCGGTGGATCCTGCTGGTGGTGTTTCTGCTGATTGCCGCCAGTGCTTTCGCTGTGGGCGTGGGGGAGTTGGTGACCACCCAGCCCGGCTGGCAGGAGATCACCGTCTCCTCCCAAAGCCGCAGCTGCGCCGATGAGTTCCAGCTGATGTATGATTTTTCCGAAGCCGGCGGCTCGGCTACGGCGCAGAACAAGACGCTGAACGCCCTGTACACCCAGGCGACGGAGGAAATCTACCGCCTGTTTACCCCGGACGAGCTGGAGGAGGGGGTGCATAACATTGCCTACCTCAATGCCCACCTGTGCGAGCCGGTGACGGTGGAGCCGGAGCTGTACGAGGCGCTTCGGCTGGTGGCTGAAGCCAATGACCGCCATGTGTTTCTGGCACCGGCCATGGTGGAATATGACCGGCTGTTCCGCAGCGGAGCGGATGGGGAAGCGGCGCTTTATGACCCCACCACGGAGCCGGAAGCCGGGAAGTGGGTCAGCGATGTGGCCTTCTTCGTCTCCAACCCGGATCACATTCAGCTGCGGCTGGAGGAGAATAATCAGGTGACGTTGTTCCTGTCTCAGGAGTACCTGGAATTTTGCCGGGAAAATGAGATCGAGATGGTGCTGGACTTTGGCTGGATGGTCAATGCTTTCCGCATTGACGCACTGGCGCAGCGGCTGACCGCTCAGGGCTTTACCAACGGCTATCTGGTGAGCCGTGACGGCTTTACCCGGAACCTGGATTGCCGTGGCACGGTGTATTCTCTGAATCTGTACGATGCCCAGGGGGTGGACGTGTATATGCCTGCCGAGATCCGCTATCCGGGGCAGCTGAGCATGGTTTCCCTGCGTAGCTTCCCCCTGACGGAGCAGGATCAGTGGCGGTATTACGCCTATGCCGACGGCCGGATCGTCAGCTGCTTCGTTGACCCGGAGGACGGCATGAGCAAAACGGCGGCCTCCATGCTGCTGTGCTACAGCCGGGAGCTAGGCTGCGGTCAGATTTTGCTGCAGGCTGTGAACACCTATGTGTCGGATGCGCTGGATCCCCAGCAGCTCCAGTCCCTGCGTCTGGCAGGAATCAGCAGCATCTGGAGCAAAGAGCAGACCATCTGCTATAATGATCCTTCTCTGGAAATTTCCCTGCTGCCGGAAAGCGGCCCGGGATACCGGCTGGCGTGCCAAAATTAAAAGGAAAAATCCCCGATTCGGTTGACCAGACCGAATCGGGGATTTTTCAGAGAAAAGAGAGGTAAGAAAATGAAATAGAAAGTTCATTCAGATCACAATTAAAGTATACCGCCGGGGTGTTAAATAAATAAGTCGTAAATTGTTAAATAAGTATTAAGCGCGTAAAACCCGGGCAGACCTTTTTGGGCACAATGCCAAATGTGAACTTTTTGTACCAACTGGGTTGGAAGTATTGACTTTTTGGAAAAATGGAGTATAGTGAAGATAAATGGATTAGCACTCTGCCTGTGAGAGTGCTAAAAACGAAAGGAAGGAACGCTATGGACTTCAATCACTATACCCAGAAGTCTCTGGAAGCGATCCAGAGCGCAAAGGATATGGCCGTAAGCAACGGTCATCAGCAAATGGAGCAGGTGCACCTGCTGCTGGCACTGCTGCAGCAGGAGGGTGGGCTGATCCCCCAGCTCCTGCGGAAAATGGATGTGACGGTGGAGAGTCTGGAAGCCGCCGCCAAGGCGCAGCTGCGGAAGATCCCCTCCGTCAAGGTCAGCCGGGAGGCGGATCGGTTCTATATCACCGCCGACACCGACGCTTCGCTGAATCAGGCGGAGCAGGAAGCCAAAGCCATGCACGATGAGTTTGTCTCCGTGGAGCACCTGCTTCTGGGACTGGTGGAAACCGCCCAGGGAGGGGTGAAGGAGCTGCTGCAAACCTACCGGATTACCAAGGAAGGGGTACTCAAAGCCCTGCAAACCGTCCGGGGCAACCAGCGTGTCACCTCCGACAGCCCGGAGGGCACCTACGATGCACTGGAAAAGTACGGCACGGATCTTGTCAAGCGTGCCCGGGAGCAGAAGATGGATCCCGTCATCGGCCGGGACGAGGAAATCCGTAATGTGATCCGCATTCTCTCCCGAAAGACCAAGAACAACCCCGTCCTCATTGGCGAGCCGGGTGTTGGTAAGACCGCCATTGCCGAAGGGCTGGCGCAGCGGATTGTGAAAAATGACGTGCCCAAGAACCTGCAGGACAAGACCATCTTCTCACTGGATATGGGTGCGCTGATCGCCGGTGCCAAATACCGTGGCGAATTTGAGGAGCGGTTGAAGGCTGTGCTGCAGGAGGTCAAGGACTCCGACGGCCGGATCATCCTGTTCATCGATGAGCTGCATACCATTGTCGGTGCCGGCAAGACCGAGGGCAGCATGGATGCGGGCAATCTGCTTAAGCCCATGCTGGCACGGGGCGAGCTGCACTGCATCGGCGCCACCACGCTGGACGAGTACCGGCAGTATATTGAGAAGGATGCCGCTTTGGAGCGGCGGTTCCAGCCGGTGCAGGTGGATGAGCCGACGGTGGAGGATACCATTGCCATTTTGCGTGGCCTGAAGGAGCGCTACGAGGTCTACCACGGCGTGAAGATCGCAGACCCTGCCCTCATTGCCGCGGCCACCCTGTCCCATCGGTATATCACCGACCGGTTCCTGCCGGATAAGGCCATTGACCTGGTGGACGAAGCCTGTGCCCAGATTCGCACGGAAATGGATTCCAGCCCGGCAGAGCTGGATGCGGTATCCCGGAAAATCATCCAGCTGGAAATTGAGGAAGCGGCACTGAAAAAGGAAGAGGACGCCATGAGCAAGGGGCGTCTGGCAGAGCTGCAGAAGGAACTGGCGGAGGAGCGGGACAGCTACAACGCCATGAAAGCCCAGTGGGAGAACGAAAAGAACGCCATTGGCCGGCTGCAGCAGCTGCGGGAGACCATTGAGGATCTGAATCGACAAATCGAAAGCGCTGAGCAGCGCTATGATCTGGAAAAGGCGGCGGAGCTGAAATACGGCCGTCTGCCGGAAGCCCAGCGGCAGCTGGAGGAAGAGGAGCGCCGTGCCCAGAGAGCAAAGGAGACTACCTTCCTCCGGGATCGGGTGACGGAAGAGGAGATCGCCCGGATCGTCCAGCGCTGGACAGGAATCCCGGTGTCCCGGCTGATGCAGGGGGAGCGGGAGAAGCTGCTGACCCTGGATGAGCCCCTCCGCAAACGGGTGGTGGGACAGGACGAAGCGGTTCAGGCAGTCACCGAAGCCATCCAGCGCAGTCGGGCGGGCATTCAGGATCCTAACCGCCCCATCGGCTCGTTCCTGTTCCTGGGTCCCACCGGCGTGGGCAAGACAGAGCTAGCCAAGGCATTGGCGCAGGCACTGTTCGACGATGAAAACAACCTGATCCGCATTGATATGTCGGAATATATGGAGAAATTCTCCGTCTCCCGTCTGATTGGTGCGCCTCCGGGATATGTGGGCTATGAAGAAGGCGGCCAGCTGACGGAGGCCGTCCGCCGGAAGCCCTACTCCGTGGTGCTCTTTGACGAGGTGGAGAAGGCGCACCCGGATGTGTTCAATATCCTGCTGCAGGTGCTGGATGACGGCCGGATTACTGACTCTCAGGGGCGGACGGTGGACTTCAAGAACACCATCCTGATCCTGACCTCCAACCTTGGCTCGGAGTATCTGCTGGGCGGCATCAACGCCGATGGCACCATTCAGGAAAGTGCCCGGGAGCAGGTGCAGGCGCTGCTGCGCCGCTCCTTCCGGCCGGAGTTTTTGAACCGGCTGGACGAGATTGTGTTCTACAAGCCCCTGACCCGGGAAAATGTCACCAGCATCATCGATCTGCAAATTGCCAAGCTCAACAGCCGTCTGGAAAGCCAGCAGATCCGTGTGGAGCTGACACCGCAGGCCAAGCTGGCCATTGTGGATGCCGCCTATGATCCCGAGTACGGTGCCCGTCCCCTGCGCCGGTATGTGCAGCACACCGTGGAGACCATGCTCAGCAAGCGGCTGCTGCGTGGCGATGTAGTGCCCGGCCAGACCGTCACCGTGGATGCGGAAAACGGCGAGCTGGTGCTGCGGTAAGCCCCTCCGGCAGGAAAGCTTACCACTGCCCCACAAAGAACAGGTGATTGTCCCAGACATTCCGGCTTTTCGCACAGATAGAAGTGATAGCGCAGATACTGCCGGAAGGTGCCCTTGTCATAGCCCCCTTCCAGAAGGTATTCCGGGTGGGATTGCTGCATGGTAGT